>DXEI01000056.1 GCA_019115045.1 Candidatus Gemmiger excrementipullorum | reverse complement strand
TAACGAGCGCACCAAGAACCAGATGGGGATGATCATCCCCGTCGTCATCACCGTGTACGCCGACCGCTCCTTCAGCTTCATCACCAAGACCCCCCCGGCGCCCGTCCTCATCAAGAAGGCTGCCGGCATCGAGACCGCTTCCGGCGTGCCCAACAAGAACAAAGTCGGCTCCATCACCCTGGCCCAGGCCGAAGAGATCGCCAAGACCAAGATGCCCGACCTGAACGCGGCTTCGCTGGAGGCTGCCGTCAGCATGATCAAGGGTACCGCCCGCAGCATGGGCGTTACCGTTGAGGGTTGAACAGGAGGGGAATGACCAATGAAACACGGCAAGAAATATACCGACGCTGCCAAACAGATCGAGCGCAGCAAGATCTATGACCCGGCCGAAGCCCTGGAGCTGTGCTGCAAGACTGCGACCGCCAAGTTTGACGAGACCGTTGAGCTGCATGTCCGCCTGGGCGTCGACAGCCGCCACGCCGACCAGCAGGTCCGCGGCGCTGTGGTCCTGCCCAACGGCACCGGCAAAAACGTCCGCGTCATCGCCATCTGCAAAGGCGACGCCGCCAAAGCGGCGGAAGCTGCCGGCGCGCAGGAGGTCGGTGATGACGATCTGATCGCCAAGATCCAGGGCGGTTACCTCGACTTCGACGTCCTGGTCACCACCCCCGACATGATGGGCCGTGTCGGCCGTCTGGGTAAGATCCTCGGCCCCCGCGGCCTGATGCCCAACCCCAAGGCCGGTACCGTGACCCCCGATGTCGGCAAGGCTGTCACCGACGCCAAGGCCGGTAAGATCGAGTACCGCCTGGACAAGCAGAACATCATCCATGTGCCCATCGGCAAGGCCTCTTTCGGCGCCGAGAAGCTCATGACCAACCTGGACACCGTCCTGGACGCCATCGCCAAGGCGAAACCCGCCGCGGCCAAGGGCCAGTACTTCAAGAGCGCGACCGTCGCCACCACCATGGGCCCCGGCGTGCGCGTTGCCACCAACAAGTACGGTGTCTGAGCCCCAAAAAGCACTTGACAAACGCACGTTCGCGTGCTATACTTTGTAAGCTGTTTTTAAGACAGCAGGTGCCGCAAGGCATAACGGGGTGACCCGGCCTGCCGAGAAACGTGCGTTTGACTGCTCTGCTTTCAAGCCCTTTTCCCGGCAACGGGGAAGGGGCTTTTCTTTCTACGCGAAAAGCCGCTTACCGTTACCAAACTGTAAGTGGAACGAGGTGAAATGTAACATGCCCAGTGCAAAGATTCTGGAATCCAAGAAGGCCCTTGTCAAGGCCCTGAACGAGGAGATCGCTTCTTCTCTGGCTGGCGTCGTCGTCGCGTACAACGGCATCAGCGTGGCCGACGACACCAAGCTGCGTAAGGAGCTGCGTGAGGCCGGCGTGCACTACATGGTCGTCAAGAACACCATGCTGCGCCTGGCCGTCAAAGGCACCCAGTACGAGGGTTTGGCCGACTGCTTCAAGGGTGACACCGCCATTGCCCTGTCCGCTGAGGACCCGGCTGCCGCGGCGCGCATCCTGTGCAAGTTCGCCGACGCCGACAAATCCAAGCGCTTCACCGTCAAGGGCGGCTTCTGCGACGGCCAGGTCCTCGACGCCGCCGGCGTCAAGAGCCTGTCCACCATGCCCAACCGCGAAGGCCTGCTTTCTATGCTGGCCGGCTCCCTCAACGGGATCGTCGGTGGTCTGGCTGTGGCCCTGCAGGCTGTCGTCGACAAGCAGGACGAGGCCGCTGCCTGATCGCAGCTTTGGCTGCCTGAGCGCCCCGGCGCAGCGCCCGCAACCACAATGCGCCGCCTAAACCTAAAAACATACTGTAATGGAGGTAACTATCATGGCTTCTGAGAAGATCACTGCCATTGTCGAGTCTGTCAAGACTATGACTGTTCTGGAGCTCAAAGAGCTCGTTGACACCATCTGCGAGGAGTTCGGCGTTTCCGCTGTGGCCGCCGCCGCTCCCGCTGCCGCCGGCGCTGCCGCCGCCCCCGCTGAGGAAGAGAAGACCGAGTTCGACGTCATCCTGGCCGATGTCGGCGCTTCCAAGATGCAGGTCATCAAGACCGTCAAGGAGCTGACTGGCGTTTCCCTGATGGAGGCCAAGAAGCTGGTCGAGACCCCGAACGCCAAGCTGAAGGAGCAGGCTTCCAAGGCCGACGCCGAGGACATCCAGAAGAAGCTGGAAGAGCTGGGCGCCAAGGTCGAGCTGAAGTAAGTTTCCCTTACGTTCCACAAACTGCCGCCCGCCGCAGGGTTCGCCCCGCGGCGGGCGGTTTTTGCGTGTGCCCCAAAGCGCACAAAACGCCCCTGCCCCGGCAAAAAGCCAGGGCAGGGGCGCTCTTGCTGCCGGCGCGGCCGTGCAGCTCAGGCGTCGTTTTGCGCCAAACGGCTGCGGATCGCGCGGGTGGAGATCTGCGTCGTCTCGCTGCTGGCGTCCATGCGCCGCAGCATGTATTTGATGATGGCGGTACGCGGCACGATGCCAATGAAGACGTTGCGGTCGTCCACCACCGGCACAAAGTTCTGGTCCACCGCCGCCGCCACCAGCGTGCGCATGTCGGTGGTCACCGTCACGGCCTTGTAGTCGCGCCGCCGCGGGAAACTGGCAATGGGCACGTCCTCGCTGGCTTCCAGGTCCAGGCCGTGCAGCGTTTTCATGCCCCACAAAATGTCCCCCTCGGTGATGGTGCCCACATACTCGCCGTTGCGTTTCAGCACGGGGATGGTGGCGTAGTGCTGGTTGGACCATTTTTCCAGCGTCTGGCGCAGGGTAAAATCCTCACAGATATATAAAACATCTTGCTTAGGCGTCAAAAAGAACAATAAGTTCATAGAAACAACGGCTCCTTTTGGTGATGTTGTTATAAACAGTATATACATTTCCGCTCCAAAGTTTGTGAATGGAATGTAAAAAAACAGCACAAGATTTTTTAGCAAAAGAGACTGTTCAAACGCATGCAAAAGGTGTATAATAGCCTTAAGTAAGCCCAGCAAAGGAGGATCGCAGATGATCACCAAGGTCAATCCTTACGGACATATCTCTTTGACCAACGACTATTTTTCCGGTCTGGTGGAACAGGCCGCCAAGCAGTGCTACGGGATCGCCGCCATGGGCCAGAACCCGACGGAGAACATCGTATCCAACGCGCTGCGCACCGGCAGCCTGCCGCCCAAGGGCGTTACCGTCACCCAGGAAGGCGGCCGTCTGGTCATTGCGCTGCATATCAAAGTGGGGTATGGGCTCAATATCGCATCCATCTCGCAAAGCATCACCCACCGCGTCAAGGACGAAGTCGAACATGCGACCGGCCTGCGCGTCGCACGCATCGACGTGTATGTGGACGATATTTTGGCAGACTAAGACATGAGGTGTAACAGACGATGATTACTGGCCAGATCCTGCGTGACGCCATCCTTTCCGGCGCCAACAACATTGCCAACCAGCGCACCCGCGTGGATGAGCTGAACGTTTTCCCCGTGCCGGACGGCGATACCGGCACCAACATGAGCATGACCGTCGGCGCGGCCATCCGCGAGCTGGAAGCCCTGCCCGACACCTGCACGGTGGCCGAAGCCAGCAAGACGGCGGCCTCGGCGATGCTGCGCGGCGCGCGCGGCAACTCCGGCGTGATCACCAGCCTGCTGTTCCGCGGCTTCTCCAAGGCGCTCAAAGACAAGACCGAAGCCAGCGCGGCCGATCTGGCCAACGCGCTGCAGATGGGCGTCGACGCCGCCTACAAGGCCGTCATGAAACCCACCGAGGGCACCATCCTCACGGTCACCCGCCTGGCGGCCGAGAAAGCCGCCGCCTGCACCGACCTGGAACCCGCCGCGCTGTGGGCCGCCATGATGGAAGCCGGCCAGGCCGCGCTGGAGGATACCCCCAACCTGCTGCCTGTGCTCAAAAAAGCGGGCGTCGTGGACGCCGGCGGCCAGGGCATCATGGTCGTGTTTGAGGGCATGAAACAGGTGTTCGACGGCGGCGAGATCGTCGCGAGCGCCGAGGTCGCCGCCAAACCCAAAGTGTCCAGCGACGCGGCGGGCAAGGGCGTCTTCGCCGACGACCTGATGAAGGTCGAGGACATCAAAAACGGCTACTGCACGCAGTTTTTGCTGCATAAAAACGAGGGCGCCAGCGTCACCCGCCTGCGCGCGTTCCTTGAGTCCAACGGCGATTCCGTCGTCGTGATCGAGGACGACGACGTCGCCAACTGCCACGTGCACACCTCCGACCCCGGCATGATGCTGTCGGAGGCCATCAAGTACGGCTACCTGACCGACTTCAAGATCGAGAACATGCACGAGCAGTTCCTGGCCCGCCAGGCCCAGGGCAAAGGGCTGGAAAAGCAGGCCCGCGCTGAGGAGAAGAAGGAGAGCGAGTTCACCTACGCCGCCGTCGACCCCGAGCGCGCGTACGGCTTTGTGGCCGTCGCGGCCGGCGAGGGCCTCAAGAGCGTTTTTGCCGACCTCGGCGTCGACGCCGTCGTCAGCGGCGGCCAGACGATGAACCCCTCGACCGAGGACATCCTGGCTGCGATCCAGAGCGTGCCGGCCAAGACCGTGCTGGTGCTGCCCAACAACAAGAACATCATCATGGCGGCCGAGCAGGCACAGAAGCTGGCCGACCGCAAGGTCATCGTGCTGCCCACCCGCACCGTGCCCCAGGGCATGACCGCGATGCTGAGCTTTGACCCCGACGCCAAGCCCGACGACAACGCCGTCACCATGATGCAGGCCGCCGACCGCGTCAGCACCGGCCTGGTGACCTACGCCGCGCGCGACAGCGAGTTTGACGGCAAGCCCATCAAGAAGGGCGAGATCATGGCGCTGGAAAACGGCAAGATCGTCGCCACCGGCACCGACATCGTCAAGGCCACCTACCGCCTGGCGCGCTCGATGCGCAAAAAAGACACCCAGTTCATCACGGTCATCTCCGGCTGCGACGTCAGCGAGGAGGAAGCCGAGCATACCACCGAGATGGTCCGCGCCAAGTGCGGCGGCAACATCGAGGTCAGCCACATCAGCGGCGGCCAGCCGGTGTACTACTACATGATCTCGGTCGAGTAAACCCGGCAGACCCCAAAAACACCCAACAGGACGAATCAGGCTCCACGGCCGCCCGCGGCTTGCAGCCGGTTCGTCCTTTTTGCATCCCGGGGCGCAGGCCGTCGCAGGGGCGCTGCCGCCCCGTACAAAAAAGCGCAGAAAGGAGGTCCCGCAATGCCCACCCTCGACAGTTCGGTCCAATACCTCAAGGGCGTCGGCCCGGCGTTTGCCAAAAAGTTTGCAAAACTCGGCATCGTCACGGTGCGGGACCTGTTGCTGTGCTACCCGCGCAAATACATCGACTATACGCAGCCCTACGCCATTGCCGAAGCCCCCTATGACACCGACTGCTGCGTGAAGGCGACGGTGCTGCAAAAAGAACCGCCCCGTCGCATCAAGGGCGGGCGGCTGCTGCACCGCGTGCTGGCGGCCGACGATTCCGGCGTGTTGGCGCTGTCGTGGTTCAATGCGGCCTACGCGGCCGAAAAGCTCGTCGTCGGCCAAAGCTACTTTTTTGAGGGGCGCATCGGCGGCGCGCTGACCCACCGCGAACTGCTGCACCCGCTGGTGCGCACCGAGGCCCAGGTGGCCGCCAGCCCCTTTGTGCCGGTCTACCCGGGCACCGAGGGCCTGCCTGCCGCCCGCCACGCCAACTGCGCGCAGGCGGCGCTGGCCTATGTGGACGAACTGCCCGACCCGCTGCCCCCCGCGCTGCTGACGCGCTACCGCATGCCGGGCAAGGCGCAGGCCGTGCGCGCCATGCACGCCCCGCGCGACGCCGCCGACCTGGCCGCCGCCCGCCGCCGCCTGATCTTTGAGGAACTGTACCTGCTGCAGATCGGTATCTTTTTGCTGCGCAGCCATGGCCGCCGCGCCACCAGCGCGCCGATGCGCCCGCTGGACCTGGGGCCGTTCTGGCGCAGCCTGCCCTACGCGCCCACCGGGGCGCAGCGCCGCGCCACCGAGGAGATCACCTGTGACCTGTGCGCCGCCGCGCCGATGAACCGCCTGCTGCAGGGCGATGTCGGCAGCGGCAAAACGCTGGTGGCGGCCGCCGCCATCTGGTTTGCCGCGCAAAACGGCTGGCAGAGCGCGATGCTGGCCCCCACCGAGATCTTGGCCCGCCAGCATGCGGCCACGCTGGCCGACCGGCTGGAACCGTTCGGTATCAACGTCACGCTGCTCGTCGGCGGCATGAAAGCCAGCGAAAAGCGCATCGCCCTCGGCGCCATTGCCGACGGCCGCGCCGGGCTGGTCGTCGGCACCCACGCCGTGCTCACCGACAGCGTCGTCTTCAAAAACCTCGGCCTGGCCATCGTCGACGAACAGCACCGGTTCGGCGTGCGCCAGCGCGGGCTGCTGGCCGGCAAGGCGCAAAGCCCGCACCTGCTGGTCATGAGCGCTACGCCCATCCCGCGCACGCTGGGGCTGCTGCTGTACGGCGACCTTGACATCTCGGTGCTGGACGAGTTGCCGCCCGGCCGCAAACCGGTCAAGACCTGGTTCATCACCGGCAAAAAACGGCGCGATATGTACGGCTTCCTCGACAAACAGATCGCCGCCGGGCACCAGGTCTACATCGTCTGCCCGGCCATTGAGGAAAACGAGCTCGACGCCGGCATGCAGGCCGTCAAGCAATATTATGCCGAGACCGTCTGCCCGCTGCTGCCGCACCGGCGCATCGGCCTGCTGCACGGCAAGATGAAACCCAAAGAAAAAGACGCCGTCATGCAGCAGTTCAAGGCGGGGGAGCTGGACGTGCTGGTCTCCACCACCGTCATCGAGGTCGGCGTCGACGTGCCCAACGCCACCGTCATGGTCATCGAGAACGCCGAGCGCTTCGGCCTTTCGGCGCTGCACCAGCTGCGCGGCCGCGTGGGGCGCGGCGCGGCGGATTCCTGCTGCATTCTGATCTCGGACAACGGCAGCGACTCGGTGCGCGAGCGCCTGCGCTTTTTGTGCCGCACGGCCGACGGCTTCGCCGTGGCCAAATACGACCTCGAAACGCGCGGCCCCGGCGATTTCTTCGGCCAGGCGCAGCACGGCCTGCCCACGCTGCGGGTGGCCGACCTTGTGCAGGACACCCGCACGCTGCGCGTCGCACAGGACGAAGCCAAAGCCCTGCTGGCGCAGGACCCCAACCTGGCCGACCCGGCGCACAAAGCGCTCTCCGACGAGGTCGAACGCCTGTTTGCCACCGCCGGGGCAATGAATTAGCCCTGCTTTCCCTTTTATTTCGGGGGAAAATTTGCTATACTAAAACCAGTACGCACCGTTCCCCGGAGCGCGGCGGCCGCCGTGCCCGGGCCTGACGAACCAAGGAACCTTTGCCTATGAAAAAATTCTGCGCCCTGTTGTGCACGTTGGTGCTGACGCTGGTGCTGGCCGTGCCGGCAGCGGCGGAAGGGGAGAACAGCGCCCTTTCCACCGACGCCCCGGCCCTGACGGCCCCGGCCGCCTACGTCGTCAACCTCGACACCAACATCGTCGTCTACGAGAAAAACAGCGAGACCCAGCTCCAGGCCGCCAGCCTGACCAAGATGATGACCTGCCTGCTGCTGCTGGAAAGCTACCAGGACCAGCTGGACACCATCTCGCTCACCGCGCCCGGGTATATCTATGACCTGATCTGGGAGCAGACGACCAACGCCTCGACGGCCGACATCCGCCGCGGCGACACCCAGACGCTGCGCAACCTGCTGTACGCCATGCTGCTGCCCAGCGCCAACGAGGCCGCCTACATCGTGGCGGACTATATGGGTGGCGGCAGCGTCGATAACTTCGTCGCCCGCATGAACGAGGAAGCCGCGGCCATCGGCTGCACCGGCACCACCTTCACCGACCCCTGCGGCCTGGACGACGGCAACGTGACGACGGCCCGCGACGCCTACCTGATCCTGCGCGCGCTGACGGCGTACGATATCGTGGCCGAGGTCATGGCCACGCCCACCTACGATATGGGCACCAACGCCAACTACCCCACGCCGGGCACCTACATCATCCAGAACACCGACCGCATGGTCAGTTCCAGCAGCGGCTACTACCGCGCCTACACCCGCGGCGGCAAGACCGGCAGTCTGGGCGAGTGGCAGAACTTTGCCGGCTGGCACACGCAGGACGGCGAAAGCTACATCAGCGTAGTGCTCAACGTGCCCAACGCCACCGACGAGGAGGGCGGCCGCCCCGCCCTGCTGGAGACCGGCGCCCTGATGGACTGGGTGTTCGCCACCTACACCATCGCCCCGGCGCTGGATACCACCCAGCCCATCACCGAGAGCCGCATCGTCTACTCGACCGAGACTGACACCGTCATGCTCTACCCGGCCGACGATATGATGACGCTGCTGCTGCGCGAGGGCGGCGCCGAACTGACCGAGCAGACCTTCCAGCTGCCCGACCACCTGACCGCGCCCATCCGTCAGGGCGACGTCGTGGGCACCGTGACGCTGAGCATCGAGGGCGAACCCATCGGCACGGTGGAGCTCATCGCCGGCAGCGACGTCTCGCGCAATCAGCTGCTGTACACCATCGCCCGGGTCGGGGAGTTTTTCTCCAGCACCTATTTCAAGGTCGTCATCATGCTCACGATGGCGGTCGTGGCGGTGTACGCCTTTATCTGGGTTTTGTCCATCCTCGGCGCCTGGAGCCGGGAAGGGGACAGCAAATAAACAAGACCGCCTGCGGGAAGGGGAGACCACCAATGCTGGATGTAAAACGCAACCTGACGACGATGACCGACTTCTATGAGCTGACGATGTCGGCCGGCTACCTGGACGAAGGGTATGAGGACAAGATCGCCGTCTTTGACATGTTCTTCCGCCGCGTGCCGGACGGCGGCGGCTACGCCATCATGGCGGGGCTGCAGCAGTTCATCGACGCCGTCGACAACCTGCGCTTCACGCAGGAGGATATCGACTACCTGCGCGCGACCAAAGTCTTTGACGAACGCTTCCTTACCTACCTGGCCAACTTCCGGCTGCACTGCAATATCTGGGCCATTGAGGAAGGCATGCCCATCTTCCCGCAGGAGCCCATCGTCACCGTCGAGGGCCCGGCCATCGAGTGCCAGCTGCTCGAAACGCTGCTGCTGGTCACCTTCAACCACCAGTGCCTTATCGCCACCAAGGCCAACCGCATCGTGCGCGCGGCGGCCGGCCGCCCGGTCATGGAGTTTGGCGCGCGCCGCGCCCAGGGGTACGATGCCGCCTACTTCGGCGCGCGGGCGTCCTACATCGGCGGGTGCGGGTCCACCTCCTGCGTGATGGCGGCGCGGGACTTCGGCATCCCGGCCTCCGGCACGATGGCGCACAGCTGGGTGCAGATGTTCCCCAGCGAGTACGAGGCCTTTAAAAAATACGCCGAACTCTACCCCGACGCCTGCGTGCTGCTGGTGGATACCTACAACGTGCTGCGCCACGGCGTGCCGGACGCCATCAAGGTGTTTGACGAGGTCCTCAAACCCATGGGCAAGCGCCCCAAGGGCATCCGCATCGACTCCGGCGACATCGCCTACCTCTCCAAAAAGGCGCGCAAGATGCTGGACGCCGCCGGCTACCCCGACTGCCCGATCTGCGCGTCCAACAGCCTGGACGAGTACATCGTGCGCGATCTGATCCTGCAGGGCGCGCGGGTGGACAGCTTTGGCATCGGCGAAAACATGATCACCGCCAAATCCGACCCGGTGTTCGGCGGCGTGTACAAGCTGGCCGCCGTCAAAGAGCAGGACGGCAGCTATACGCCCAAGATGAAACTGTCCGAATCGGCCGAGAAGATGACGATCCCCTGCCTGAAAAAGGTCTGGCGCATCTATGACGAGGACGGCAAGGCGATGGCTGACCTCATCACGATGGCTGACGAGACCGTCGAGACGCAGCACGGCATCACGCTGTTCGACCCCATCGAGACCTGGAAAGAGTGCACCTACGTCCACTGCACGGCGCGCTGCCTTTCGACGCAGATCTACCGGGACGGCCGCCGCGTCTACCAGAGCCCCAGCCTCGACGACATCAAAAAATTCTGCAAGGCGCAGGTCAACACGCTGTGGGACGAAGTCAAGCGCTTTGAAAACCCCCACCGCTACTACGTCGACCTCAGCCAGAAACTGTGGGATACCCGCAGCGCGCTGCTGAAACAGCTCTCCAAATAAAATTTGTTACAAAGCGGTTACAAGCCGCCCCTTCCGCGCATACTAGCACAAACCAGCTGTGTGCGGAAGGGGCTTTTGCTATGTTGGAACGTATCGCGCTTTTTGTGTTGGGCGGCAGCGGCTACCTGGGGGTGGAACTGGCCTGGCGCGGCGCCACCCACTGGACGATGTTTGTGGCCGGCGGGGTCTGCCTGTGCGGGCTGCAGATGCTGGCCGAACGCCCGCTGCCGCTGGCCGGGGCGGCCTGCGCGGGCGCGGCGGGCGTCAGCGGGGTCGAGGCGGCTGTCGGCGTGCTCTGCCGCGAGGTGCTGCACACCGCCGTGTGGGACTACAGCGCCGAGTGGGGCAACCTGGCCGGGCTCGTCTGCCCGCGCTACACCTTTTACTGGTTTTTGCTGTGCGGCTGGGTCGTGTGGGTGCTGCGCGCCGCCCGGCGGGCCACCTGCAGTCCGGTTTCCTGTACTGCAAAGACGGCGCCCGGCTGAAAAAGCCCGCATTATGGTACCGCGTATGCCCTATACTAAAGGCATACCACAACAGAAAGGCGGTACCACCATGACGCAGCAGATCCGGTATGTCGGCGGCCATGTCGAAGTTTATTCCGAGGCGGGGGAGTTCCTCTTCTCGGCCGATACGATGCAGGAAGCGTGGGCGGAACTGTCCGCGTAAGGCGTACAGATGCAACGCGAATATGTACAAGATGCTGAAATAGTGGAAAATATACAAATAACTTTTGTAAGTTTGTACAAAATGCGGCTTGCAAAAGTCGGACTCCTTGCGTATAATAAAGACAGAACACAGAAAGGAGATCGGGTTGCATGTTGAAGCTGCACACGTTGGCGGAATGGATGCATGGTTTTTTGGAACCGGCCCCTCCTTACGGCCTGCCGGAGGAAGTTTACAACGACGTGATCCCGTCGGGCCTGCACCAATTTAACCGCGACGATCTGTTCTGAGCGGCCGTTCCAAAACCACACGACCGGCCATTTGGCCCCCGTCAGCAAGCGACGCCCCGCGCCTGCCCGCCCGGCAGGCGCGGGGCGTTCTTATGCGCGGCAGGGTAGGGCAGGATTGCCCCTTGTAATTTTGCGCAAAACAGGGTATGCTAGTGCTACACCGGCGGGCGTGCCAAACGCCGCCCGCCCCACCGCGCAGGCGGCGCTGCCCTTATGCAGGAACGCCCGCGCAGGAGAAGAGGAGCATCTGTATGAAACTGATCACCTTTACCGTGCCGTGCTACAACTCGGCCGCCTACATGGACCGTTGCATCGAGACCCTGCTGCCCGCCGGCGAGGAAGCCGAGATCATCCTGGTGGACGACGGCTCCAGCGACAACACCGGCAAGATCGCCGACGACTACGCCAAAAAGTACCCCGGCATCGTGCGGGTCATCCACCAGGAGAACGGCGGCCATGGCGAGGGCGTCAACCAGGGCATCCGCAACGCCACGGGGCTGTTTTTTAAAGTGGTAGACTCCGACGACTGGCTGGACGCCGGCGCGCTGGCCAACGTGATGGACGTGCTGCGCCAGCATGCCCACGACGAGACGCCGCTGGACCTGGTCATGGCCAACTATGTCTATGAGCATGTGGCCGACAACACCCGCAACATCGTCAACTACAAGGGTATTTTGCCCGAGGACCGCGTCTTCCACTGGAACGAGATCGGGCATTTCCCGCCCAACAAAAACATCCTGATGCACAGTGTCATCTACCGCACGGCGGTGCTGCGCGCCAGCGGCATGGTGCTGCCCAAGCATACGTTCTATGTCGATAACATCTTTGTCTACCAGCCGCTGCCCTGCGTCAACACCATCTACTACCTCAACCAGGACCTCTACCGTTATTTCATCGGGCGCGAGGACCAGAGCGTCAACGAGAAAAACATGATCAAGCGCGTCGACCAGCAGCTGCGCGTCACCCGCCTGATGATGAACGCCGTCGACGTCTTTGCGCTGCCGCCGCAGCAAAAAAAGCTGCGCGCGTATATGCTCAACTATTTCTCGATGATGATGGCGATCTCCAGCATCTTTTTGACGCTGGACGGCAGCGCCGAGGCCCTGCAAAAGCGCAAACAGCTGTGGGACGACCTCAAAGCCCACGACGAGCGCCTGTACCGCCGGTGCCGCCGCTCGGTGGCGCAGGGGTGCAACCTGCCGGGCTGGCTGGGCAGCAAGCTCAGCATCGCGGGGTACCGCATCGCGCAAAAACTGTTCAAGTTCAACTAAAGCGGGGCGCGCCATGCAGTACCAGACCATCCTGTTTGACCTCGACGGCACACTGACCGACTCGGCCCCCGGCATCCTCAACTCGGTGCGGTACGCCTGCCGCAAACTGGGCCTGCCCTTGCCGGGCGAAGCCCAGCTGCGCGGTTTCCTGGGCCCGCCGCTGCCGTGGAGTTTCCGCACGATCTTGGGGCTGGGCGAAGCCGACGCCGCCCGTGCCGTCGCGGCCTTCCGCGAATATTACCCCGAAACCGGCCTCTTTGAAAACGCCGTCTACCCCGGCATCCCCGAACTGCTGGCCGCCCTGCAGGCCGCCGGCAAAACGGTGGCGGTGGCCACCAGCAAGCCGGAACCGTTTGCGCGGCGCATCCTGGCGCATTTTGCGCTGGACGCTTACTGCACCGCCATCTGCGGGGCCACCATCGACGAGACCCGCACCGACAAAGGCGACGTCGTCGCCTACGCCCTGCAAACGCTGGGGGCGGCCGGCGCGCGGCCGGCCGTCATGGTCGGCGACCGCGAACACGACGTGCGGGGCGCGGCCCAAAACGGCCTGCCCTGCATCGGCGCGGTGTACGGCTACGGCACGGCCGAAGAACTCTCCGCCGCCGGCGCGGCGGCACTGGCCGGCACCGTGGCCGAACTCCACACGCTGCTGTTGCAAAACTAAGGGGCGCAGCGCCCCATTGAAAAAAAGGAGGACCCCTCTGCTATGACTTTCCCCGAAATGCCCTACCAGCGCCCCGACCTGGCGGCGCTGAAAGCCGACTACGACGCCATCACCGCCCGGCTGCGCGCCGCGGCCGATTACCCCGCCGCCCGCGCCGCCTTTTTGGAGAATGACGCGCTCGAGCGCCACATCCAGACGCTGGCCACGCTGGCCAGCACCCGCCACAGCATCGACACCCGCGACGCCTTTTACGACGGCGAGTCTAAATTCTGGAACGCCGCCGACCCCGAGCTGCAGGTCTGCCGCGACGCCTTCATCGCCGTCCTGCTCGAAAGCCCCTTCCGCGCCGATTTTGCGGCCGAGTACGGCGATCTGATGTTCCAAAATGCCGAGATGGCCCGCAAAACCTTTGCGCCCGAGATCGTGCCCGACCTGCAAAAGGAGAACGACCTGACGCAGGAGTACGAAAAACTGCTGGCCAGCGCCCAGATCCCCTTTGAGGGCAGCGTCTGCACCTTGAGCCAGCTGACCCCCTACAAGACCGACGCCGACGACGCCCGCCGCCTGGCCGCCTGGAAGGCGGAAGGCCGCTGGTTCAAAGAAAACCAGCCCCAGATGGACGAAATCTACGACAAACTCGTCCACCTGCGCGACGGCATGGGCAAAAAGCTGGGGTACGAGGGCTACACCACGCTGGGCTACTACCGCATGCAGCGCAACTGCTACACCAAGGCGGACATTGAAAAGTTCCGCGCCGCCGTCGTCCAGTACCTGGTGCCGGTGGCCGACCGCGTCTGCCGCGCCCAGGCCCAGCGGCTGGGCGTGCCCTACCCGATGAGCTACGCCGACGAGGCGCTGATGTTCCGCTCCGGCAACCCGCGCCCGGTGGGCGACGCCGACGCCATTTTGGCCATGGGCAAGACCTTCTACGACGAACTCTCGCCCGAGACGAGCGTGTTCTTCAACACCATGCTGGACGGCAAGCTGCTGGACGTGCTTTCCACCCCCGGCAAGGCCAGCGGCGGCTACTGCACCTCCCTCCCCGACTACAACGTTCCCTTCATCTTTGCCAACTTCAACGGCACCCAGGGCGACGTGGAGGTCGTCACCCACGAGGCCGGCCACGCCTTTGCCGCCTGGACCAACCGCGACCGCGTGCCGATGCAGTACACCTGGCCTACCATGGAAGCCTGCGAAGTCCACTCGATGAGTATGGAGTTTTTTGCCTGGCCGTGGGCCGAGGGCTTTTTTGGCAAGGACGCGGCCAAGTTCCGCTACAGCCACCTGGCCGCGGCGCTGACCTTCATCCCCTACGGCACGGCGGTGGATCATTTCCAGCACATCGTGTATGAGAAACCCGACCTGACCCCCGCCGAGCGCCACGCCGTCTGGAAAGACCTGCTGGGCACCTACATGCCCTGGCTGCGGCTGGACGGCGATATCCCGTTCTATGGCGACGGCGAGAGCTGGCAGCAAAAGCACCACATCTACTCCAGCCCGTTCTATTATATTGACTACTGCCTGGCGCAGACTGTCTCGCTGGAGTTCTGGGCCATGATCCAGCAAGACCCCAAAGACGCCTGGGCGCACTACATGGCCTACACCCGCCAGGGCGGCACCAAAGTATTCACCGAACTGCTGGCAAACGCCGGCATGGTCAGCCCCTTCGAACCGGACTGCCTGCGCAGCGTCTGCGAAGCCGCCAGCCGCTGGCTGGACGGCTTCGACCTGACCGGCATCGCGTGAGCAGGGCAGGGGACAGTTGTCTTTGCAATGCCGACAGGCCCCGGCAGGGGGGCTGGGCGGTTTCGCCAAAAATCGCGCGTATCTTTGAGGAAACTGCCAAAAACACCCCGGGAAATGTGTGCAAACATTGACAGCGGTGTGACAAACCTGTATAATTGAACAATCGGCTGAATGTGTTTGTGCGCGGTGCGGGAACACCGCGTGTGGATAGCCGGCGCAAAAGGGCATGCCCTTTTGGGTTTTCTGGTTCCCCAGAAAACCATGACATCCTGTCGCGCCGGCGTTCGGTCGTGGAAGAAAAGGGAGGTTTTTGACCAAACATGAAGAACAAGAACGCAACCAAGATCGCGTCCCTGCTGCTGGCGGGGACCATGGCGGTCTCGCTGGCGGCCTGCGGCGGCCAGGAGACGGTCACCAACGACGCTGCGGCGGATTCGTCTGCTTCCTCCACGGAAGCGGCGACCTCGGAGGAGGCTGCCGCTGAGGAAACCAGCACCCGCCCCACTGAGCCCTCCGGCCAGCTGGTCATCGGCACGACCACCCAGGTCATCAACGAGTTCTACGACACTGCTTTCTCGAACTCGGCGACCAACTACGCCATGTATGACCTGATCCACGGCGGCGACACTGTCACCTACACCAAAGAGGGCGAGTTCGCCTACGACGAGACCATCGTGGCTTCCCACGAGGAGACCGAGAACGAGGACGGCTCCAAGACCTACACCATGACCATCAACGACGGCCTGGTGTGGAGCGATGGCAGCCCCATCACCGCCAAGGACTACGTCTTTGAGCTGCTGCTCGAGAATGGCCCGACGATGATCGAGATCGGCTACCCCGGCGCCAACATGAACGTCTACGTCGGCTATGAAGAGTACAACGAGGGCACCACCGACACCTTTGCTGGCGTGCACCTCATCGACGATATGACCTTCTCGGTCACCGTCAAGGCCGAGGAGCTGCCCTACCACTACGACATCTCCTACGCCGCCGTCCGTCCCCGCCCGATGGCCGTCATCGCCCCGGGCTGCGATGTCGAGGACACCGAGAACGGCGCCCGCATCACCGGCGACTTCACGGCTGAGCTGCTGAACGAGACCATCAACAACATCGACACCGGCTACCGCTACAACCCGCAGGTCACCTGCGGCCCCTACCTGTTCGCCGGCTTTGACGAGGCCGCCCAGGAGGCGACCCTGAAGGTCAACCCCAAGTACAACGGCGACTACCGCGGCGTTAAGCCCGTCATCGAGACGCTGGTCGTCCGCACTGTCTCCAGCGACACGATGGTCAACGAGCTGGAGGCCGGCACCGTCGACCTGCTGTTCCAGTCCAGCGGCGCTGACACCATCAACGCCGGCCTCGACCTCGTCGAGGAGGGCATTGCCGCCGACACCACCTACTACCGCAACGGCTACGGCAAGATCCAGTTCGACTGCAGCGTCTTCCCCACCGACAGCGCCGCCGTCCGCCAGGCCATTGCCTACTGCCTGGACCGTAACGAGTTCGCGCGCCAGTACTCCGGCGGTTACGCCGCGGTCGTCAACGCCGCCTACGGCCTGGCCCAGGTCGAGTACACCGAGAACGCCGACTGGCTGGCTGAAAACCTGAACAGCTATGAAGTCAACGTCGACACCGCCAAAGAACTGCTGGAAGCCGACGGCTGGAACCTGAACGCCGACGGCACCCCCTACTCCGGCACCGGCACCCGCTACAAGGATGTTGACGGCACGCTGCAGCCGCTGGTCATCACTTGGTGCAACTCCGAGGGCAACCCCGTCTCTGACCTGCTGGCCACCATGCTGCCCACCAACATGGCCGAGGCCGGTATGGAGCTGAAGGCGACCACCACCGACTTTGCCACCCTGCAGGACTGCATCAACCACGCCGGCGAGACCACCTACAACATGTACAACCTGGCCACCGGCTTCGCCACCGCCAACTCCCCGTGGTACTACTACTCCACCGACGAGATGTGGATGCGTGCGGGCTACAACTCCAACTGGATCGTCGACCAGGAGCTGGCCGACGCCTCCGGCGCCATGAAGGACATCCCCTACGAGGATACCGAGGCCTGGATGGAAGCCTGGCGTAACTACATCAAGGTCTGGAACGAGAAGATGCCCGACATCCCCCTGTACTCTGATGAGTACTTCGACTTCTACTCCACCAAGCTGCATGGCTGGGAAGCCACCGCGATTTGGGGTTGGGAGCGCGCGCTTCTGGACGCCTGGGTCTCTGAATGACCCGGCCCCGGGGCCGCACCCGCTCGCAAGCCGGCGGCGTGA
The DNA here is from genome assembly GCA_019115045.1 of Candidatus Gemmiger excrementipullorum. GTDB lineage: Bacteria > Bacillota > Clostridia > Oscillospirales > Ruminococcaceae > Gemmiger > Gemmiger excrementipullorum. The sequence continues at coordinate 30,249 of DXEI01000056.1, read as the reverse complement.
CGCCAACGGCATAACGAACTAGGGTTCCGGCGGTTCCCCTTTGCCGGGGGGCCGCCGGATTTTTTAAGGCACCATCGTTTTAAAGCACTGAACCGCGGCACACCCCCGCGGGCACCAATCACAGGAAATGGGGGGATACCGAATGGGCAAAGGCAGGTACCTGGTACGGCGTCTTGTCTATATCGTATTCGTATTTTTCATCATCTCGATCTTGATGTTTTTCATCTACAAATCCATGCCGGGCGACCCCGTGCGCATGATGCTGGGCGATGTGAGCCAGAGCATGAAGCCGGACGCCTACCAGGCGTTGTACGACCGCACCTATCTGCAGCTCGGCCTCGACAAGCCGCTGGTGGTGCAGTATTTCATCTGGATCGGCAACATGCTTACCGGCAACTTCGGGTACTCGACCCAGTATAAGCGCGACGTCATCGAGGTCATCGGCACCCCGATGCTCAACACGCTGATGCTCAACGCCGTATCGATGCTGGTGGTGTTCGCCATCTCCATCCCGCTGGGCATCGCCACCGCCGTGCGCAAAAACGGCGTGTTCGACAAATTCATCCAGGTCATCACCATCGTGGGCTACAGCCTGCCCAGCTTCATCATCGCCCTGTTGCTGATCTTCGCCTTCGCGGTCAAAATTCCCATCTTCCCCATCAGCGGCGTGCGGTCGCCGGGTTTCTCGGGCAGCGGGTTTGAAATGTTTTTGGACACCGCGTGGCACATGGCGCTGCCGGCCATCGTCATGTCCATCTCGGGCATCGGCAGCATCACGCGCTATGTCCGCGCCGAGATGATCGACGTGCTGCGCATGGATTATATCAAGACCGCCCGCGCCAAAGGCCTCAAAGAAAAGACCGTCATCTACGTCCATGCGTTCCGCAACGCGCTCATCCCCATCGTCACCATCGCGACGGCGTGGGTCGTGGCGCTGTTCGGCGGCTCGGTCGTGATCGAGAGCGTCTTCCTCTGGCCCGGCCTTGGCAAGATGCTCATCGACGGCCTGATGCAGCGTGACTTCTCCATCGTCTTGACGATGCAGATGTTCTACGTCATTCTGGCGCTGGCCGGCAACGTCATCATGGATATCGCTTACACCATCGTCGACCCGCGGGTCCGGCTCGAAAACTAAGGAGGTTCCCTGACTATGGCTAAAAAACAGAAAGACGCCGGCAGGAAATCTACCGCGGCCGCGGCAGCCGAGCGCATGATCATGGGCGGCATGCCCCAGGAGGAACAGGACGAAGAGCTGATGCAAAGCCCCATGCGCATGGTGGTGGCCAGCTTTATCAAGGACAAGATCGCCATGGTCGGCTTGTGCCTGTTCGTTATCATCTTCCTGTGCTGCATGATCCTTCCCTTCTTCTTCCCGATCGAACTCAACTACCAGGACGTGACCCAGGCCAACGCCGCCCCCGGCTTTGGTTTGCTGAAGGTTCCCGACTCGCTGCAGGGCAACGTCCAGGCGCTTTCCGTGGGCAGCACCTTCTCGGTAGGGCTGGACAAGGACGGCAACGTGTATGAGTGGGGCACTTTCCCCACCGACAAACTCAAAAACATCCCTGCCGCCGACGAGATGGGCCAGCTGACCCAGATCTCGGCCGGCTACGACCATGTGCTGGCCGTCAATGCCGAGGGCCAGATCTTCACCTGGGGCAACGACCGCATGGGCCTGACGTCCATCCCCGTCGAGCTGGAAGTCAGCCGCCAGCCCATCAAGCAGGTCTCGGCCGGGCACCAGTTCTCGCTGGCGCTGACCGAGAACGGCCGCCTGTACAACTGGGGCAGCGCCTACCTGCTCAGCATCTATTTCCCCGAGGGGGTACAGGGCAACATCGCCCAGTTTGAGGATAACCCCAACATCGTCATCGCCCTGACCAACGACGGCCGCGTCGAGCCGCTGTCCAACAAGCCTTCGGCCTACACCAACGTGCCGGAGGAAGTGCAGGGCAACACCGTGGACATCGCCCTCTCGGACGAGAGCGCCGCCGCGCTGACCGCCGACGGCCAGGTGTACACCTGGGGCAACAACGTCTACGGTTCCATGAACGTGCCCGAGGAGATCCAGGGCCATGTCGTCGACATCGAGGGCGGCCGCTACCACTACACCGCCATTCTGGACGACGGCACCGTGACCAGCTGGGGCAACAACAACTTCGGCCAGACCAACGCCCCTGAAATGACCGGCGTGACCGACATCTTTACCAACTACTTCGGCAGCTATGCCATCGACGAGAACGGCAACGCCGAGAGCTGGGGCCTCGACGGCTACCTGATGGGCACCGACCAGCTGGGCCGCGACGTCTTCCGCCGCCTGCTGCTGGGCGGCCGCATGACGATGACCGTCGGTTTCATCGCCGTCATCATCTCCACCTTCATCGGCGTGCTGGTGGGCGGCATCTCGGGCTATAAGGGCGGCAAGATCGACAACCTGCTCATGCGCCTGACCGAGATCGTTTCCTCCATCCCGTTCCTGCCGTTCTGTATCATCTTGTCCAGCATTTTGGGCAACAGCATCAGCGAATTGCAGCGCATCATCCTCATCATGTTCATCCTGGGCCTGCTGTCCTGGCCGGGCATCGCCCGCCTGGTGCGCGGCAGCGTCCTGGCCGAGCGTGAGCAGGAGTTCGTCACCGCCGCCAAGGCGCTGGGCGTCAAGGAGTTCGGTATCATCCTGCGCCACATCCTGCCCAACATCATCACCGTCATCATCGTCAACGCCACGCTGGACTTTGCCACCTGTATGCTGACGGAATCGTCGCTGTCCTTCATCGGCTTCGGCGTCACCGAGCCCAACGCCACCTGGGGCAACATGCTCAACGGCGCGCAGAACGGCCAGGTCATCGAGAATTACTGGTGGCGCTGGCTGTTCCCGGCCATCGCGTTCGGCATCTGCACCATCAGCATCAACTGTGTGGGCGACGGCCTGCGCGACGCTATCGACCCGAAATCGAAGGAGAGGTGATCGACGTATGAGTTTGCTGGAAGTGAAGAACCTTCACACCTATTTCAAGACCAAAAAAGGCATCGTCAAGGCGGTCAACGACGTCACCTACTCGCTGGAAGCGGGCAAGACGCTGGGCATCGTCGGCGAGTCCGGCTCCGGCAAGAGCGTCTCTGCCATGAGCATCATCAAGCTGCTGGACGGCAACGGCTGGATCGACAGCGGCAGCGTGACCTTTGACGGCCGCGACATCCTCAACTGCACCGAGAAAGAGATGTACCACATCCGCGGCAACGAGATCTCGGTCATCTTCCAGGAGCCGATGACTTCGCTGAACCCGGTGTTCACTGTGGAGCGCCAGATCGGCGAGGTGCTGCGCATCCACCAGAACATGACCAAGCAGCAGGCCTGCGCCAAAGCGGCCGAGCTGCTGGCCGACGTCAAAATTCCCAACCCCGAGCGCGTGGCCAAGCAGTACCCGTTCCAGCTTTCGGGCGGTATGCGCCAGCGCGTCATGATCGCCATGGCGCTGGCCTGCAAGCCCAAGCTGCTGATCGCCGACGAGCCCACCACCGCGCTGGACGTGACCATCCAGGCGCAGATCCTCAAGCTGATGAACGACCTCAAGCGCCAGACCGGCACTTCGATCCTCTTCATCACCCACGACCTGGGCGTCATCCATGAGATGGCCGACGAGGTCGCCGTCATGTACTGCGGCCAGATCGTCGAGAAAGCCGACGCCAAGGAGATCTTCCACAAGTCGGTCTACTCGCACCCGTATACCGAGGGGTTGATGATCTCCATCCCGCGGCTCAACACCCCCAAGGGCAAAAAGCTCGACGCCATCCCCGGCGCGGTGCCCAACCCCCTGTACCTGCCCAAGGGCTGCAAGTTTGCGCCCCGCTGCAAGTACTGCACCCAGAAATGCCTCGAGGAAGAGCCGCCCCTGCAGGAGGTCGGCGCCAACCATCTGGTACGTTGCTTCTATGCGGAAAAGGCGGTGAGACAGCAAAATGAAAAATGATCAAAACGGCCGCAAGGTCCTGCTGGAAGTACGCGACGTCAAACAGTACTTCCCGGTCAAAAAGACCAAACTGCGCGAGAAGCAGCGCTATGTGCGCGCCAACGACGGCATCACGCTGGAAATTTACGAGGGTGAGACGCTGGGCCTGGTGGGCGAGTCCGGTTGCGGCAAATCGACGCTGGGCCGCACCATTTTGCAGCTCTACCCGCAGACCCACGGCGACATCATCTACCACAAGGACGGCCAGGCCATCGACCTGAAGCGGCAAAACGCAGAGCAGATGCGCGTGCTGCGCAAGGACCTGCAGCTGATCTTCCAGGACCCGTACTCCTCGCTCAACCCGCGCATGACGGTGGGCCAGATCATCGGCGAGGGCCTGACCTCGCACGGCATCTTTAAGAAAAACGACCCCGCCATGAAGGAGTATATCTTCCAGGTCATGGAGGAATGCGGCCTTGCCACCTATATGTTCAACCGCTACCCACACCAGTTCTCGGGTGGGCAGCGGCAGCGCATCGGCATTGCGCGCAGCCTGGCGCTGCGCCCGCGCTTCGTCGTCTGCGACGAGGCGGTCTCGGCGCTGGACGTCTCCATCCAGTCGCAGATCCTCAACTTGCTGTCGGACCTCAAAGCCAAAGCGGGCCTGACCTATCTCTTCATCACCCACGACCTCAGCGTTGTCAAGTACATCAGCGACCGCATCGCCGTCATGTACCTGGGCAACCTGGTCGAGCTGGCCGACGCCGAGGAACTGTTCAGCGATACGCTGCACCCCTACACCGAGGCGCTGCTCTCTGCCATCCCCACCACCGAGGAGGACGGCGGCCGCGAGCGCATCCTGCTGGAAGGCGATATCCCCAGCCCGGTCAACCCGCCCGAGGGCTGCAAGTTCCACACCCGCTGCCGCTACTGCCAGGAGAAATGCAAGCACGAAGTGCCCGAGTGGCGCGAGCTGAGCGACGGCCACTGGGTCGCCTGCCATTTCCCTTTGCATGAGAACAACGCCCCCACCGGCGAAGTGATCGAGTAAACGCCCGCCCCCGCCGGAAGAAAGGAACCCCGCCATGTTCTTTCAGAAAAAACTCAAACGTGTGCTGACGAACCATAAACAGGCCGAGCAGCGCTTTGAAGAGACGCTGAAGGAAGCCCCGCTCGAGAAAGGCGACCGCCTGGCCATGATTTTGGCCGCGCTGATCGTCTTTATCCCGGCGCTGCTGCTGATGTTCGCGGTGTTTGGGCTGGTGCTGTATTTCTTCTTCTTCCGGCATTTTTAAGGCGGGCAGGCTCTCTGCACAAACGCGCCCCGCCCCAGGGTCCAACCGGCCCCGGGGCGGGCTTTTTGCGTCCGTCAGCGGCGTTTGCCGTGGAACGGCTGGTTGTCCTTGTCATTGTAGAAGAAGCGGCGGTTGTACCAACTGCTGCTGACCCCGGCGGCCGCAAAGGCAATGAGCAGCGCGATCCCCCACCAGGTGGTCAGCAGGCCGCGGGGGATCAGGAACAGCAGGCCCACGGCCACCAGGCACAGCGCCGGCATGCTGTAGTGGAGCAGTTCCAGCAGCTTGCGGCGGGCCGGGGGCAGGCCGTCCTCCGCAAAATCGGGATCACAGAGGGTGCAGCGGATGCGGGCGGTGGGAATTCCGCGCACCGGGTAGTAGGCGCGCGCGGCACGGTACTCCACGCCGTCGATGGTAAAATGGGGCTGCATGCCCTCCTGCGTGACCACCAGTTCCAGCTTCTGCTCTTTGGCAAAGGCGAACAGGGCGTCGGTGAATTCGGCGGGGGTGGTCACCGGGCCGTCGGGCGTGAAGGTGAAGTGCCGCCGCTGCTGCGCGCGGGCCATGGCGCGGTAATCGTCGGCCCAGCCGCTGAACCAGCCCTTGCTGTTGTCCGCCGCGATGCGGGTCAGGCAGGCGTCCACGTCCAGCGCGGCGGCGGTGGCGCTGCGCTGGCGCAGTTCCCCGCAGAAACGGATGGCGCTGTCCAGTTCCCGGGCCCGGGCCTGCAGCCGTTCCTGCTGCCGGGCGGCGGCCTCTGGCAACGGCAGGGAACCGGCCAGAACATCGCGGATCTCCTCCAGCGGCATGTCCAGCATCCGCAGTGTGCGGATCAGTTTCAGCGTGCGGATATCCTCTTCGGTGTAGATGCGGTAATCGTTTTCGGGGTCGCGGTCCGGGTGGAGCAGCCCGGCCTGTTCATAGTAGCGGATATTCCGGCTCGATACGCCGGAGCGCTCCGAGGCGAGCTTGATATTCATGACCGACCCTCCTTTCCTGCCCTCATGGTACACCCTGCACCTACTGGAAGGTCAAGGCTTTTTTAAAATAATCATACCATACGGCCCGGTTTTGTGCTATACTGTTCTTACATTTATGATAAAAGAGGGAAAACGCAAATGTATCAGTTGGGAGACGACAAACTGGAAGTCCGGGAACTGCTGGTCAAAGCCTTTGCCAGCGCCTGGGAACACACCGACAAAAGTGTCGACCGCGACACCTACATCAACAGCAGCATCAACGTCATCACCTCGCTGCAGGTAGGGCCCGAGATGCTCTACGGCGAGGAGGGCCAGGGCCTGCTGGACACCGAACTCGACCACCTGCCGGACCTGCTGCGCGCCGACGGCGCGTGGGTCTACTACGGCGTCCCGTCCGAAAACTACTTTATCCTGACCTGGATGACCGACGCCGAGACCGCCCGCGCCAAGGTCGAAGCGCTGCAGGCCGAAGGGGACAGCCTGGCCTGCATCGTCGACCTCACGCAGGAATGGCGCCGCGCTTGACCGCAAGACCCAAGAAAAGGAGGCCCGCATGAGGCAGGAGAGCATCCGGCTGCCGCAGGACGCCCTGTGGCTGCTGCAAACGCTGCGCGCCGCGGGCCACAGCGCCTATGTGGTGGGCGGCTGTGTGCGCGACAGCCTGCTGGGGCGCACCCCCGGCGACTGGGACCTCTGCACCGCGGCCCGGCCGGAAGAAACGCGCGCCCTGTTTGCCGGCCAGCAGCTGGTGCTCACCGGCGTCAAGCACGGCACGGTGGGCGTGGTGCTGCACGGCAAAGTGTATGAGATCACGACCTACCGCCAGGACGGCGCCTACCGCGACCACCGCCACCCCGACCAGGTCCATTTTGTCGGCGCGCTGGCCGACGACCTGGCCCGGCGCGATTTTACCATCAACGCCATGGCCTACGCCCCCGGCGAGGGCGTCATTGACCTCTACGGCGGCCGCGGCGACCTGGCGGCGGGCGTCGTGCGCTGCGTCGGCGACCCCGCGGCCCGCTTTGGCGAGGACGCGCTGCGCATCCTGCGCGCGCTGCGCTTTGCGGCGCGGCTGGGCTTTCGTCTGGACGACGCCACGGCCGCCGCGGCCGAGACCGCCTGCCAGACGCTGCAAAGCGTCAGCGCCGAGCGCCTCTATACAGAGCTGGACGGCCTGCTGATGGCCCCCGGCGCGGGGGATGTGCTGGCGCAGTACGGCAAAATTCTGGCCGGCGCCGTGCCGGAAGTGCTGCCCTGCATGGGCTGCACCCAGCCCGGGCGCTGGCATTGCTACGACGTGTGGCAGCACACGGCGGTGGCGGTGCAGACGCTGGACCTGCGCGGGCAGGACACCCGCGGCGCACGGGTGCTGTGCTGGGCCGCCTTTTTGCATGACATCGCCAAACCGCAGTGCCGCAGCGTCGGCGCCGACGGTGCGGCGCATTTCCGGGGGCACAACCAGCGCGGCGCCGTCATGGCGCGCGCGATCTTGCGGCGGCTCAAAGCGCCGGTCTACCTCATCGACGGCGCGGCCGCGCTCGTCGCCATCCACGACGCGCCGCTGCCCACCGGCGACGCCGCGATCTTAAAAAGCCTCAACCGCTACGGCGCGGTGTTTCTGCGGCGGCTGTGCGCGCTCAAATGCGCCGACCTCGACGCCCACGCGCTGACGCCGGACGTCGCCGCCCGCCGCGCCGAAGTCACGGCCTTTGCGGCGCGCATGGAAGAGCTGGCCCGCACCGGCTGCTACACCATGCGGCAGCTGGCCGTCAACGGCGGTGACCTGATGGACGCCGGCCTGCCGGCCGGGCCGGCCGTCGGCCGCACGCTGCACACGCTGCTGAACGCTGTGATGGAAGGCCGCGTGCCCAACGAGCGCGGCCCCCTGTTGGAGGAAGCGCGCCGCCTGCGGCGCATCCCATAAACTGCTGCATAAGGAGGGCTTTGCCATGATCCAAAACGAAGTGCTTTCCGCCATTGCCGCACGGCGCAGCTGCCGTGCCTATACGCCGGACCTGCCCAAGCCGGAGGAGCTGCAAGCCGTGCTCACGGCCGGCACCTGGGCCCCCACGGCGATGAACCGGCAAAGCCCGTGCATCGTCGCCGTGCAGGACAAAGCCACGCGCGACAAACTCTCGGCGATCAACGCCGCCATCATGGGCGTGCAGAGCGACCCGTTCTACGGCGCGCCGGTGGTGCTCGTCGTGCTGGCCGACGCTTCCATCCCCACCTGTGTCGAGGACGGTTCGCTCGTCATGGGCAACCTGCTGCTGGCGGCGTCCAGCCTGGGGCTGGGCTCCTGCTGGATCCACCGCGCGCGCGAAACGTTTGAGACCGAGGACGGCAAAGCCCTGCTGCGCCAGTGGGGGCTGGACCCCGCGCGCTGGCGCGGCGTCGGCAACTGCATCCTCGGCTACCCGGCCGAGGGCGGTTTCAAGCCTGCAGCCCCGCGCAAACCGGACTATGTGGTGATGGTATGATCTTAGGCATCGGCATCGACCTGTGCGCGGCGGCGCGCATCGAAAAAAGCCTTGGCAAACCGGCCTTCTGCGACTATGTCTTTGCCCCGGCCGAGCAGGCGCTGCTGGGGGGCCTGGGCGGCAAGCGCCGCGCCGAGACCGCGGCCGCCAACTTTGCCGCCAAGGAGGCCTTCCTCAAAGCGGCCGGCACCGGGCTGGGCGGTTTTGCGCTGCCGGAACTGGCGCTGCTGCGCGCGGCCAATGGCGCGCCGTACTTTGAGCTTTCGGGCCGGGCGGCCGCCTGGGCCAAACAGCGCGGCCTGACCGTGCATGTCAGCCTGACGCATGAAAACGGCCTGGCCAGCGCCGTCGTCGTGCTGGAAGAACACCAACCAAAAGGGGAGTGACCCATGCCCGCCAAGACCCCGCGTGAAAGCAGCCTGGAGCTGCTGCGCATCCTGTGCATGCTGCTTATCATCGGCGACCACCTGACCGGCCAGGGCGGCATTGCCGACTACAGCACGCTGCCGTCCTCCTTCGCCTTCTGCCTGATCGGCTGCGGGTCGCGTATCGCCTGCAGCGTGTTCGTGCTCATCGGCTGCTGGTTTTTGTGCGAACAGCCGTTTGCCGCCCGCCGCCCGCTGTCGCTGTGGCTGTCGCTGTGGCTGTACACGGTGCCCGTCACGGTGCTGTGCGCGCTGGCCGGGCTGGATGTCTCCTTCGGCACGCTGCGCTGGGCGGTGTTCCCGGCGTCGACGCGCCAGCTCTGGTTCGTCAGCGACTACCTGCTTTTGCTGCTGTGCACGCCGCTGCTGGCGCGCCTGCTGCACGGGCTGCCGCGCCGCGCCCACCGCGGCCTGCTGCTGGCGCTGGCCGTGCCGCTCATCGTCTACCCGACTTTGTTTGGTGAGGACGGCCCCGTCAGCGACCTCGTCTGGATGTTTTTGTATGAGTATCTGCTCGCCGCCTACCTGCGCCGCTACCCCGGCAACCGCCTGTCGGCGCTGCTGCGCCGCCGCGGCGCAGCGCTGGCGCTGGGGGTAGGGCTGCCGCTGCTCAACACCGCGGCGCGCGCCTGGCTGGAATGGCAGGGCCAGACCGGCGGCAAGGCGTTCCAGTATGTCGCGTACTACCGCACCGGCCTGGGCGCGCTGCCCAATTTGCTGGCGGCGCTGGGGCTGTTTTTCCTGTTCCAAAGCCTGGATCTGGGGCGGCGCCGCGCCCTCAACGCGGTGGCCGGCACGTCGCTGGGCGTCTACATTTTGCACCAGGTGCCGGCGCTGCGCGATGTTTTGTGGAACGGCATCTTCCAGGCGCAGGCGCACCACGGCTCAGCGCTGTATGCGCTGTTTGTGGTGGCGGCCACCTTTGCGGGCTGTGCGGCCATCGACGCGCTGCGCACCCGGCTGGTGATGCGCCCGCTGCAAAACACCCGCCTGTTCCGGGCGGTCTGCCAAAAGGGCGACGCGCTGGCGGCGCTGATCGAACGTTGTGATTAAAACGACCTCCCCCCGCTTATACTAAGGGTATAAGACGAGAGGAGGTCTTTTGTATGGAAGTGCACCGCGGGGAAGTGTTCTACGCCGATCTCAGCCCGGTCGTCGGATCGGAGCAGGGGGGCGTGCGGCCGGTACTTATCATCCAGAATGAGATCGGCAACCGGCACAGCCCCACCGTCATCGCGGCGGCCATCACCAGCCGGCAGGACAAAAACCGCCTGCCCACCCACATCAATGTGCGGGCCGACCGCTGCGGCCTGGCCAAGGACAGCATCGTGCTGACCGAGCAGATCCGCACGCTGGACAAACGCCGCCTGCGCGAGCGCGCCGGGCGCATCCCGCCCGACGACATGCGCCGCGTCGACGAGGCGCTGGGCCTCTCGATGGGGCTGGAAAGCCAGGCCCGGCATGAGGACGGCGGCTATTTTTGACTGCCGCGCGCCAAAAGGCCCCGCCCGGGTGTGTACCCGGGCGGGGCCGCTATCGTTTGGCAAACGGTCAGAACGCGACCTTTTTGGCGATATAGTCTTTCAGCTCGCTGATGGGCAGGCGGATCTGCTCCATCGTGTCGCGGTCGCGGATGGTGACGCAGTTGTCGGCGGGGGTGCTGTCGTCGCCCACCGTCTCAAAGTCGACGGTCACGCACAGCGGCGTGCCGATCTCATCCTGGCGGCGGTAGCGCTTGCCGATGGACCCGGCGTCGTCGTAATCCACCATAAAGTCCTTGGCCAGCTCGTTGCGGATCTCCATCGCCTTGTCGCCCAATTTCTTGGAGAGCGGCAGCACCGCGCACTTGTATGGCGCCAGGAACGGGTGCAGGCGCAGCACGGTGCGCACATCCTCTTTGCCTTTGGCGTCCACCAGGTGCTCCTCGTCGTAGGCTTCGCACAGGAACGCCAGCGCCACGCGGTCGCAGCCCAGGCTCGGCTCGATGACGTAGGGGATGTAATGCTGGTTGGTCTCGGGGTCAAAGTATTCCAAACTCTTGCCCGAAGCCTCCTGGTGGCGGCTCAGGTCATAGTTGGTGCGGTCGGCGATGCCCCACAGCTCGCCCCAGTCGGTGAAGGGGAAGGCGTACTCGATGTCGGTCGTCGCGCGGGAGTAAAACGCCAGCTCGGCGGGCTCATGGTCGCGCAGGCGCAGGTTCTCTTCTTTGATGCCAAGGCTCAGCAGCCAGTTTTTACAGTAGTCCTTCCAGTAGGCGAACCATTCGAGGTCGGTGTCCGGCTTGCAGAAGAACTCGCACTCCATCTGCTCAAACTCGCGGGTGCGGAAGGTGAAGTTGCCGGGCGTGATTTCATTGCGGAAAGCTTTGCCCACCTGGCAGACGCCGAACGGCAGCTTGCGGCGGGTCGTGCGCTGGATGTTGGCAAAGTTGACAAAGATGCCCTGCGCGGTCTCGGGCCGCAGGTAGCAGGTGGAGGAGGAATCCTCCGTCACGCCGATGGCCGTCTTGAACATCAGGTTGAACTTGCGGATGGGCGTAAAGTCGTGCTTGCCGCATACCGGGCAGACGACTTCCTCGTGGCTGGCAATGAACGCGTCCATCTCGTCAAAGGTCATGGCGTCCACATCGACGCCCTGGCCCTGCTCGCAGTCGGCGATCAGCTTGTCGGCGCGGTGGCGGCTCTTGCAGGCGCGGCAGTCCAGCAGCGGGTCCGAAAAGCTGGCCACGTGGCCGGTCGTCACCCAGGTCTGGGGGTTCATCAAAATAGCGGCGTCCAGCCCGACGTTGTAGGGGCTTTCCTGCACAAACTTTTTCAGCCAGGCCTTCTTGACGTTGTTTTTGAACTCAACGCCCAAGGGGCCGTAGTCCCAGCTGTTGGCCAGGCCGCCGTAGATCTCGCTGCCGGGGTAGATGAACCCGCGGTTCTTGCACAGGTTCACGATCATATCCAGGGTCTTTTCGCTGTTTTTCATGGTCTTGTCCTACTCCTTCCGCGTGGCTGGCTGCCACGCAAAGCAAATTGCTGCGCCGCACAAACCCGGCGCAATACCGCTATTATAGCATAGGCGCGCGGCGCGCACAAGGCAAAATGCCCGCCGCGGGGCAGGCCGTGGGCAAAAAATCTGCGGCCGGGCGCTTTACAGCAGCTGCCGGGCAATGCGCCGGGCCAGCGCCGGCAGCGCGGCGCGCGGCACAGCGCCGTCGGCGGCCAGGCGCGCCAGCTCGGCCTGCACGCGGGGGATCTTGCGCGCCGGGATGCCCAGCCTTGCCAGTTCCGGCACCGAAAGCGGGCATTTCCGCTCCGGCTGGCCCAGCCGCTGCAGGGCCAGGGGATCGGCGCCCCACACAAATCTTGCCATACAAAACCCTCCTGCTTGTCAAAATACCCGAATTGTGGAAAGGCTTTTCTGTTATTATACCAAAAATTTTGCAAAAGTGTTTCCTTTGCGCCAAAAAAAGATTATAATTATACCATATTGCTGAGAAAACGCAGACCGCGCCCGTACAGGCGCAGACAGGCTTTGAGGTGACCGATCCATGACCTATATGATGTTCGACCCGAAACTGCTCGATGGCGTCAAGACCGTCCATTTTATCGGCTGCGGCGGTTCCGGTACCTTTCCGCTGATCCAGATTTTGCATGCGCGCGGGTATACCATCACCGGCTCCGATGTCGAGGAGACCAAAAATACCGAGGCCGAGCGCGCGCTGGGCGTCCAGGTGACCATCGGCCACGACGCGGCCAACCTGGGCGACGCGCAGCTGGTGGTGTACAGCGCCGCCATCCACGACGACAACCCCGAACTCAAAGCCGCCCGTGCGCGCGGCATCAAGGCGGTCGAGCGCAGCATCCTGCTGGGCTATGTCAGCCGCATGCATTCGCAGACCGTCGGCGTGGCCGGCACCCACGGCAAGACCACGACCTCCGGCATGATCACCACCATGCTGGAACTCGCCGGGCGCGACCCGGCGGCCGTCATCGGCGGCAAGCTGCCGCTCATCGGCGGGTACGGCAAGGCCGGCAGCGGCCCCAGCGCCGTCATCGAGGCGTGCGAGTACCACGAGACCTTCCTGCACCTGACCTGCGCCGTCGGCGTCATCCTCAACATCGACAACGACCATCTGGAGTACTACGGCACCATGGGCCAGCTCAAGCTCGCGTTCCAAAAGTTCGCGCTGCTGTCCCGCAACGTCGTGTTCAACATGGACGACCGCAACACGCTGGACGTCATGAACTCCATCGACCGTCCGGTGCTCAGCTTCGGCATCCATGAGGAAGCGCGCTTCCGCGCCGTCAACATCGGCGAGTATAAGCCCGGGTTTTATGAGTTCGACGTGTTGGAACTGGGCGAGCAGTTTGCGCATATCCGCCTGGGCGTGCCGGGCTACCACAACATCTATAACGCGCTGGCCATGTGCTGCTGCGTGCGCCCGCTGGGCCTCAAGCCCGAGGACGCCGCCCGCGCGGCCGAGGCGTTCCACGGCACCGGCCGCCGGTTCGAGATCAAGGGCGAGTGCAACGGCGCCGTCATCGTCGACGATTACGCCCACCACCCGGCGGAGCTGACCGCCACGCTGGCCACCGCCAAAAAGATGGGCTATAAGCGCGTCATCGCCGTACACCAGCCGTTCACCTACAGCCGCACCAAGATGCTGATGGACGACTTTGCCGCGGTGCTGCGCCAGGCCGACCAGACCGTGCTGCTGCCCATCATGGGCGGGCGCGAGGAGGACGACGGCACCGTGACTTCGCAGCAGCTGGCGGCCAAGATCCCCGGCAGCGTCGTTGTCGACGGGCTGGAAGGCGCGGCCAACTGGGTCAAACAGAACGCCGGCGAGGGCGACCTCGTCGTCTGCATGAGCTGCGGCGACCTCTACAAAGCCGCCGACCTCATGGTACAATAACCCACTTGCACCACAGCGGGCTGCCTCACAGGCGGCCTGCTTTTTTTGCGCGGCACTACACTTTTGCCGGCAAATGGTGTATACTAGGGGAAACCGAATGAACAAAAAAGGAGCTTACACCCATGAACCAGCAGTATCTGCAGCTGTATGCCGACTTTATCGTCAAGGTGGGCGTCAACGTGCGCCCGCGCCAGAACTTTATCGTGCGCTGCCCGGTCACCATGCCGGCGTTTGCCCACGCCTGTGTGCGCGCCGGGTACGAGGCCGGCGCCAAGCACGTCGTCGTCCGGTGGGAGGATGACCAGCTCACCCGCCTGCACATGGAACTTGCGCAGGAAAGCGACCTCTGCGAGCTCAAACCCTACGAGCTGCGCAGCTACCTCGACTATGCCGAGGACCCCGACGGCTGCTGCACGCTGGCCATCCATGCGGCGGACCCCGAGGCCCTGGCGGGGCTGGACGCCGGCAAGGTCAACCGCGTCAATCTGGCGCGCCGCACCGCCATGAAACCCTGGCAGGAGTACACGATGAACGACCGCGTGCAGTGGTGCGTCGTCGCGGTGCCGGCCCCCGGCTGGGCGGCCAAGGTGTTCCCCGACCTGCCCGTCGAAGAGGCGATGGAAAAACTGTGGGAAGTCATCTTTGACGTCTGCCGCGTTTCCACCGGCGACCCCGTCGCCGCCTGGCGTGAACATGTCGCCAAAACGTCGGCCCGCCGCGACCAGCTCAACGCCTGGGGCCTCGACCGCGTGCACATCACCAGCGGCAACGGCACCGACCTGACCATCGGCCTGGCGCAGGACGCCACCTGGGAGGGCGCGTCCAGCAAGTCGGAGCGTGGCATCGAGTTCATCGCCAACGTCCCGACCGAGGAAGTCTTCTGCGCGCCGGACCGTGCCCGCGTCGACGGCATCGTCTACGGCACCAAACCCTACGCCTACAACGGGCAGCTCATCGAGGGCTGGCACGTCACCTTTAAGGACGGCAAAGTCGTCGAGCACGGGGCCGAGAAAAACGCCGCCCTGCTGGCCGAGCTGCTGGCCACCGACGAGAACGCCGACCGCATCGGCGAGATCGCGCTCGTCCCGGCGTCCAGCCCCATCAACCGCAGCGGCGTGCTGTTCTATAACACGCTGTTTGACGAAAACGCCGCCTGCCACATCGCGTTCGGCGCGGGCTACCCCACCAACATCAAGGGCGGCGCTTCGCTGACGCGCGCCCAGCTGCTGGAAAAAGGCCTCAACGATTCCGCTATCCACGAGGATGTCATGATCGGCGCGCCCGACACCCACGTCACCGGCGTGACCAAAGACGGCCGCGAGGTCACCATCTTCGAGAACGGCGAGTGGGCGTTTTGATGGCCTGCCCCTATAAAAAGTGAAAACACGCCCGCCCGGGCCAACGGCCCGGGCGGGCGTGTTCTTGTATCGCCAGCAAGGGCGCAGGGCGGCTTTGGCGTCACCCCTGCGCAAACACCGCCGCCATCTTGGGAGCCAGCCGGTCGAACCCCAGCGTGCCGTCGGGGTCGGTCCACCAGCTGCACGCCACGCGGCGGCCCTGTACCAGGACCAACACGCAAAAAGCGCTGTCGCCGTCGCGGTAGGCGTAGGCGGCGTCGATGCCGGGCAGCGGCGGCAGGGGCTGCGCCTCGCTGGCCAGGACCTCGACGCGCTGGTACAGCTCGGGCGCTAACCGCCGGGCGATCCAGGGGGCTGCCGTCTCGTAGTACACCGTCGACAGCACGGTGTTCAGCGCCGGCTCACGGTCCCGCAGCAGTATGCCGTCCTCGTGGCATTCCCAGATCGCCGGCGCCAGCGGCGAGGCGCGCCGCTCGATGGTGTTCTGCCCGGCGGCGGTCTCACTGTCCAGCAGCGTGCCTTCGGCCAGGTCGGTCAGCCGCGCAAAGGGGAACGGCCCGTCGTTTTCGGCCAGCGGGCGGCGCGGGTCAGGCTGTGCCCAGGCGGCCAACAGCGAAACTAGCACCGCCAGAAAGCAGGCCCAGGAGACCCCCAGACCCAGATAGTGCCGCCATGCCGCCGCACGCCAAGGGCGGCGGTGGTCGGGCGGCAGCCCGCGGCGCAGGCGGCGGGTCAGGCGCAAAACGGCGTACAGGTCGCGCAGCGCCAGGCCCAGCATGCAGCAGCAGAACAGCAGCAGGCAGACGACGGGCAGCGGCTGCTCCACCAGCAGCAAAAGCGGCGTGCGGCGGGACCACAACACGGCCTGCACCACCACATTGAGCAGTACGCCCGCAAAGGAACTCCAGGCGGTGCGCCTTGCCATTTTCAGGCTCAGCGCCTGCACGGCGGGGTCGGTGTGCAGTTCGGGCGCGTCGGGGTCCAGGCAGCCGTAGATGAAAAATTCCCCGCGTGCGCAGACGAACTGCCAGCCGCTCTCGGCATACAGGGCGCGTTCTTCCTGCAGCGGGGCGGTGGGCAAAAAGTCGAACGCGCTGCCTTTCAGCCGGGCGGCCGTCAAGCGGTAGCGCACTGGGGCGGGCGTACCGCGCCGGAACCGCGCCAACACGCCCTGCGCCTGCAAAAACAGCCCGGCGGCGGCCATGTCGCCCAGCCAGCTCTCGTAGCGCTCTACATCATACAGCGGGCAGGGCGGCAGGCGGTAGACTATTTTGTCGTCACGTTTCATCGTCGGCTCCTTTAGGGCAAATCGGGTCCACCCAAAGCGCTGGCCTCGCAGCGTAATGGGCGCGGCTTTTTTGTGGGATCGGGCAGCGCCGCGGTTTTATACGTCCGGTTGTGCACCCTGCAAAAATCCTTCGGCCAGTTGGGGGGCCAGCCGGTCGAACCCCAGCGTGCCGTCGGGGTCGTTCCAGGTGATGCGGATCGCCCGCCGTCCTGCCGTCAGGATCAGTTCGCAGCGGTCGCCGTCGGTGTTGCGCCACCCGCGGGCTGTATCGACGTCAGGCAGGGCAGGGAGCGTCTGTGGCTGGGTATAGTAGGTGTCATCCAGTCCGTACAGGCCGGGCGCCAGTTTCTGCGCCAGCCAGGGGGTAAGCATTTCATAATAGTCCACAGCCAGATAATTGTCCAGCAGCACATCGTCCCCCTGCACGATCCGGCCGCGCTCCCGGAATTCGATGATCCGGGGCGCCAGCAGGGTGCGCCGCGTTTCCATAGAATTGTAGAAAGCATCGTCCTCTTCTGCGTAAAGCACAAAGGTGCCGTCCGCCAAGTCCTCCATGGTGGCAAAGGGCATGGCGGCTTTTTCCTCTTCTGTGGTGCGCTGATAATAGGGCTTGTCCGGCCGAAAGATGACAAAGAACAAAAGTACGATCGCGCAAGGGAAGATCAGGCGATATACCCCGTTGGCGCAGCGGTACAGCGGCGCGCTCCGTCGCCAGTTTTTGTGGGGGGCGGGCGGCAGGCCACGTTTCAGTTTGCGGCGCAAAGCAAAAATGCTATACAGATTGTGCAGCCAATCCAGTGTGAACCATGCGAGACAAAAGGCAAAAACCAGGTTCAGCAGCGGATACTCTACAAGAAAAAGAATGCCGTTCAGGGAGCGGAAATTTGAGACCTGCACGGCAAGGGTGATGAGCCAGCCGATCCAGTAGTAGACCGCTGACCGGCAGGCCATCTTCAAACTCAGTGCCTGCACCGCGGGGTCGGTGTGCAGTTCCGGCGCGGCGGGGTCGTCGCAGGCATAGATAAAAAACTCCCTCTGCCGGCAGATAAAATGCCAGCCCGTTTCTGCATACAGCGCTTCCTCCCCGGCGTCGGGGGCGTCCGGCGGGCCGAACAGTACATTGCCCTCCAGCCGGGCAGCGGTCAGGCGGTAGCGCACCGGGCGTGGTTCCTCCCGCCGGAAACGCACATCCAATAGGCCCCACAGTTCCAGCATCAGCCCCTGTTCGGCCATATCCCCCAGCCAGCTCTCGCAGGCTTCCACATCATAGGGCGGGCAGGGCGCCAGACGGCGCACGGTTTGTCTCTCGCTCGTTTTCATTGTGCTCGGCTCCTTTCGTCAGGCTGGCCGGGGCGGTGATGGCCGCCCGGGCGGCGTCGTCCAGGCAGCGCTGCAAGCGCGCGTGCTCGCCCTCATAGGCGGCTTTGCCGGCGGCCGTCAGGCGGTAGTAACGCTTGCAGCCCACCGTGCCGGCCTCGGTCAAAAAGCCCTCTTTTTCAAAGCGGGCCAGCAGCGTGTACAGCGTGGCCGGGCCCAGCCGCACCGCCCCGCCCGACACCTGCGCCGCAAAGGCGGTGATCTCGGCCCCGCAGGCGTCGCCGCGCGTCAGCGCCATCAGCACATAAAACATCGACTCCGTCAAATTTTCCAGCGCCTGTTTCGGCATGGGGTTCACCTCGTATAACAATATCGTTTAATGATATTATAATACGATATCATGCCGCCGTCAACCGCAAACGGGTGGTCTGAAGCCCCCAAAACGCCGCAAAATGCCGCTTGCGGCGCATTTTTCGGCCGCAAGGGCTTGCATTTTGCGCGGCGGTGTGGTATAGTCTTACTGTTCGATGATCGTTTTTGGAAAGTGGGCCGCCAAGGTCCGCTTTCTTTTTATGATAGGCAACTGTAAGGAGCAACTGCATGGCAAAACAGCAAAACAGCGGCGGCGCGGCCAAAACGGTCGAAGCGCTCGTGCGCCCCACGGTCGAGGGCATGGGCCTGCGCCTGTGGGACGTCCGCTTTGAAAAAGAAGGGCCGGACTGGTTCCTGCGCGTGCTCATCGACCGCGACGCGCCGCTGGACACCGACACCTGCGAGGCGGTCTCCCGCGCTATTGACCCGCTGCTGGACGAAGCCGACCCCATCGAGCAGAGCTATTACCTCGAGGTCGGCAGCCCCGGCCTGGGCCGCCGGCTGACCCGCCCCGAACACTACGAGGCGCTGCGCGGGCAGAAATGCGCGGCGCACCTTATCCGCCCCGACGAGGCGGGCCGCCGCGACGTGGCCGGCATTTTGCAGGGGCTGGACGCCGACGGCAACGTCACGCTGCAAGAAGGGGAGGAGCGCTATACCTTCCCCGTAAAAGCGGCGGGGTATGTCAAGCTCTGCGACGATGAGGACCTGTTTGGCTGAGCGCCGCGCCCCGCAATGTATGACCCAAAATACCAAACCAATACTTGGGAGGATACCATAAAAATGGCTACTGCGAACAACGAATTTTTTGCATCCCTGGCAGACCTGGAAAAAGAGCGCGGCCTGCCGGCCGACTACCTGATCGAAAAGATCAAGGCAGCCATCGTCATCGCCGTCAAAAAGGACTATGAAGTTGAGGACGACAACGTCGCCGTGGACATCGACCCGGTGACGGCCTCGTTCCGCGTCACGCTGCTGCGCGACATCGTCGAGGAGGTCGAGAACCCCCATACCCAGGTCAGCCTGGAGGACGCGCAGAAAGTCCGCAAGACCTACAAGGTCGGCCAGCGCATGACGACGGTGCTCAAGACCAAAGAATTCGGCCGCATTGCGGCGCAGACGGCCAAGCACGTCATCCGCCAGGGCCTGCGCGAGGGCGAGCGCAACCTGCAGTGCAGCGAGATGCAGTCCCGCGCGCATGAGCTCATCACCGCCACCGTCGTCTCCATCGACCCCGAGCGCGGCAACATCGTGCTGGATCTGGGCAAAGGCGGCAGCGCCGTGCTGCCCCGCAACGAGCAGGTCCCCGGCGAGACTTTCCGCGAGGGCGAGACCGTGCAGGTCTATGTCGTCGATGTGCTGGCCACCGACCGCGGCCCGCGCGTGACGATCAGCCGCACCCACCCGGGCCTGGTCAAGCGCATGTTTGAGCTGGAAGTGCCCGAAGTCTACGACGGCACCGTCGAGATCAAGGCCATCGCCCGTGAGGCCGGCGCCCGCACCAAGCTGGCCGTGTGGAGCAAGAACCCCGACGTCGACCCCGTCGGCGCCTGCATCGGCGCCCGCGGCGCGCGTGTGGAAAAGATCGTGCAGGAGCTTGGCGGCGAGAAGATCGACGTCATCCGCTGGAGCGAGGATATCACCGAGTTTATCTCGGCCGCGCTGTCCCCGGCCAAGGTCGTCAAGGTCGACCTGCTGCCCGGCGAAAGCAAGAGCTGCCGTGTCACGGTGCCCGACCACCAGCTCAGTCTGGCCATCGGCAACAAAGGCCAGAACGTCCGCCTGTGCGCCCACCTGACCGGTTACAACATCGACATCCACCCCGAGTCCGGCTATTACGGCGAGGACGAGGACTAAGGCGTCAGCCTTTCCACCGGGCGGCCCCGCCGCCCCGGACCCTATGTGAAAAGAGGTCGGCTACTTGCAGCAGCAAAAGCAAAAAAAGATCCCGATGCGCCGCTGTATCGGCTGCAACGCCCAGCGCCCCAAGCGGGAGCTGGTGCGCGTCGTGCGCAGCCCCGAAGGCGAGATCAGCATCGATCTGCGCGGCAAAGCCCCGGGGCGGGGGGCGTACCTTTGCCCCTCGGCCGCGTGCCTGGCCAAAGCCCGCAAGGCCAAACGGCTGGAACGCACGTTTGAGGTGCCCATCCCCGGCGAGATCTACGACCGCCTGACCGAGGAGATCCAGTGCGCAGAACAAACGGCAAAGGGGGCGGCAGACCATGGCGAATGACCAACACCCGCTGCTGGGCGCGCTGGGGCTGTGCCGCAAAGCCGGCAAGCTGCTGCACGGGTACGACCGCGTGCAGGAAAAAGCCCTGTGCGGCAAGGTGGCGCTGGTGCTGCTGGCCGCAGACGCCAGCGAGCGTACCGTGACCCACATGCAAGCCGCCTGCGAGGGGGTCGTGCCCTGCCGGCGCATGCCGCTGACCACCGCCGACCTGGCGGTGCTTACCCCCAAACCGGCCGCCGTGTTTGGCATAACGGACGAACACCTTGCGCAGCTGTGCGCAAAACATCTTGCCTGATGCAGAGGAGGACCACAGTATATGGATTTTAAATATAAGATCGCAGAAGTTGCCAAGGATTTCGGCGTCCCGGCCAAAAAAGTCATCGAGACCGTTGCGCCGCTGACCGGCGAAGCCTACAAGACCGGCGGCACCTTTGGCGAAAAGGAGCTGGACCTGCTGCTGGAGACGCTGACCCGCGCCAACGCCGAGACCAGCCTGGACGCCTACCTGGCCAGCCGCACGCCCAAAGAACCCGCCAAGCCGGCGCCGCAAAAACCGGCCGCCCAAAAGGCAGAGCCGCGCCGCGAGCCCCGCAAGCCCGAAAAGCAGGCCGAAAAACGCACCGAAAAGCGCGTCACCCTGCAGGAGCTGGCGGCCAACACCGGCATCAAGGAGCCTGTCAAAGCGACCGAGCAGATCAAGGTCGACCGCGCGCAGGTGTCGGTGGATACCCGCACCGTCGACGTCAACGTCGATAAATTCAACGCCCGCTACGACGACCTGGCCGACAGCCGCAACATGCCCGGCAAGCGCAAAAAGCAGCCCGCCGGCAAAAAAGAAAAATTCAACAACCGCAACAACCGCCGCGGCCAGCAGTTCGGCCGCCGCCGCGAGACCGAGGCCGAGCGTCTGCAGCGCATCCAGCTGGAGAAAGCGCGCAACGCGCAGCTCAAGATCTCCATCCCCGACGAGATCACCGTCGGCGAGCTGGCTTCCCGCCTGAAACAGACGGCCGCCAAAGTCGTGGCCAAGTTCATGCAGATGGGCGAGATGCATTCTGTCTCCGACGTGGTGGATTTTGACACCGCCGCCCTCGTGGCCGAGGAATTCCACGCCAAGGTCGAGCACGAGGTCCACGTCTCCATCGAGGAACGCCTCTTCGTGCAGGAGCAGGACAACGAGGCCGACCTCGTCTCCCGCCCGCCGGTCGTCGTCGTTATGGGCCACGTCGACCACGGCAAAACCTCCATCCTGGACGCCATCCGCAAGTCCAACGTCACGGCGGGCGAGGCCGGCGGCATCACCCAGGCCATCGGCGCCTACCAGGTCAAGAGCGGCGACAGCCTCATCACCTTCCTGGACACCCCCGGCCACGAGGCGTTCACCGCCATGCGTGCCCGCGGCGCCAACATGACCGACATCGCCGTGCTGGTGGTGGCGGCCGACGACGGCATCATGCCGCAGACCATCGAGTCCATCAACCATGCCAAGGCGGCGGGCGTCAAGCTCATCGTCGCCGTCAACAAGATGGATAAACCCACCGCCAACCCCGAGCGCGTCAAGGAACAGCTGACCCAGTACGAGATCGTGCCCGAGGATTGGGGCGGCGAGACCGCCTGCATCCCCACTTCGGCTGCCACCGGCATGGGCATCAGCGAACTGCTCGAGCGCATCGCCCTGGAAGCCGAAGTCATGGAACTCAAGGCCAACCCCAACCGCCGCGGCAAGGGCGCTGTCATCGAGGCCCGCCTCGACAAAGGCCAGGGCCCCGTGGCGACGCTGCTGGTGCAGAACGGCACGCTGCATAAGGGCGACTGCCTGATCGCCGGCACCGCCGTCGGCCGTGTGCGCACGATGCGCGACGACAAAGGCCGCGAGATCACCGAGGCCGGCCCCTCGACGCCTGTCGAGATCACCGGCCTGACCGAAGTGCCCGAGGCCGGCGAACTGTTCGAAGCCGTCGAGGACGAGAAGCTGGCCCGTGAGCTGGCCGACAAGCGCACCAACGAGGCGAAGGAGCGCCAGTTCGCCAGCTACACCAAGGTCACGCTGGATAACCTGTTCGACCAGATGGCCGCCAACGATATGAAAGAGCTGCCCATCGTCGTCAAAGCCGACGTGCAGGGCTCGGCCGAGGCCGTCAAGCAGAGCCTCGAGAAACTCTCCAACGAGGAAGTCCGCGTCCGCGTCATCCATGCGGGCGTCGGCGCGGTCTCCAAGTCCGACGTCTCGCTGGCCGACGCTTCCAACGCCATCATCATCGGCTTCAATGTCCGCCCCGACGCCGTCGCCAAGGCCGAAGCCGAGCAGACCGGCGTCGAGATGCGCATGTACCGCGTCATTTACGACGCCATCAACGACGTCTCCGACGCCATGAAAGGCATGCTGGCGCCCAAAGTGCGCGAGGTCGCCCTGGGCGAAGCGCAGGTGCGCCAGGTCTACAAGATCTCCAGCGTCGGCATGGTGGCCGGCTGCCGTGTCACCAGCGGCAAGATCACCCGCGACGCCCAGCTGCGCCTGGTGCGCGACGGCATCGTCATCTGCGAGGACGCCATCGCCAGCCTGCGCCGCTTCAAGGACGACGTCAAGGAAGTCGCCGAAGGCTTCGAGTGCGGCATCACGCTGGAAAAATTCTCCGACATCAAAGAGGGCGACGTCTTCGAGTGCTTCAAGATGGAGGAATACCGCGATTGAACCTGACCCGGCGCCGCGCCTGCGGGGGCGGCCCGGCCAGCGGCGCCTGGCCCCGCAGCGGGCCGGGGCCGCAGCAGTTTGAGGAAACGATACCATGCCAAGCAAAAACCATGGCCGTATGGCACAGGATATGAAACGGGAACTCATCGCCATCATTGGCGAGATGAAGGACCCGCGCGTGACCGGCGGGCTGCTGACCGTCACGCGGCTGGACGTGACGCCCGACCTGGACCAGGCCAAAGTGTATATCAGCGTCATGGGGCGCGAAGGCGGGCCGGAACCGGTCGTCAAGGCGCTCAACAAAGCGTCGGGCCATGTCCGCACCGAAGTCAGCCGCCGCATGCATATCCGCAAAGCGCCGCGCTTTGTCTTTGTGGCGGACGAAGGCGCCGCCTACGCCGCGCGCATCAACCAGCTGCTGGGGGAACTGGCCGTGGAGGCCGACCCGGCAGAGAGTGCCAGCGACGGCGAATGACCCCGCCCCGACCGGGACGGGGTGTGAAAGGAGGGTCCGTATGACACAATCTGTGGACCACGAAACCGTTGTTTCGCGCCTGTTGGGTGCGGACGACATCCTGATCTTATGCCATAAAAACCCCGACGGCGACACCCTCGGCTCGGGCGCGGCGCTGTGCCTGGCGCTGCGCCGCCTGGGCAAGACGGCCGCCGTGCTTTGCAGCGACCCGATCCCCGCCATGTACGCCTTTTTGCCCATCACGGTGTTTGACGGCAGCTTTGCGCCGCGCTTTGTGGTGGCGGTGGACGTGGCCGGCATCCAGCTGTTTGGCGACAAAAACAACATGCCCCGCTATGCCGAGCATGTCGACCTTTGCATCGACCACCATGCCTCCAACAGCGGCTATGCCTATGAGTCGCTGGTGGACGGCAGCGCCGCTGCGGCCGCCGAGCTGCTGACGTCGCTGATCCCCGAGCTGGGGGTCGAGCTCACGCCGGACATCGCGGCCTGTCTGTACACCGGCCTTGCCACCGACACCGGGTGCTTCCGCTTTACCAACACCACGGCGGCCACCCACCGCGCGGCGGCCAGGCTGATCGAGGCGGGGGCCGATGTGGCCACCCTCAACGAGCGTTTGTTCGAGTGCCGCTCCCACGCGCGGATGGAAGCCGAGCGCATGGCGCTGGAAAGCCTTGAGTATTACTACGGTGACCGCTGCGCCATGATCTGCCTGACCTGGGACCAGATCCAGGCGGCCGGCGTGGCCGGGGCGGAGCTGGAGGACCTGACCAGCCTGCCGCGCTCCATCGAAGGCGTTGAAGTCGGCCTGACGCTGCGCCAGCAAAAGGACGGCAGCTATAAGATCAGCGTGCGCACCGGCAACCAGACCAATGCCTGCAGCATTGCACGGCGGCTGGGCGGCGGCGGGCATCCGCGCGCGGCCGGCTGCGAGATCAGCGGCAATTTGGACAACGCCAAACATGCCATTTTGGACGAAGTCAAAAAGGAACTGGACCGCGCCGCCCAGGCGGCAGAGCCCGACGCATAACGCACAACGAAAGAAAAGGAACCCCCACCATGCAAACGCCAAACGGCATCCTGCCCGTGGATAAGCCCGCCGGCTGGACCAGCTTTGATGTGCTGGCCAAGCTGCGCGGCGCGCTGGGCACACGCAAGCTGGGGCATGCGGGCACACTGGACCCTATGGCGACCGGTGTGCTCGCCGTGTTTATCGGCCGCGCTACGGCGGCGGCCGACCGCCAGCTGGACCACGATAAGACTTACGAGGCGACGCTGCGCCTGGGCCTGCGCACCGACACCGGCGATATCACCGGCGCGCCGCTCGAGACCGCTCCCGTCACAGTGGGGGAGGGGGAACTGCGTGCGGTGCTGCCGCAGTTTGTGGGCCCGCAGCAGCAGCTGCCGCCCATGTACAGCGCCGTCAAGGTAGGCGGGCAGCCGCTGTACAAAGCTGCCCGCAAAGGCCAGACGGTGGCGCGCACGCCGCGGCCCATCACCGTGTATGGCATCGACTACCTCGGCAGCCCCGCGCCGGGGGACTATGCGCTGCGCATCGCCTGCTCCAAAGGCACCTATATCCGCGTTTTGGCCGAGGACATCGGCGCGGCCCTCGGCGTGCCGGCTACGCTGGCCGCGCTGCGCCGCACCCGCGCGGGCGTCTTCACGCTGGACCAGTGCCACACGCTGCCGGAAATTTTGCAGGCCGCCCAAAGCGGCGCGCTGGCCCAAAACGGCTGGGTGCTGCCGGTGGATACCGCCTTCGCCCCGCTGCCGGCGCTCACCGTCAACGACGGCGTCAAGGCGCACCTGTTCAACGGCTGCCCCACCAGCCGCTACGCCGCGGCCGACGGCCGCTACCGCGTCTATGACGAGGGCGGCGCGTTTCTGGGCCTGGCGGGCGTCGACGGCGGCGTGCTGCGGGTCGAAAAACTTTTTTGCGAAAGGACGTGACTGCCGATGCAGATCTACCGCGCACTGACGCCGGTCGCCGCGCCGCAGGGCAGCGCCGTGGCGCTGGGCTACTTTGACGGCGTGCACTGCGGCCACCGCATGGTGCTGGGCAGCGCCGTGCAGTACGCTGCGCAGCACGGCCTGACGCCGGCGGCCTTCACGTTTGAACTGCCCGGCAACCAGACGCTCAAGGGCGGGCGCATCCTCTCGCTGGCGCAAAAGCACGCCCGCATCGCGGCGCTGGGCATCGCACAGTATTTGGAACCCCCGTTTGAGGCGTTCCGCACCCTCTCGCCGCAGGATTTTGTGCAGACGGTGCTGGTGGGCTGCTTTGCGGCCCAAGCGGTCTTTTGCGGCGATAACTTTACCTTTGGCGCACGGGCGGCCGGCAATGTTGAGCTGCTGCGCACGCTCTGCGCCGCACAGGGCATCGCGGTGCACATCGTGCCCATGGCGCAGTACGGCGCGCAGGCAGTGTCGTCCACACGCATCCGCGCCGCGCTGGAGGAAGGCCGCCTCGACGACGCCAACGCCATGCTTGGCGCGCCCTATGCCATCGACTGGCCGGTCACCCACGGCAAAGGCATCGGCGCGGGCCGCCTGGGCACGCCGACGGTCAACCAGAACTACCCGCCCGACGCGCTGCAGCCCTGCACCGGCGTCTACCTGACGCGCATCCGCCTGCAGGACGCCTGGTGGCCGGCCGCCACCGGCATCAGCCGCCGCCCCACGGTGGAAAGCGACGCCAACGCGCCGGTGACCTGCGAGACCTACGTGCCGGATTTTTGCGGCGACCTGTACGGGCAGGCCCCCGTGCTGGAATTTCACCGCTACCTGTGCCCGGTGCGCAAGTTCCGCACGCTGGAAGAACTGGCCGCGCTTATCCGCAGCGCGGCGGCGGACAGCCAGGCTTATTTTGCCGCGCAGACCGTACAATAAGCCTAGCCATAGGCTTCAAAGAGGGAAACAGCCGCGCACGGCAATTGCCTAACGCGTCTATTTCCTCCTTTGGAAAGTCCGGGTTGCGGTGCCCGCATCGCGCGGCGCGCCAGGTATGGCGCTTGCGCTCTGCGACCGCTGCCCCTGCTCCGTCTCGCTGCATCCGCCGCAGGCGGCGCTCGGCTTCGCAGCCTTCGACAAAATTTTGCCCAAAACCGCGCACTCGTCGCGGGCTCCTCGCACACAATTTTGGGCAAAATTTCCCTGTCGGTGTCTCCATCGTCGGCACATGTCCGCCGATGGAGACGAGGCTTTCCTGCCCGGCACGGCAAAAATAAATGCAAAAAAGACCGCCCCGCGCCCTTGTATTTGCGGCGCGGGTGTGGTATACTATTGTCTGCTACCGCGGCCCGGTACGGGGCGTATGCCTCAACCCCGCAGTTACCCCGCACTGCGCTGCCGGCAAATCTTATTTTGAAAGAGGTATGTAACATGAGCCAGAAATCTGCTATCGAAAAGCAGCCCATCATCGCCAAGGCCGCCCTGCATGAGGGCGACACCGGTTCGCCGGAGGTCCAGGTCGCGCTGCTGACCGCGCGCATCAACCACCTGACCGAGCATCTCAAGACCAACAAGCATGACAACCACAGCCGCCGCGGCCTGTTCAAGATGGTCGGCCGCCGCCGCAATCTGCTGGCCTATCTGCAAAAGAAGGACATCAACCGTTATCGTGCCCTGATCGCTGAGCTGGGTCTGCGCAAGTAATTTCCGCAAAAACGGGCAGGGTGCTACACAAGCGCCCTGTCCGTTTTGCCTTTTTGTGGCTTTCGGCCGCACTTGCCCGCCGTTTTGCGCAGTAAATCGAGCACCCAAGCACCCGGCTTGGCTGCTGGCTTTATTGCTCAAAACCGGGCAAAGGGCGCGGCCATGGTATAAAAACCCAATGAAGGAGAATCTCTATGGCTTACGAATTTGCTTCCCGGCTGGAAACGTTCCCCCACTACCGCAAGTTTGAGACGACGTTCGCCGGCCGCCCGCTCGTGGTCGAGACCGGCAAAATGTGCGGCCTGGCCAACGGCAGCGCCATGGTGCGCTACGGCGAGACCTGCGTGCTGTGCAACGTCACGATGAGCGAGAAACCGCGCGAAGGCGTCGACTTCTTCCCCTTAAGTGTTGAGTTTGAAGAGAAACTCTACGCGGCGGGCCGCATCCCCGGCAGCTTTATGCGCCGCGAGGGCCGCCCCGGCGAACACGCGATCCTCTCCTCGCGCGTCGTCGACCGCCCCATCCGCCCGCTGTTCCCCAAGGATATGCGCAACGACGTCTGCGTCACGATGACGGTCATGAGCCTCGACCCCGACAACTCGGCCGAGATCACCGGCATGAACGGCGCGTCGCTCGTCATCGCAATGTCCGACATCCCCTGGAACGGCCCCATCGCCGGCATCTCGGTCGGCCTGGTGGACGGCGAGATCGTCCTCAACCCCACGGCCGAGCAGCGCGAAAAGAGCGACCTCTCGCTGACGCTGGCCGCGTCGGAAGAAAAGATCGTCATGATCGAAGCCGGCGCCAACGAAGTCGACGAAGCCACGATGATGCAGGCCATCAAGGCCGGCCATGCCGAGATCAAAAAGATGCTGGCCTTCATCAACAGCATCGTGGCCGAGATCGGCAAACCCAAAAAGACCTTCACCCCGGTCGAGCTGGACCACGCCCTGCTGGCCGACGTCTACGCCAACCACCTGGACGAAGTCAAGGCGGCGATGGACACCGACGACAAAAACGTGCGCGACGCGGCGCTGCTGCCCATCATGGACAAGATCGCCGAGGAACACCCCGACCTGACGCCCGCCGACATCGACCTCATCAGCTACAAGCTGCAAAAGAAGGTCGTGCGCACCTGGCTGCTGGAGGATGGCAAGCGCGTCGACGGCCGCGGCATCAATGAGATCCGCCCCCTGGCCGCCGAGGTCGGCCTGCTGCCCCGCGTGCACGGTTCCGGCATGTTCACCCGCGGCCAGACCCAGGTGCTCACCATCTGCACGCTGGGCTCCACCAAGGACGCGCAGCTGATGGACGATCTGTCCGACACCCAGTACAAGCGCTACATCCACCACTACAACTTCCCGCCGTACTCCGTCGGCGAGGCCCGCGCCCCGCGCAGCCCCGGCCGCCGCGAGATCGGCCACGGCAACCTGGCCGAGCGCGCGCTCGTGCCCGTCCTGCCCGATCAGAGCGAGTTCCCCTACACCATCCGCTGCGTGTCGGAGGTCCTCTCCTCCAACGGTTCTACCTCGCAGGCTTCCATCTGCGGTTCCACCCTGGCGCTCATGGACGCCGGCGTGCCCATCAAGGCCCCGGTGGCCGGCATCTCCTGTGGCCTCATCACCGACGGCGATCCGCTGCACGGCGGCCGCTGGATGACGATGCTCGACATCCAGGGCGTCGAGGACTTCCACGGTGATATGGACTTCAAGGTCGGCGGCACCCGCCGCGGCATCACCGCCATCCAGATGGACATCAAAGTCGACGGCCTGACCTATGAGATCGTCGAGGACGCGCTGGAAAAATGCCGCAAAGGCCGCCTGTATATCCTCGATGAGATCATCAAGCCCTGCATCGCCGCGCCGCGCGCCGAGCTTTCCAAGTACGCGCCCAAGATGTTCAGCATGGTCATCCCCGTGGATAAGATCAAGGACGTCATCGGCAAGGGCGGCAAGGTCATCCAGGAGATCTGCGCCAACTGCAACTGCAAGATCGACATTGAGGAGGACGGCCACGTCTTTATCTCGGCTATCGACGCCGAGGACGCCAAGCGCGCCATCGGCACCATCAAGACCATCGTCGAGGACCCCGAGATCGGCGCCATCTACAAAGGCCGCGTGACCCGTCTGATGAACTTCGGCGCGTTTGTCGAGATCGCCCCCGGCAAAGAGGGGCTGGTCCACATCTCCAAGCTGGACGACCACCGTGTCGAGCGTGTCGAGGACGTCGTCGCCGTCGGCGACCCCATCTTCGTCATGGTCACCGACATCGACCAGCAGGGCCGCATCAACCTCTCGCGCAAGGACGCGCTGGCGGCCATCGCCAAAAAGCGCGCCGCGCAGCAGTAAGCCGGCCGCAGCCCATCGGTATGCACAGAAAGCCGGGCGGCTCCCGAAAGGGAGCCGCCCGGTTCTTTGTTTTTTGGTGCTTTGCGTTGCTGCCCGGCCGGGCAGGGGAGCGGGGCTCAGGCCTCTTCGCTCTCGGCCTCGGCGGGGGCCTGCAGCACTTCCTGCGTGTCGCGGGCAATCATCAGCTCTTCGTTCGTCTCAATGATCAGCGTGCGCACGCGCGCGCCCCAGGCCGTGATCTCCACCACGTCCTTGTGCTGGTTGTAGGCGTCGCGGTTTTTGTCGGTGTCGATGCGGATGCCCAGCCAGTCCATGTGGTGGCAGATCTTTGCGCGGGAGTCGGCGTCATGCTCGCCGATGCCGCCGGTAAAGACGATGGCGTCCACGCCGCCCATCGCCGCAATGTAGCTGCCGATGGTCTTTTTGATCTGGTAGTTCAGCATATCGCTGGCCAGCTGCGCGCGGGGGTTGCC
>DXEI01000055.1 GCA_019115045.1 Candidatus Gemmiger excrementipullorum | reverse complement strand
GCCACTGGATTTGCCCTGGGCCGTGCCCCGCGCCTCGGAACTAGCGGCGGCTTTTTCGGTTTTTTGCCGCAGCCAAAACCAACGCAGAGCGTTGGTTCCGCAATGGCGGCCCCGGAACCGGGGCCATGAATCGGGGCAGAAACCGTATTGCCGCAGATAAAGGAAGACATCCGGCGAGTGAAGAAACCAAATCTTATAACGCACGGGGCGGGAGCAGCCACGTTACCCAAGAACGTAAAAACAAGGCAGACGTCCACGGCGGGGGTGAACCCCCGCCCTACAAACCGGCGGAAACGGGCAATTATCCCATAAACCCCACGTGACCGTAACCCCCCTACAGACCGGCCGGGAACGGCAGACGAATGGGCAATCTAAATGCTGGCCGCACCTTGTTACCACTCCACCCGCTCCATGCGCTTTTTCAGCGCAGCGGGCGAAAGCGGGCTCAGGTACACCGCGCCGCCGGCGAAATCCGTCACGATAAAACTCTTGGGCAGCGTGCCCGGCGCGCACAGGTCGGCCACCGCGCCCTCGGCCTCGGCGCTGCGGAAATACGCCTCGGTCCGGCGCGACGCGCCCGCGGTGTCCAGGTCAAAGACGCCCAGCACATCGCGGGTGTTCAGCACAAAATCCTGCCCGGCGTGGAAATACATCGCGCTCCCCCTCTGTGGGCCTTACGGCGGCGTGTCAGCCGCCCGCCCGTTGGCCGCGCTACAGCGGCGTGTCGGACGCCTGCCCGCCCTTTACGTAGACGATCTTGCCGCTGGTGCGCGCAAAGGCCGCCGTGTCGCAGGTCGTCACGATGGTCTGGTGCTCGCCCATGCGCGTCAGCAGGTAGGTCTGGCGCTCGTCGTCCAGCTCGCTCAGCACGTCGTCCAGCAGCAGCACCGGGTGCTCGCCAAACAGCTCGCCCACCACGGTGGCCTCGGCCAGTTTCATCGCCAGCACGCAGCTGCGTTGCTGGCCCTGGCTGCCAAACACGCGGGCGGGCTGGCCGTCCAGCTGCAGGTCCAGGTCCTCGCGGTGGGGGCCTGCCAGGCAGAACCCCGCGCGCAGCTCGCTGGCGCGCACCGCCGCCAGCTTTTCAGCCAGCGCGTCGGCGGTGGGGGCCGGCGCACAGCACTGGTAGCGCAGCGTGAACGCCTCGGCCCCGTGGCTGATCTCGGCATAGTTCTGCGCGGCCCTGGGGGCCAGCGCGTCGCAAAATTGCTGGCGGTGCGCCATGATCTGCCCGCCGTAGCCGGCCAGCTGCTCATTGTAGGCGTCCAGCAGCAGCGCGGCGTCGGGCGTCTGGTCCCAGTGCTTTAACAGCGCGTTTTTCTGCGCCACCAGCCGCATATACCGCCGCAGCGCCACCAGGTAGGGCCGGTAGACCTGGCAGAGGGCAGAATCCAAAAACCGCCTGCGCCCTTCCGGCCCGCCTTTGACGAGCGCCAGCAGGTCGGGCTCAAACACAACGGCCTGGAAATTGCCCGCCAGCGCGGCCGCGCGGCCGACGTCGGCGCCGTTGAGTTTGGCCGTGCGCCCGGGGCGTGCGCTGCCCTTGGCGCCCACCGTCAGCCGGATGGCCTTGTCACAGCCCTCGCTCTCGACGCTGCCCTCCAGCACCGAGAACTCCGCCCCGCGGCGGATGAGCTCGGCGTCCTTGGCGCCGCGGAAACTCTTGCCGCCGGTCAGCAGCCAGACTGCTTCCAGCAAGTTGGTCTTGCCCTGGCCGTTGGGGCCGCACAGCACCGTCAGGTGCGGGTCGGGGTGCAGCACGGCGTGGGCGATGTTGCGGTGGTCGGTCAGTTCCAGGCTGCTCAGCCGCATTACGCGCCCTCCGCGACCTGCACGGCCCGGCCGTCCAGCTCCACGACGTCGCCGGCGCGGCATTTGCGCCCGCGCATCGTGCACACTTCGCCGTTGACCAGCACCGCGCCGCCCTGGATCAGCTCCTTGGCTTCGCCGCCGGTCTCGCACAGGCCGGCGAATTTCAGCAGCGCGTCGAGTTTGATGAACTCGGTATGGATGCGTATTTTTTCCATGCGTCAGACCTCGTTTTTAAAGCGCACCGGCAGCACCAGGTAGATAAAGTCTTTGCCTTCCTCCGGCAGCAGCTTGACGGGGCTCAAGGGGCCGTTGATCTCCAGCACCATCCGCTCGCATTTCGAGTAGCGCAGCGCGTCCAGCAGGTACCGGTTGTTGAAACCGATCTCCACCTTGTCGCCGGTCATGGCGACGGGTTCCAGCTCGTCGACGACCTTGCCCAGCGGGGTCTGGCAGCGCACGGTGATCTTGTCCTCCTCAAAGGTGATGCGCAGCGGGTTTTTCAGCCGCTCGGTGATGATGAGGCTGCACCGCTCGATGGTGTTGATAAAGCTGCGGCAGTCCACCGTCACGCGGGTCTTTTTCTCTTTGGGCAGCACGCCCTCATAGTTGAGGAAATCCCCCTCGATCAGCCGGCTCATGATGGTGTAGCCGTTGGTCGTGAACACGACGTAGCGGCGGTTGGCGTCGATCTTGACGGGGTCGTCCGGCCCGCCCAGGATCTTGAGCAGCTCCTGCAGCGTCTTGGCCGGGATGATGATGCGGATATCGCGCGTACACTCGACGTCGCGCTGGATGATGGCCAGCCGGTACCCGTCCAGCGCCACGATGGTCAGGCTGCCCGGCTCAATGACGAACAGCTCGCCGGTGTGGGCGGGTTTTTTGTCGTCCTGGCTGACGGCGTAGATGGTCTTTTCGATGAGTTCCCGCATCATGCTGGTGGGGATGGTCATCGTGTTGTCGGCGCCGGTCACCGGCAGGCTGGGGTAGTCCGACGCGTTGAGGGTGGGGATCTCAAACTCCGCCACGCCGCCGCTGATGACGGCCTGGCCGTCGTCGGTCAGCTCGATGCGCACATCGCCCGCCGGCATGCGGCTGACCAGCGAGAGCAGCAGCTTGGCTTCCAGCACCGTCTCGCCGGGTACCAGGACGTTGCACTCGATGGTGGTGGTGATGCCCATCTCCATATCGTAGCCGGTCAGCGTCAGGTTGAAACCCTCGGCTTTCAGGTAGACGCCCTCCAGCACGGGGATGGCCGAGCGGTTGGTGATGGCGCGGGACACGCCCTCAATGGCCGAGGCCAGCAGTGTTTTTTCGCATTCAAATTTCATGGGTAAGGTCCTTTCCCGGTCTTTGGTAAGGGGTTCGACCGTGTAAAACAACCAGGGGTGTATTTTTTAACAGAACCGCCCTGGTTTGGGGCAAAGGAGGGTCCTGTTTTTTCGGTTTTGTGTGCAGTAACTAAATAACTATCTTCGTAGTCGTAGTAGGGGCGGTGGAAACGGGGGAAAACTGCCGCACCCCGCACGGCGGCTGCAAAAACCGGCGTTTGGTTTTTCCGGTTTGACGGTGGAGAAACCGGTGGAGAAGGTGTAAAACCCGCGTTTTGCACCCCCGCCGGGGAAAACGGGATGTTGAAAAGGGAAAAAGCAGTTTAAAATTAAAAATTAAAAAATAAAAATGAAAAATTAAGGTAGACCGCGGCCTGCGGCCGCTCAAAATTTAGGCTTGCGATGGGATACAACACCGCGGCTGCCCGGGTATGGTTTGCAGGGCTTTTATCATGCATTGTAGGGCGGGGGTTTACCCCCGCCGCGGACGTTCGCCTTTGTTTTTACGTTCTTGGGTAAAGGGGCAAAACCCGGCCCGGCTCTATAAGATTTGGTTTCTTCACTCGCCGTATGTCTTCCTTTATCTACGGCAATACGGTTTCTGCCCCGATTCATGGCCCCGGTTCCGGGGCCGCCATTGCGGAACCAACGCTTTGCGTTGGTTTTGCCTGCGGCAAAAACCGAAAAAGCCGCCGCTAATTCCGAGGCGCGGGGCACGGCCAAAGGGGCCTGCGGGCCCCTTTGGAAACCCCGGGGCTTCAAGGGGGTCGCCCGAGACGGTTTCCGTTTCTCACAAGGCAAAGGCTCTCTGTTACAATACCGTTTCTTTGCTGCCGGCAAGGCTCATCCGGGCTCCCGTTCTGAAACCCCGCCCGCGTTCGCAGGCGGGCCAACCTGCCGGATGCCTGGTGCCTATTTGGCAAACATCCTCTTTCCGGTCGGTTCGTAGGGGCCGCATGTATGCGGCCCGTGGGTGTTTGAGGCGTTGCCCGGCTCCCGGCTCGTGTACGCGGTACCGGGTGTTTGTAGGGGAGGCATATAGGCCATGCCGCATTTCCATTGACACCGACGGTACGGTATGCGTACCAACACGCGGGGTTCCCGGTTCGTTGCCCGTTTCCCTCGTTCTGTAGGGCGGGCGTGAACGCCCGCCGCACATTTTTAATTTTTCATTTGCCTCACGTCCGCACGTTTTTGATGATGTCGCTGCACGTTTCTTTCAGGTGCTGGTCGCGGGCGATGTTTTCGGCCATCGTCTTGATGGAATACACCACCGTCGAATGGTCGCGCTGGAACTCCTGCCCGATGGCCTCCATGCTCATGCCGGTCACCTCGCGGATGATGTACATCGTCATCTGCCGCGCGGCGCTGACGTTGGCGTTGCGCTTTTTGCCGCGGATGTCCGCCGGCATGACGTTGTAGGTGCGCGCCACTTCGTTCAAGATCTTCTCGATCGTCACCGGGATGGGCTGGCTGTCGTTGAGGGTGTCCTTGATGGCGGTCGTCGTCACGCCGATGCAGGGGGCGATGCCCTCCAGCATGTAATAGGCGTTGAGCTTTTTGACCGCGCCCTCCAGCTGGCGGATGTTCTGCTTTAAGTGGTTGGCGATGTACTCGGCCACGTCGTCGGGCAGTTTCAGGCTCAGCAGTTCGGCCTTGCGCTTGACGATGGCGACGCGGGTCTCAAAATCCGGCGGCTGGATGTCGGCGGTCAGGCCCCACTCAAACCGGGTGCGCAGGCGTTCCTCCAGGCTTTTGATCTCCTTGGCGGGGCGGTCCGACGCAATGACGATCTGCCGCCCGTCGTTGTGCAGCGTGTTGAAGGTGTGGAAAAACTCCTCCTGCGTGCTCTCTTTGCCGGCCAGAAACTGGATGTCGTCGATCAGCAGCACGTCCGCCTCGCGGTATTTCTGGCGGAACTGCTCGGTCGTCGCGGTTTTGACGGCGGTGATGATCTCGTTGGTGAACATCTCGCAGTCGACGTAGACGATGTTGTAGTCGGGGTGGTTTTTCTTGATCTCGACCTGGATGGCGTTGAGCAGGTGCGTCTTGCCCAGGCCCGACGGCCCGTAGATGAACAGCGGGTTGTACGCGCCCGAGGGGTTGGCCGCCACCGCCTGCGCCGCCGCATAGGCAAACTGGTTGGACGGGCCCTTGATGAAGTTTTCAAACGTGAAGGCGTACCGGCCGCTGGGCAGCTGCCGTTCGCGCAGCTCTTTCAGGGCCTGTTCGCCGGTGATCTTTTCCTCTTCCGGCTGCGGCGTCACGAACGCGATCTCCACATCAAACCCCAATACCGACTTGAACGCTTCTTTCAGCAGCACGGTGTAGCGGTCCGCCACGATGCCCATCGTGAAGGCGTTGCGGATCTCCAGCGTGACGGTGTTGGAATTTTCAAAGCTGACGGCCTTGATGGGCTTGATGTAATACTCAAAAGTCGCGTCGGAGGTATGGTCGCGGCAATACTCCTTGGCCGCTTCCAATACGTCGTTGATAGAATCCATGTCGAACGATATTCCCCACTTCCTGTTAAAAATCGCGCCCTACGGTACCGCAAGGGCGCAGAAACACTGCATACAGTATACCACAAAACAACGTGCAAAACAATGCCCTATTTATAATAAAGTAGGAAAAAATGAACCTGTTTTGCGAAATGCCGGGTACCATTTGGGAAACGTTTGGAAAACAAGATGTAGTGGGGCGCGGCGCCTGCGGCCACAACTGTGCGCAGCTGCGAAAAAAAGAACGCGAAAAATGCGCGCAGACCCTTGACAAACGCCGCAGGTATCGCGTATAATCTAAGTCTGCAAGGCTGCCCCCGTATGGGCAAAGCCAAAAGTATCACCCATACCGGGAGCTTATATAGGAGGAATGAAGAAATGAAGCGTACTTTCCAGCCGAAGAAGCGTCAGCGCAGCCGCGTGCATGGTTTCCTGCAGCGCATGGCCACCAAGAACGGCCGCAAGGTGCTGGCCCGCCGCCGCGCCAAGGGCCGCAAGAGCCTGACGGTCTGAGCATAAGGCAAAAAGAACAACAAAGGGTTGCTGGCAACGCCAGCAGCCCTTTTTTCGGAGAATCAACGGGGGCAACAGTCGCGCACGGCGGTGCCTAACGCTCCTGTTTCCCCCATTTGGATCCCCTTTCGACAAAATTTACCCCAAAACCGCGCACTCGTCGCGGGCTCCTCGCACACAATTTTGGGGTAAATTTCCCTGGTTGTGTCACCGCCGTCGGCACATGTCCGCCGGCGGCGACGGATTTTTCATTTTACCCTGGTGAAGTTATGCGCTATCGCACACTGAACAGAAACTGGCAGTACAACCGCGTCTACGGGCGCGGCAAAAGCTACGTGCACCCGCACGTGGTGTTGTATGTGGCCAAAAACCGCACAGGGCAAACGCGCATCGGGCTGACGGCCACCAAAAAGGTCGGCGGCGCGGTGCAGCGCAACCGTGCGCGGCGGGTGATGCGGGCGGCTTTGTGCGAACACCTCTCGCCAAATTGCGGCGGGTATGATATAATATTGGTGGCGCGCGGCCAGACCCCGCGGCTGAAAAGCACCCAGCTGAGCAAGACGCTGGGCAAGCTGTTCGCCAAGGCCGGCCTGCCGGACCGCGCGCAGGACGCCGAATGACCCGGGTGCTGATCGCGCTGCTGCGCGGCTACAAGCGATATATCAGCCCGCATTTAGGGCACCATTGCCGGTTTGTCCCCACCTGCAGCGAGTACGCCATGCAGGCGCTGGCCGTGCACGGCCTGGGCAAGGGCCTGCTGCTGACGGTGTGGCGGCTGCTGCGCTGCAACCCGTTTGGCAAGTTCGGCTACGACCCCGTGCCGGAAAAAGGCCGCTGGGTCAGTGACGAACGCAGGCTGACGCGGGAAAAGCTGTGAAAATGAAAAATGAAAAATGAAAAATGAAAAATTGTGGTGTCCCGCGGCCTGCGGCCGCTAAAAAATGCTGCCGTTCCCGGCCGGTCTGTGGGGGCCGCATGCATGCGGCCCGGCAGGGGTGCGCCCCACGCGGGGTTCCCGGTTGGTTGCCCGTTTACCTCGCCCTGTAGGGCGGGCGATTTCGCCCGCCGAACCGATGATTTTTTTAATTTTTATATGTGCGGCGGGCGTGAACGCCCGCCCTACAATACGTGATATACGCCATACAAACCGTAAACGGGCGGTAACGCACCGTTTTGGCGGGCGGCATGTATGCCGCCCCTACGCATAGACCGAACGCGGTCACGACCTAAAAACGGTATTATAAGGCAAACGGCCACGGCGGGCGTGAACGCCCGCCCTACAATGCAGGATAAACACCCTGCAAACCATACCCGGGCGGCCGCGGCGTTGTATCACACCGCAAACCAAATTTTCTCGCGGCAAAGCCGCGAGTCCACCATCATTTTTCATTTTTATTTTTTAATTTTTAATTTTTTTTCGCTTCTCATGTCTTTGCGCTGCGCGGCAAAGACCTACGTTAAAATACACGCTTCCGGGCGCAGCCGGGGCAGAATGGACACGCTATGCAAATTTTCTACTTTTTGGCCATCATTTTAGGCCCGCTGGTCAAGCTGCTGTACACCTTCATCGGCAACTATGCGGGCACCATGATCGTCGCCACCATCCTCATCAAGCTGGCCATGTTCCCGCTTTCGCTGCACCAGCAAAAGTCCACCGCCAAGATGTCGGTGTTCCAGCCGCTGATGAACGAGATCCAGCAAAAGTACAAAAACGACCCCCAAAAACAGCAGGAAGAACTCCTGCGCCTGCAGCAGGAACACGGCTTTAACCCCATGGCCGGCTGCCTGCCCATGCTGCTGACGATGCTGGTGCTGTTCGGCTTCCTGGGCGTCGTGTACTACCCCGTGCAGTACATCTTCGGCGTGCCGGCCGACGCCATCCAGACCGCGTGCGAGAGCCTTGGCATCGCCAGCGCCAACACCGCCACCATGCAGACGGCGCTGATCCAGGCCATCCACAACGGCGCCGTCATCGACCCGTCCATCATCTCCGCCGACATCGTCACCGAGATCCAGAACTTCAACACGATGTTCTTCGGCATGGATATGTGCGACATCCCCGGTTTCAACCTCACGCCGATCGCCGTCTTCCCGGCTGTCGCCGCCATCACCATGATCGTCAGCTACATCGTCACCCAGAAACTCTCCGGCATGGGCGGCCAGATGCAGGGCAGCATGAAGGTCATGATGTTGGTCACGAACCTGATGTTCGTCTCTTTCTGCTTCAACGCGCCGGTGGGTTTCTCGCTGTACTACGGCGTGTCCAACATCTTCCAGATGGGGCAGAGCTTTGTGATGTACCGCATCTACAGCCCCGAAAAGTTCAAGGCCCAGTATGAGGCCGAACTCGCCGCCAAGCGCGCCGAGCGCAAGAAAAAGCACACTGTGACCGTGGAAGAAAACGGCAAGACCGTGACCAAAGAGGTCAACCTGGCCGAGGCCAACCGCCTGCGCCTGGAACTGGCGCGCCAGCGCGAAGCCGAACTGTATAAGGATGAACGGACCACCCCGTTGAACCCGTAAGGAGGTAGCAACTATGCGCAGTATCGAAATGAGCGCCCGCACCGTCGAGGCCGCGGTCGAAGCCGCCTGCGAGGCCCTGGGCGTCAGCCGGGACGACCTCAACGTCAGCTACGAAGTGCTGGAGTTCCCCGCCCGCAAATTCTTCAAGACCATCCCCGCCAAGGTCCGCGTGACCGTCGAGGAGCCGGAGGCCGAGACCGTGCAGCCCGCCGCCCCGGAAAAGGCTCCCGCCGAGACCCCCGCGCCCGAAACCACCGCCGCCCCGGCGGCGGAAACGCCGGCTGCCCCCGCCGCCGAAGCGCCGGCCGAGGCCGGCGACGAGGAAAAACCCCTCGACATCGCCGCCGACGCGCGCCTGCAGGCCGCCGTCGACTACCTGACGCCGATCTTTACGCTGATGGGCGTTGAGGACTTCACCTTCTCGGCGCTGCAAAAAGGCGAGGCGACGATCCTGCGCGTCAACGGCAGCCACATGGGCGCGCTGATCGGCCGCCGCGGCGAGACGATGGAGAGCCTGTCCTACCTGGCCAGCCTCGTCGTCAACCGCATGGAAGGCCCCTACGTCAAGCTGGGGCTGGACGTCGGCGGCTACCGCGGCAAGCGCGAGGGCGACCTCGAAGCGCTGGCCCGCCGCATTGCCGAGCGGGTCATCCGCACCGGCTGCTACTACGAGATGGAACCCATGAACCCCTATGAGCGGCACATCATCCACACGGCGGTGGCCGCCATCGACGGCGTGCGCAGCGAGAGCACCGGCGACGGGGCGTCCCGCCGCGTCGTGATCTACTCCACCGACCCGGATGCCAGCAACCTGCCCGACCGCGACAACGCCCGCAATGCGCGCGGCGGCCATGGCCGCCGCGACGGGCGCCGCCGTGATGGCCGTGACGGCCGCCGCAATGACCGCAGCCGCGGCCGCGGTGGGCGCGGCGACCGCCGGCGCGAGGGTGGCCCCCGTTACAGCGGCGCGCGCGGCAGCGCCCCGGCCCGCGAATTTGCCGAGACCCCGCGCGACCCCGACGCCAAGCCCTACGCCCCCAAAGTGACCGAGCATATCCACGACGGCGACGACTTCGCCTTCGGCAAGATCGAGCTGTAACCCCGCAAACGAGAAACCCGCCCCGGCTTTTCAGCCGGGGCGGGTTTGCTTATGCGGGCGGTCTATTTCAGCTGCTGCACCAAAAACGCGGCGGTCACGGTGCACAGCGTTTCGTCCAGGCGGGCGGTGGCGGCGTCGTCCGCGCCGTAGAAATTGTGGTTGCCGTCCACAAACGGTTCCAGGACCACACGCCCTTCGCCCAGGCTTTCGACGGTGGCAATGGTCTCGCTCTGGGTGGTCTCGCTGATGGGCCCCTCGTTGCCGCTGTAGATCAGCAGCACCGGCAGCCCGCAGGCGCGCAGCGCGGCGTTGGGGTCGCTCTCGCGCATGCCGCGCACGAACTCAGCGCTGATCGCAACGCCCCACTTGGTGCCCGCCTGGCCGTTGGCCTCAGCCTCGGCGGCCAGGGCTTCCACCACGCTGAAATCCTCGATGTTCAAAAATTCCAGCCCCTGCAGCCCGGCGCCGTTGGCGGGGCTCCACAGGGCCAGCGCCGCCACAGGGTACTGGCCATCCTGCGGGTACAGGCTCACCAGCCGCCCGCCCATGCTGTGGCCCACCAGCCCAATGGCGCCGTCCACGCCGTACTCGCTTTGCAAAAAGGCGATGGCGCTGTTTACGTCGTCGGTCATGCTGGCCAGCGAGTATTCGGTGTAAGGCTCGGTGCTGCTGCCGCAGCCGGCAAAATCCATCCGCACGGTGGCGATGCCCAGCTCCGCCAGTTTGGCGGCCAGCGTGGGGAAATGCCCGTTGGCGGTGCGGTCGCCGGTAAAGCCGTGGCACAAAACCACCAGCGGCACCTCGCCGGCGCGCGCCAGCTTGGCGGGCATCTGCACCGTGGCGGGGATGCCGCCGCGCACGCCGGGGATCGTCACGTCCTGCGCAGCGGGTACGCGCAGCAGCAGCGCCATGGCGGCGGCCGCGCACAGCGCCAGCGCCGCCACACAGCCCAGCAGGACCAGCAGCGCGCGGCTGCGTTTGGCTTGTTTCATAGGGGGACCTCCTTTGGGTCGCGGGTTCTGCGTACCCCTATTAAACCGGATTCACCGCCCGTTGTCAACGGGGGAAAAGACCGGGAAAAATTAAAAATTAAAAAATAAAAATGAAAAATGAATGTGTCGTGCGCCGCACGACGGATTGGAAATTAGGTTTATGGTGCGATAGCACGCGGCGGCTGCCCGTTTACGGTTGGCATGGCGTATGTTTTTGCTCTGTAGGGCGGGCGTTCACGCCCGCCGTACCCGGCCGCCTTA
>DXEI01000054.1 GCA_019115045.1 Candidatus Gemmiger excrementipullorum | reverse complement strand
TGCCATCATGAAGTCGGAGAAGGTCGACGTCTCCATCACCGGCAACTCCACCAACCCCGCCCGCTTCCAGCACCTGGTGGCCGGCACCTACAAGAAGTGGGCCATCGAGAACGGCAAGAAGTACTTCTCCGTCGCCTCCGGCGGCGGCACCGGCCGTACCCTGCACCCCGACAACATGGCCGCCGGCCCGGCTTCCTACGGCCTGACCGACTCGATGGGCCGTATGCACGGCGACGCCCAGTTCGCCGGTTCCTCCAGCGTGCCCGCGCACGTGGAGATGATGGGCCTGATCGGCGCCGGCAACAACCCGATGGTCGGCATGACCGTCGCCTGCGCGGTGGCTGCCTCCCAGGCCAACGCCTGATCGCATTTTCTCTTCCTCTGTCTCGTACCTGACCGCCGCCCGGCCTGCCGCCGGGCGGCGGTTTTTGCGTGGCCGGGCGGGCGCGGCGGCGCAAAGGCGCAATTTCAAAAGATTTGTAAACTTTGCCGCGCCCCTTGCCCCG
Source organism: Candidatus Gemmiger excrementipullorum (assembly GCA_019115045.1). Lineage (GTDB taxonomy): Bacteria > Bacillota > Clostridia > Oscillospirales > Ruminococcaceae > Gemmiger > Gemmiger excrementipullorum. Next base: position 28,281 of record DXEI01000054.1, on the reverse strand, counting down.
GCTGTTTGCAGAGTGTATAATAGGACTATATATGGCTGGATATGGCCAGCCATGGTAAGGAGGTCCCCCTTATGCCGCGCAAAGAAGGTCAAAAACGCAAGCTGCTGGTGCTTTTGCAGATCCTGGCCCGCGAAACGGACGAAAAACACCCGCTCAGCGTGCCGCAGCTGGTGGAAAAATTGCAGGAGCAGGGCATCGAGGCCGAGCGCAAGAGCGTGTACAATGACCTGGATACCCTCAACACGCTGCCCGGCGCGCCGTATGAGATCGTGCAGCTGCGCGGGCGCGGCGGCGGGTATTATATGACCGACGTGCAGTTTGAACTCGCAGAGCTCAAACTGCTGGTGGACGCCGTCTATGCCAGCAAGTTCATCACGGCGCGCAAGTCCAAAGTCCTCATCGACAAGCTGGGGCAGTTCACCTCCCGCTACCGGCAGGAGGAACTGGACCGCAAGGTCCTTGTCAGCGGGCGCATCAAAAGCACCGACGAAAAGATCCTGTACACCGTCGACGCGCTGCACGCGGCCATCACGGCGGGGGAGCAGGTGCAGTTCAAATACTGTGAGTGGAACCTGCAAAAAAAGATGACCCCGCGCCACGGCGGGCAGACCTACTGCGTCAGCCCCTGGGTGCTGGTGTGGGAAAACAGCAACTACTACCTCATCGCCTATACCGAGGGGCGCTTGAAACACTACCGCGTCGACAAGATGCAGAGCGTCCACCAGATGCCCGGCACCCGGCGCGAAGGCGCCGACGAGTACGCGGCGTTTGACGTCAACACCTACATGCAGCAGATGTTCGGCATGTTCAACGGCCCGCGCCGCCAGGTCACGCTGCTGTGCGAAAACCGCTTTGCCGGCGCGATGATCGACCGCTTTGGCACCGGGCCCATCCTGAACCCCAGCGCCGACGGCGAGCATTTTACCATGACGGTGACGGTGCAGGTCAGCCCGCAGTTTTTCGGCTGGGTGGCGGGCTTTGGCCCCGGTGTCGTCGTGGCGGGCCCGCCCGAGGTGCGCGCCGAGATGAAGCGCACGCTGGACACATTGCAGGAACTCTACCGCTGATTGCAAACCGCCGCGGAATGTGGTATGGTTATACGATAAGCCGCTGCGCGCGGCAGGTCCGCTTTGATCTGTAAGGGAGGAACCCCCCGTTGCTGGAGAAAAACCAACATTACAAAAGCATCCTCAGCGCTTTGCTGGACGCCGTGCTGCTGTTTGCCGGTTTTTTGCTGGCCAACTACCTGCGCTTCAACTATGTGCGCTATTTTGAGCCCGGCGGCGCCGGCCCGGCGCTGGACGTCGCGCGCGACCCGCGCAACATCCTGGCGGGCGCGCTCACCGCGCTGCTGCTGGTCGCCGCGTACTGGGTCGCGGGCATCTACAGCAACGCCCGGCTGCGGGGGCTGGCGGCGCGCAGCACGCGCATCGCCGTCATCAACGCCGGCGGGCTGCTGTTCTTCGTCTTTGTGCTTTACCTGCTGCACCTCGACGACTACTCCCGCGTGGTGCTGGGCCTGTTCTACCTGCTGGGCACCGGGGCGGTCGTGGCCAAGCGCGTCATCCGCCGCTGGGTGGACCGCGCCCGCCGCCGCAAGGGCCTGGGCCTGCGCCACATTTTGCTGGTGGGGGGCGGCAAGTCGGCGGCGCTGTACCTGCGCGCGCTGGAACACAACCCCTACTACGGCTTTGTGGTGGACGCCTACCTGGCCCCGGTGGAAGAACCGGGCTTTGGCGTCGCCTACCGCGGCGGGTACGAAAACCTGGACCGCCAGCTGGAAGGCACCGCCTTTGACGAAGTCGTCGTAGCGCTGGAAGCCGAGGAGATCCAGCTGCTGCCGCGGGTGTTCGCCGCCTGCGACAAGCACGGCACCCGCATCACGATGGTGCCGTTTTACGGCGACTACCTGCCGGCGCGCCCGACCATCGACGTGCTGGATGAGTGCAAGCTCATCAACGTGCGGCAGACCCCGTTCGACAACCTGCTCAACGCCGCCGTCAAGCGCGGGCTGGACATCGTGGGCAGCCTTGTGCTCATCGTGCTCACCAGCCCCGTCATGCTGGCGGTGGCCATCGGCGTCAAGCTGTCCAGCCCGGGGCCGGTCATCTTTAAGCAGGAACGCATCGGGCTGAACAAAAAGCCGTTTATGATGTACAAGTTCCGCTCGATGCGCGTCAACGCCAGCGAGGGCACCGGCTGGTCCACCGACCGCGACCCGCGCAAGACGCGCTTCGGCAGCCTGATCCGCAAATTCAGCCTGGATGAATTGCCGCAGTTTTTCAACGTCCTCAAGGGCGATATGTCGCTCGTCGGCCCGCGGCCCGAAGTGCCGTTCCACGTCGAGCATTTTAAAGAGGAGATCCCGCGCTACCTGGTGCGCCAGCAGGTGCGCCCCGGCTGTACCGGCTGGGCGCAGATCCACGGTTTGCGCGGCGACACCGACATTGCCGAGCGCATCCGCTATGATATCTGGTACATCGAAAACTGGACCGTGGCGCTGGACATCAAGATCATCTTCCGCACGGTGTTCGGCGGCAAGATGATCAACAGCGAGAAGATCCAGTGACCGCTAAGACCCGGGGGAAAGCTATGAGCAAGACCGAACCGAAAGTAGCCATCGTACACGACTGGCTGGTGACCTATGCCGGCGGCGACCGCGTGGTGGACTGTATGCACCACGTGTTCCCCAACGCTGTGATCTACACGCTGGTGTACGATAAAAAAAAGATGCCCGCGTGGTTCCAGGACTATGACATCCGCACCACCTGGGTGCAGAAACTGCCCTTTGCCACCAAACTGTACAAAAACCTGCTGCCGCTGATGCCCGGCGCGTTCGAGGCGCTGGACCTGTCGGAGTATGATCTCGTGCTGTCCTCCTCGTCGTCCTGCTCCAAGGGCGTCATCACGCGGCCGGACGCTGTGCACATCTGCTACTGCCACACGCCCATCCGCTATGTGTGGGACTTTTACTACACCTACCGCGCCAACGCCAACTGGCTGGTGCGCGCCGTCATGCCCCACCAGATGCACAAGCTGCGCGTGTGGGACAAATGCGCCGCCGACCGCGTCGACTATTTCATCGCCAACTCGCACTACATTGCGCAGCGCATCAAAAAATACTACCGCCGCGACAGCGACGTCATCTACCCCTGCTGCCATATCAACGAAGCGCCGTTTGTGGAAAAAGAGGATTTCTACCTCACGGTCGGCCGCCTGACCTGGTACAAGCGCGTCGACCTGGCCGTGGCGGCCTGCACGAAGCTGGGCAAAAAGCTCGTCGTCATCGGCGCCGGGGGCGAGGAAGCCAAGCTGCGCGCGCTGGCCGGGCCGACGGTGACCTTTTTGGGCGGGAATTTGAGCGATGAGGAAGTGCGCGGGTACTACCTGCGCGCCAAGGCGTTTTTGTTCCCTGGCGAGGAAGATTTCGGCATCACGCCGGTGGAGGCGCAGTCCGCCGGCACGCCGGTGCTGGCCTACGGCCGCGGCGGCGCGTGCGAGACCGTGCTGCCCGGCAAGACCGGCTACTGGTTCGACGCGCAGACCGTCGAGAGCCTGGCCGCCTGCATCGAGCAGTTTGAGCGCGACGGCGTGGCCTATACCAAAGAACAGATCCGCGGCCACAGCCGCGCGTTCAGCGAGCAGCGCTTTGAGGACGAACTGCGCGCCTACTGCGCGCGCCGCATGCAGGACTGGCAGCGGGAACTGCGCGATTGCTCCCACTGGGACAAGGAGGAAGAGGTTTGAACCCCATCGTCATCAACGGCACGGTGCTGTGCGACAACATCACCGGCATCCCGCGCTATGTCTATGAAAACGTCGTGCGGCTGGACAAGCTGCTCGCAGGCACCGGCCTTGACGTGCGCATCGCCTACCGCGACGACGGGCGGCCGCTGCACCTGCCGGAACTCAAAAACATCCGGCTGGTGCCGCTCAAAGCCGTCAAGTATTTTTACAACATGGCGGTGCTGCCGGCCTACCTGCGGCGCGAACATGCGTTTTTTGTGGGCTTTGCCAGCGATATGCTCATGACGCGGCGCAGCGTCGTCGTCCTGCACGACATCCGCCCGCTCGTCATGGATACCGACCGCGGCTTTTTCCGCTTCAAGTTCTGGGTGCACTGCCTTTCCACCAAGTGGTTCGCGCGCGAGGTCTACACCGTCAGCCAGGACCAGCGCCGCCTCATCAGCGAAAAACTGGGCATCCCGATGGACAAGATCGGCGTGACCTACAACGGCTGGGAGCACATGCAGCATGTCACGCCCGACGAGAGCGTCTTTGACAAGCTGCCCGGCGTCACCCGCGGCGACTACTACTACGCCCTGGGCAGCCTGGCCAAGCACAAAAACTTCAAATGGATCCGCGAAGTCGCCCGCCGCAACCCGGACAAGACCTTTGTGGTGGCCGGCGGCAAGGATCTGCGCGCCTTCGGCGACGATGCCGAGGCCAAAGACACCGCCAACGTGTTCTACCCCGGCTATGTCAGCGACGCGCAGAACGCCGCGCTGATGAAACACTGCAAACTGTTTTTGCACCCGGCGGTATTTGAGGGGTTCGGCATCCCGCCGCTGGAGGCGCTGGCCCTCGGCGCGCCCATCGCGCTGGCCAACGCCAGCTGCCTGCCGGAACTTTACGGCGATACCGCGCGCTATTTCGACCCCTATGACTACGAGGTCGACCTCGACGCGCTGGCCGCCCAGCCGGTGGCCCCGCCCGATGCGGTTCTGGAAAAATACAGCTGGGACAAAACGGCGGCTTTTTGGCTGGAACGGTTCCGGCACTATGCCGGGCTGTGAGCAGCACCTGCAGAGAGGGGAGAGAGCGCATGAAAGCTGCGTATGCCAAAAAGTGGCTGCTGGGCGTGGTCTGGCTGTTGGCCGGGGCGCTGGCCGGCTACCTGCTGCTGGTGCTGGTGTACTGCCTGCCGGTGCAGCGGATGCAGAAGCATCTGGAAAGCTGTGTCGATGCCTTTGCAGACGGCGCGGCCGCGCTGGTCAAAGACGATACCGGCACCTGGGTGGACTACCTGACCGACTCGCTGATCCTGGCGCAGGCCGTATACCGGGGTGAGGAATCCCCCTGGGAACAGGCCGCGGCGTCGTACAGCAACGCCATCAACGCCGAGGGCGAGCAGCCCTGGGCTTACCGCAAGATCCAGGCCGCGCTGGAAGAACAGCAGGTTGGCGCGCCCTACGCGCGGTACTGGCACGGCAACCTCGTCTACCTCAAGCCGCTGCTGTTCGTGCTTGACTACAAGGACATCCTGGCGCTGAACATGCTGGCGCAGCTGGGCCTGGCGCTGTGGATCGCGCAGCTTCTGGCGCGGCGCGGCCTGGCGCATTTGCTGCCGGCGGCGGCGCTGGCTTTCGGCATGCTGACGCCGACGGCCATGGCGATGTGCATCCAGTATATGCCCTGCTTTTATGTCATGGCGGCGGCCTGCATCCTGCTGTTGAAAAAAACGGACTTTGTGCAGCGCCATGCCGGGCTGTTCTTTCTCACCATCGGCATGGGCACCTGCTATTTTGACTACCTGACCTTCCCGCTCATCACGCTGGGCGTGCCGCTGGCGCTCTGGCTGCTGCTGGCGCCGTCGCCGTGGCGGCAGGGCGTGGCGCGCGTCGTGCAAAGCAGCCTTTGCTGGGGCGTCGGCTACGTGGTCTTTTGGGCGGAAAAATGGGCGTTGGGGTCGCTGGTCCTGGGCGAGAACCTTTTTGCCGACGCCGCGAACAGCCTGATGATCCGTTCTTCGCACGAGACCGAAGGGCAGGCGATCGGCTACCTGGATGTGCTGCGCAACAACTTCCAGGCTTACGGCCTGCGCACCTGGAAACTGCTGTTTGTGCTGCTGGCCCTGGCGCTGCTGGCGGCCGCCTTTACGGCGCTGCGCAGCCGGGCCCGGGGCCCTGCACGGGACCGCGCCATCCCGCTGTGCATGGTGGCGTGCATGCCGTTTGCCTGGTACCTCGTCGCGATGAACCATTCGTATGTCCACTTTGGCTATACCCACAAAGAGCTGATGATCACCGGCTGGGCGCTGGCGTGCCTGGCGGCGGAACTCTGGCGGGTCGGCCGGCAGCCCGCCGCAGACGGCGGCGCGCCCTGCGCGGCAAAAGGGAAATGACAAATTGTAATGCATTGCCATAAAAATACAAATTGTATTTTTATGCGCGCAAAACGCAAAGGAAGGGGGCTGCCATGATCGTTGCGGCGTTGGCGCTGACGGCGCTTTTGGCGTTTGCATCCGGCATGGCCCCGGCCTGGCTGGCCCGGCGGGCGGCGTCCCGGCGGGATGCCGCCTGGGCGGCGGGGCTGTGGGCCGGGGTATGGCTGTTCTGCCTGTGCGCCTACCACCGGCCGGGGCTTGCCGTCGGGTTTGACGGGTTCCGGCTGCTGGCCATCGCGGCGCTGTGCGGCTGGGCCGGTTTCTGCACGGCGGGCCTGCGCGCCTTCGGGCGGCGCGGGCTGCGGTTCGTGCTGCCGCTGCTGCTGGCCGTGGCGGCGGGGGCGGAGCTGTTTGTGGGCAATGTAGCCTACTTCAACACCCACAGCTACCAGCCCTTCCAGCTGATGGACTACCTTGACCCCAACGTCAACGTCGAGCGCGGCAACGGCACCTGGTCGCTGGAGGAGGGCCGCGCCTACCTGCGCTTTCTTAATATCGACCGGCCCATCTACAACCTGCAGCTCGACAACCTGACCAACGACGATACCGACCCGCTGCACGCCGACAGCACCTTCACCTTTGACATTGAGGGCACCGACGAAGCCAACGGCGCGCTGATCCGTTTCGGCACCTGGCAGGTCGGCACGCAGGCGCCGCGCAGCCAGGTCATCAGCCTGGACCTTACGGGCAATGTGGGCATGCTGACGCTGAAAGCCAACGGCTACAGCAGCGCCTACGCGCAGTACCCGGTGGCGTTCACCATCACCGGCATCACGGCCAACGCGCCGCGCGCGCTGGCGCTTTCGCCGCTGCGTTTTGGCTGTATCTTGCTGGCGCTGCTGGCCGGGTATGCGCTGCGCCCGGGCGGCGGGCTGTGGCGGCGGCGCTGGCTGGCCGGCAGTTTGTGCGACCGCATGGCTGCGCTGGTGCTGGGGGGCGTGTTGGCGGCGTTCGTCGTCGTCGTGCCGTTCTGGCAGCCGGGCAACACCGGCCTGGCGACGGAAAGCTACAACACCGCCTACTGGGACGGCGAAAGCACCGTCAGCTTTGTCTACCAGCAGTACGGCGCGCTGGCGCACAGCCTGCTCAACGGCCGCCTGGATCTGGAGGAAGACCCGCCCGAAGCGCTGCTGGCGCTGGAAAACCCCTACGACGCCGCCGCGCGCGACGCCGCGAACATCCAGGGCGGCCGCTGGGACCATGCGCTGTACAACGGGCGGTATTATGTCTATTTCGGCATCGTGCCCTGCCTGCTGTTCCAGCTCCCGTTCGAGGCCATCACCGGCATCCAGAACCTCGCTTACGCGCCCTGCATGGTGGTGCTGGGGCTGGTATATCTGCTCAGCTGTTTTGGCATTTTGGGGCAGGTGGTGCGGCGGTGGTTCCCCACGGCGTCGTCGGCTGCGTATTTGCTGTGCGTGGCGGCGCTGGCGCTGGGCAGCCAGCTGTACACGCTGCTGGTGCGGCCGTATATCTACGAGTATGCCATCCTGTGCGGCGCTTCGCTGCTGATGCTGGGGCTGTGGCTCTGGCTGGCGGCGGCCGCCACACCGGTGCAGCGCGGCGGCATGCTGGCGCTGCGGCTGGCGGCGGGCAGTTTGTGCGTGGCGCTAGTCGCCGGCTGCCGCCCGCAGATGGAACTGTTCGCGCTGCTGGCGCTGCCCATTTTCTGGCACCGCTATGGTACGCGCCGCCGGCTGTTCAGCCGCGCCGGCGTGCGGGACGCCGCCGCGTTTTTGCTGCCCGTCGTGCTGGTGGCGGCGGGGCTGATGTGGTACAACGCCGCGCGCTTTGGCTCGCCGTTTGATTTTGGCGCCAACTATAACCTGACCGGCAACGATATGACGCAGCGCGGCTTCAACGTCGTGCGCATCGGCCCGGCGGTGTTCACCAGCCTGTTCGATCTGCCGCGCCTGCAAAGCGTCTTCCCGTTTTTGCAGGAAGTCGACGTGCAGACCAACGCCGTCATCCGCACCATCAGCGAGCGTTTCTGCGGCGGCATGCTGGCGGCCACGCCGTTCACCTGGGCGCTGGCGCTGCCTGCCGTGCCGCTGGCGCGGCGCAGCCTGCACCGCCGCCGCGCGGTGGCGGCCGTCGTCTACGGTTCGCTGGCGGGCATGGCGGTCATCACCGTGGTGGACTGCCAGATGGCCGGCGTATTGTACCGTTACCTGATGGACTACAGCCCCGTGCTGCTGCTGGGCGCGGCGCTGTGCTGGCTGCTGGCCGAGACCGGCCTTGCCCGCCGCGCGCAAAGCGGCGAGGCGCTGACCGCCGCGCTGCTGCCGGTGCTGCGCGCCGGGTTGACGGCGGCGCTGGCGTGGGGCGTGTTCTACCGCTTTGCCACGCTGTTTGCTATGGAACCCTGGCTGCGCGGCATGAACCCCTCGCTGTATTACACGACCAGCCGCCTGGTCCAATTCTGGATGTAACATCACACAAAGGGAGGCCCCTGTATGGATAAGATCGCCGTTTTGATCCCCTGCTACAACGAAGCCAAGACCGTCGAAAAGGTCGTGACGGATTTCAAGCGCGTGCTGCCGGACGCCACCGTCTATGTCTACGACAACAACTCCACCGACGGCACGGCGGCGCTGGCCGCCGCGGCCGGCGCGGTCGTCCGGCACGAGTACCAGCAGGGCAAAGGCAACGTCATGCGCCGCATGTTCCGCGAGATCGACGCCGAAGCCTACGTGCTGGTGGACGGCGACGACACCTACCCGGCCGAGGCTGCGCCCGAGATGGTGCGCGCCGTTGCCGAGCGCCAGGCCGACATGGTCGTGGGCGACCGGCTCTCCAGCACCTACTACACCCAGAACAAGCGCCCGTTCCACAACTTTGGCAACGACCTCGTGCGCTTTTGTACCAACCGGCTGTTCGGCGGCCGCATCAAGGATATCATGACGGGCTACCGCGCGTTCAGCTACCGTTTCGTCAAGACCTACCCGGTGCTCTCGCGCGGGTTTGAGATCGAGACCGAGATGACCATCCACGCGCTGCAGCGCAACATGCAGGTCGACAACGTCGTCATTGAATACCGCGACCGCCCCGAAGGCTCCGAAAGCAAGCTCAACACCTATTCCGACGGCCTCAAAGTGCTGGGCACCATTGCGCGGCTGTTCAAAAACTACCGCCCGTTCGCCTTTTTTGGCATCCTGGCCGCTGTGCTGGCCGTGGCGGGCGTCGGGTTTATGGTCCCGGTGGTAAACGAGTATTTCCACACCGGGCTGGTGCCGCGGTTCCCCACGCTCATCGTCTGCTGCTTTGTGCTGGTGGCGGCGCTGCTGCTGTTTATCTCGGGGGTCATCCTCTCCAGCCAGCTCGCCAAGGACGCGCGCGACTTTGAGTTCCAGCTCCAGACCGTGCAGCACTGGCAGAATACAGCCCGCAAGTAAGGTCACCGGTTTTGTAATGATTTTGTTGAGGAGGTTTTCCTATGTATGATTACCTGATCGTTGGTGCCGGTTTGTTCGGCGCGGTATTCGCCCGCGAGGCCGCCGCTGCCGGCAAGCGCTGCCTGGTCATCGACAAGCGCAGCCATATCGCCGGCAATATCTATACCGAGGATGTCGAGGGCATCGCCGTCCACCGCTACGGTGCGCATATCTTCCACACCAACAACAAGGCCGTGTGGGACTATGTCAACCGTTTCGCCACCTTCAACCGCTACACCAACTCCCCGGTGGCCAACTATAAGGGCGAGCTGTACAACCTGCCCTTCAACATGAACACCTTCAACAAGATGTGGGGCGTTGTCACGCCGGCCGAGGCCCAGGCCAAGATCGACGAGCAGCGCGCCGCCCATTACACCGCCCACCCCCAAAACCTCGAGGAACAGGCCATCAACCTGGTGGGCGTGGATATCTACGAAAAGCTCATCAAAGGCTATACCGAAAAACAGTGGGGCCGCCCCTGCACGGCGCTGCCGGCATTCATCATCCAGCGCCTGCCCGTGCGCCTGACCTTTGACAACAACTACTTCAACGCCCTCTACCAGGGCATCCCCAACGAGGGTTACACCGCGCTCGTCGCCAACCTGCTGCAGGGCGTCGAGGTCCGCCTCGACACCGACTACCTGGCCGACCGCGCCGCGCTGGACGCCCTGGCGCGCAAAGTCGTCTACACCGGGCCCATCGACGCCTACTTTGACGCCTGCTACGGCGCGCTGCAGTACCGCAGCGTCCGGTTTGAGACCGAGGTGCTGGACTGCCCCAACTACCAGGGCAACGCCGTCATCAACTACACGGATGCCGAGACCCCCTACACCCGCATCATCGAGCATAAGCACTTTGTCTTTGCCTCCACCGAGCCCGGCACCAAAACGGTCATCAGCCGCGAATATTCGGCCGAATGGAAACCCGGCGACGAGCCGTACTACCCCGTCAACGACGCCGAGAACGGCGCGCTGTACGCCCGCTACAAAGCGCTGGCCGACGCCCGGCCGGGCGTCATCTTCGGCGGCCGCCTGGGCGAGTACAAGTATTATGACATGGACCGCGTCATCGAGGCCGCGCTGGCCTGTGTGCAGCGGGAACTGAACGGCTGACAAAATTTGCAGGGCCAGCTTTACGCGCGGCCCTGCGCTTTTTTGCCGCGGCAGGGCAGGGGGCGCGCCTTGCTTTTTGCCCGGCGATACGCTATAATGTTTTTGTGTATCGCCGTGCGGCCCTGCCGCGCAGCGCCAAGAGGGAATTGCAGATAAAGTGGGAAAGATAAGGGAGAAACCTATGACCAAGATCGCCGCCTCGATCCTGTCGGCGGATTTTGCCAACCTGCAGCGCGACTGCACCCGCCTGATGGACGAGGGCGTCGACGTGCTGCATTTTGATGTGATGGACGGGCATTTTGTGCCCAACATCAGCTACGGCGCGCCGGTGCTGCGCAGCCTGCACGCCGCGCTGCCCGACGTTTTCTATGACGTCCACCTGATGATCAGCGACCCGGCGCGCTACGCGGCCGACTTCGCCCGCGCGGGCGCCGGGCTCATCACCTTCCACCTCGAAGCCGTGCCCGACACGGTGGAGGAAGTCGTCGCCGCCATCCGCGCCACCGGCTGCCAGGTGGGCCTCAGCATCCGCCCCGGCACCCCGGTCGAGGCCGTCTACCCCTACCTGGGCGTCGTCGACCTCATCCTGGTCATGAGCGTCGAGCCCGGTTTCGGCGGGCAGAAGTTCCTGCCCGCCGCCGTGCAGCGGCTGGCCGCGCTGGACGCCGAGCGCCGCCGCCGCGGCTGCACGACGCTGCTGGAAGTGGACGGCGGCATCAATGCCGAGACCGGCCCCCTGTGCGTACAGGCCGGGGCCGACTGGCTGGTCGCCGGCAATTCGCTGTTTGGCGCCAAAGACCCCGCCGCCGTGGTGCGTGCGCTGCACGGCCTGGCCTGAACCAACCAAAGGAGAAACTGACCCCCCATGCCCAATCGTGTCAAAATCGAACGCAGCGAACAGTACGGGTATTACCGCGACCTGCTGTGGTGCATCCTGCCGCTGGGCGGCATGGCCTGGTACTACTATGGGCCGCGCCCGGTGCTGCTGCTGCTCACGGGCCTGCTCACGGCCTATCTGTGCGACTGCCTGCTGGCGCCTTTGCACGGCGCGGGCTACCGCTCGCGCGAGCCTTCCAGCGAATGCTTCGCCGCGCTCATCGTATTTATGATGCCGGCCACCGTGCCCTACGCCGTCGTGGTGGCGGCGGTCATCGCGGCCGTGCTGGCCAAAGAGGCCTTCGGGGGCGAGGGGCACTATCCCTTCCACCCGGCGGCCGTCGGCATGGCGCTGGCCGGCATCTCCTGGCCGGAGCGCGTCTACCGTTACCCCGCCCCCGGCACCTGGCTGCCGCTGCTCAACACCGCCGACACCCCGCTGGTGCAGGGCATCAACGCCACGCTGCGCGACGGCGGCCTGCCCAGCGACAGCACCATGAACCTGCTTACCGGCAACTTCGCCGGGGCGCTTGGCACCAGCGCGGCGCTGGTCGTGGCGGCCTGCGGGCTGTTTTTGCTGGTGCGCGGCCATGTCAAAGTCACGGTCCTTGTACCGTTTTTGGTCTTTTGCATCGGCCTGCCCTGGCTGCTGCCCCAGCTCAATGAGCTGCCGGCCTTCAGCTGGCCGTGGGAGTATGTGCGCCAGCGCATCTACCTGGAAAAATACGTCATCCTTTCGGGCACGGTGCTGTTCGGCGGCCTGTTCCTGATCTGCGAACCCGTCACCATGCCCAACCGCACCAGCAGCCGCATCTTGTACGGCGCAGCGCTGGGCATCGCCACCCATGCGTTCCGCGTTGTCAGCCCGTATGAGAGCGCCGTCTGCTTTGCGCTGCTGATCGTAGGCGCGATCCCCGAATGGCTGGACCTCATCAGCCACCGCACCGAACGCATCCGCTTTATGAGGAAGGAGGAACGGCGCGTTGCCCAATCTGCAAAACCGGAATAACCGCCGTAAACAGACGGCGGGCCCCGAAACGCTGATCATCCCCCATATCACCAAAGACATGCTGGACCGTGCGCGCGCGATGGCCGAGCAGGGCGCTTCCCGCGCGGATATTGAGCAGGAAATGACCCGCATGCAGCAGGGCGCGGCCCCGGCGCCGCAGCCTGCGCCGCAAAAACCGGCGGCGCAGCGCATCATCCCCACCAGCCGCCCGCGCTATACCGACGCCGAGCGCCAGGCCCTGCGCGAGCAGATGCTGCAGGAGCAGCAGGGCCAATACCGGGCCGAGGCTTCCCGCCGGACCGAGCGCACGCTGCGCAGCCAGCCTGGCGCGGCGCAAAGCGCGCCCCCCCGCCAGGCGTTCACGCCGGTGCGCCCCGCGGCGCCAACCCCCAAGGCCGGCCGCACGCTCTCGCAGCCGGTGCGCCGCCCCCAGACGCCCCCTGCGGCGCAGGCGGCGGACGCCCCCACCCGCATGATGGACCCGCCGCGCCCGGCCGAGGCCCCGCAGACCCCGCCCCCCGCGGCGCAGCCCGCGCCTGCCCCGCGCCGCCAAAGCGAAGGGCCGCGCACGCGGGCTGAGGCGGAGGCCGAACTCAACGAAAAGATCCGCAGCGACCATATCTGGCTTTCCAACCCCGTGCTGGTGCGCGGGCTGGGCCTGGCCCCCGTGGTGGGGGCTGCGCTGGACGGCGAACGCGCGCTGATCCTGTGCCTGGCCAGTTTGCTGCTTGTCACCTTTACGCGGGTGCTGGCGGTGGCGGTGTGCCACCTCAGCGGCAACCGCTTCCGCCCGCTGATCTACAGCTATGCGGCGGCGGTCCTGTACATCCCGGTCTATGTGCTGCTCAACCAGCTGTTTGGCAACGACCTGACGATGCTGGGCATCTACCTGCCCATTTTGATCGTGGAACCGGCCATCGTCAAGCGCATGGAATTTACCGAGCTGGAACCCGTCCGCGACGCGCTGCGCCACGGTTTCAACAATAGCCTGGGCATGTGCGCGGCGCTGCTCATCGTCGGCTGCCTGCGCGAGCTGCTGGCCGCCGGCGCGGTGTTCGGCCATGCCGTGCTGCACACAGCGCCGCTGCCGCTGGCGGCCCAGCCGGCCGGCGGGTTTGTGCTGGCGGGCGTCATCGCCGCTGTGTGGTGCGCGCTGGCCAACGCCTATACCGACTATAAACATGAGGAGGTGCGCCGCCTGTATGCCAACCGTAAACGTTGAGGCTTCTGTCCTGCGCGGCGTGCTGGAATTCATCAGCTTTATGGTACTGGCCATTTTTGCCGAAAACGTCGTGCTGGCCCGCGCCCTGGGCGTGACCCGGCTGCTCAAGCTCGTGCCCGACCACAAAGCGCAGATCGGGGATTTCTGCTTCCCCCTCGTGCTGGTCATGGGCTTTTCGGCCCCGCTGGGCTGGGCGGCGCACAACCTGCTTTTCCCCTGGCTGCGCCCGCATCTGCCTGCCTGGCTGCCGGTCGGCGCGCTGCGCCCGCTCGTCTATCTGACCTGCGCCGCCCTGGCTATGGCGGTTTCCTGGGCACTGCTGTGGCTGCTGCCGCGCCGCCAGCGCCAGGCCTGCCACGCGCAGCTTTCGCTGGCGGGGTGCAGCACCACGGTGCTGGGCACGCTGCTGATCTGCGCCAACCAAAACTACACGCTGCCGCAAAGCATCGCCTTTGGCCTGGGCAGCGCGCTGGGCTATGTGTTCATCGTCTTTATCGTGCGCGAAGGCCGCCGCCGTCTGCGCAGTAAAGAGGTCCCCGCCATCTTCCAGGGGCTGCCCAGCTCCATGATCTACATCGGCATCCTGTCGCTGGCCATCTACGGCCTGGTCGGCCATGCCGTCGTCTTGTAGGAGGCGTTGCCCTATGCCGCAGCCCTGTTTTGTCCCTGCCGAGATCCTGCTGCCCGCGGCGCAGACCCCGCTGGAAACCTGGGCCTGCATCGCCGTGGACCAGTTCACGGCCCAGCCGGAATACTGGCAGCGCGCCGAGGCCCTGGCCGCCGGCCAGCCCAGCACGCTGCACATCGTCCTGCCCGAGGCCTACCTCGGCACGCCGCAGCAGGCTGCCCGGCTGGAAGCCATCCGCCACACCATGGCGGATTACCGCCAGAACGTCCTCACGCGCTGTGTGCACGGCTATGTCTATGTCGAGCGCACCCAGATGGACGGCAGCGTCCGCCAGGGCCTGGTGGGCGCCATCGACCTCGAAGCCTACGACTACACCCCCGGCGCGCGGGCGGCCATCCGCCCCAGCGAACGCACGGTGGTGGAGCGCATCCCCCCGCGGCTGGCGATGCGGCGCGGCGCGGCGCTGGAGACGCCGCATATCCTGATGCTGGCCGACGATGCCAACCAGACGCTCATTGAGCCGGTCGGCGCGCGCAAAGACAGCCTGCCGCTGCTGTATGACGGCCAGCTGATGCTGGGCGGCGGGCGGCTGCGCGGCTGGGCGGTCGAGGACCCGGCCCTCATCGCGCAGATCGACGCCGCGCTGGCGGCGCTGGCCGACCCCGACGCTTTTGCCAAACGCTGGCCGGCTGCCGCCGGGCAGCCCCCCATGGTGCTGGCGGTGGGGGACGGCAACCACAGCCTGGCCACCGCCAAAGCGTATTGGGAGGAACTCAAACCCACCCTGCCCGAAGCCGAGCGCGCACGCCACCCCGCGCGCTGGTGCCTGGCCGAAGTGTGCAACGTGCACAGCCCGGCCATCGAGATCGAACCCATCCACCGCGTGGTGTTCGGCGTCACCGCGCAGGAGCTGCTGCAGGCCATCGACCTGTGGGACAAAGCCCGGGGCGGCAGCGCCGTGCCCTCGGCACAGCGGTTCCGCCTGGCGGACCGCCAGGGCGAGCAGCTCGTCGCCCTGCAAAACCCGCCCGCCCCGCTGACGGTGGGCAGCATTGAAGCCTTTTTGGCCGACTGGCTGCCCCGCCACCCGCAGGCCAGCGTCGATTACATCCACGGCGCGTCCACGGCGCTGGCGCTGGCCGCCCGGCCCGAGCGCCCGGCGGCCGCCATCCTGCTGCCGGACCTGGCCAAGGGGGATCTGTTCCGCGGCGTGGTGCTGGGCGGCGTGCTGCCGCGCAAGACGTTCAGCATGGGCCACGCCGAGGAAAAACGTTATTACAATGAATGCCGAGTCATCGGCTGAAATGTGCAGGTGAAGTATGGAAAAGACAGCGCAAACCCCCGGCAGCGCCCCGCGCCGCCGCCGTCGCCGCCGTTCGTCCGGCGCAGGCGCGGCCCAGAACGCCGCGCCCGCCGCCCCCCAGCGGGAGGGCGGACGCCCCGCCGCGCAGCAGGCCCCGCAAAAGCAGCGCGCCCGCACGGCGCGCAAAGAACCGGACGCCCCGCAGGCTGCCCCGCGCGGGCGCAAGCGCGGCCAGCAGACCGCCGCACCGCAGCCGCAAGCGCAGGCATCGGGGCGCGGCAAAGGCTGCGGCCACGCCGCCCCGGCGCAGGAGCCGGCCCGCGCGCCCAAACCGCAGCGCGCGCCGCGCGGCGCGCACCGCATGGTGGAGGAGGACCCCGGCCTTGAACTCATCACCCGCCGCCCGCCCAAACAGAAGTTTTCCAATTTTGAGGAATACCTCGCCGCGCACGGCGGCATGACCGTGCCGCTGCCCGGCGAGCCGGACCCCACGCCCGCCGCGGCCGAAACCCCGGCCGACGCGCCTGAGGCATGACCGGCCGCCCCGTGTCCCCATAACGGAAAGGACCCTGCCATGAAAACCGTCAGCCACGCCGCTTTGTGCCGCCTGCTGGCGGTTTTGTGCCTTGTTTTTGCCCTATGCCTGGCATGGCCGGCGCGGGCGTCGGCCAACTCGGCCGGGTTGCCGGAACTGACGGTGCTGGTGCCCCATGCCCCAAAGGATATGACCGTCACGCTGCTGGACCCGGATCAACAGCCGGTGAAAGAACTCTATGGCCCGGAACGCCGTGGGTGGGAAGCCTACTACCGCCTCACCTATGCCGAACAGCCGCCCGCCGGCTGCTGGCTGCGCCTGCAAAGCGGCGGCAGCGCCGTCGTCTGCGCCTTGCCGCCGGAAGCCTTTGCCGAGTATAACAGCCTGGTCACCGTGCAGCTGGGCGGTGCCGGCGCCACCCCGCGCCTGACCGTGGGCCAGCCGCTTACCCGCCGGCTGCTGCTGTGCGCGCTGCGCCTGCTGCTGACGCTGGGCATCGAAGGCACGGTCTTTTGGCTGCACGGCTACCGCAGCAAACAGAGCTGGCGGGTGTTTTTGCTGCTCAACCTCGCTACGCAGCTGTTCGTCAACGTGGTGTTTGCCGGGCCGTACCTCAACACGTATGCAGCGACACTGGCGCTGTTTGGCTATCTGCTCGTCGAGGCCATCGTGTTTGGCGTCGAAATAGCAGTCTGCGGCAAATACATGCCGGAGCACGGCCCGCAGCAGGCCCGCGACTGCGCGGCACTGGCCAATTTTGTCAGCGCCGTGGCCGGTGCGCTGGTGCTGGCCTGGCTGCCGGTGTGAATGAAAAAAAGAGGGGAGGGGAAACGCCTGTGCGCTTTTACCGTTCTGCCCGCGCCGCCGGGCTTCGCCGGTGACGCCGGGGTCTGCCGCGGCGCTGCGCTGCCCGGTGTGCGGCGGACCGCTGCGGCTGGACGCCCGCACGCTGCGCTGCCCCAGGGCCCACAGCTTTGACCTTGCGCGCGAGGGGTACGCCAACCTGCTGGCCATCCAGAAAAAGCACGCCGCCGACCCCGGCGACAGCAAGGCGATGGTGCGCGCCCGCCGCGCGTTTCTGGCGGCCGGGCACTATGCGCCGCTGATGCAGGCGCTGGCCGAAGTCTGTACCGCATTGCCGCACGCGCGCATCGTGGACGCCGGCTGCGGCGAGGGCAGCTACGACCGCTTTTTGTACGACGCGCTGGGCGGGCCGGAACTCATCGGGTTCGACCTCGCCAAAGAGGCCGTGCGCCTGGCCGCCCGGCTCACGCCCGAAGCGGCGTTTTGCGTCGGCGGCAGTTTCAGCGCCCCGGTGCGCGACGGCTGGGCCGACCTGGTGCTCAACATCTTTTCGCCGTTTGCGGGGGCGGAGTTTCGCCGCATGCTGCGCCCCGGCGGGCACCTGATCTATGCGGTGCCCACGGCGCGCCACCTCTACGGCTTAAAAGAAATTTTGTACGAAACCCCGTATGAAAACGAAGTCAAACAGACCGCCTACGACGGCTTTGCCTTTGTGGGCGAGCGCGAAGCCGCGGCCATGTTGGCCCTGCAGGGCGAGAGCGTGCAGCAGCTGTTTGCCATGACGCCCTATTACTGGAAGACCCCGCCCGCCGGCGCGGCCCGCCTGGCCGCCTGCCCGGCGCTGACGACCGAGATCGGCTTCCGGTACCTTGTCTACCGCAAAGTATGAACAAAGCCCGCCCCCGGCACAGCCGGGGGCGGGCTTTGCTGCGGCAACGTTACAGGTCGTCGGCGTCCTGGGTGGGGGCCTCGTACGCGTCGGCGCTGGGCACGCCGGTCCAGCTGCCCAGCGGGTCCTGCCGGCTGGCGGCGTCCTGCACGCCGGGGCCGGGCAGGGGCCCCGGTGCAGGCTGGGCCGCGGGCGGTACCGGGTAGGCGCCCGGCAGATAGTTCGGCGCGTGCACCGCCGCGTCCAGGCGCGGCGTGCGCCGGGCGTTCTGCGCCGGGTCGCCGCGGTAGGCGGCGTCGGTCACCTCGCCCAGGTCGGTCCAAAAGGCGTCGCGCTCATCCTCCGCGCCGCGGGGGCCGTATGGTTCATGCAGCATCTTCCTAACCTCCTTTGGTATACGCGCGGGCCGGGCGGCCCACACTATACCATGATTTTGAGGCAAAGAGGTGTTGTTTATGCATACGCGGGGCGGCGTTTTTTGGTACAGCCTGGGGCTGACGCTGCTGTTGCTGCTGCCCATGGTGGGCGTCACGGCGTTTTTGGTGCGCCAGCGCCAGCAGCAAAACGCGCTGCGCCAGGCGGCGGCCGGGCGCGGCGGCATTGCGGTGGAGCAGGGCGCGCAGGATACCTGGCGGCTGCTGCTGGTCGTCCAGCAGGAGGAACCGGCCTTTGTGCTGGCGCGGGCCGACGGCCCGGCACAGACCGTCACGCTGTGCGCGCTGCCGGGGGCATTGCAGGTCGACGCACCGTCCGGCACCACGACGCTGGCTGCCTGCGCGCAGACGGCGGGGCCGGGGCGGGCGGTGCAGCTGCTGGGCGCTACGCTGGCCACCGGCGAGACCGCTGCGCCGCCGCTGTACTACCTGGCCGCCACGCCGGACTGCTGGGCCGGCTGCGCCGGGGCGCAGGCCGCCGCCCGGTTGGACACCGCCGCCCTGCTGACGGCGGCGCAGCGCCGGGAGCTGGGCTACGGGCAGGACAGCGTCGCGCAGGTGGACGCCGCCGGGGCCGCCGAACTGATCGCGCGGCTGCAAAGCGTCCAGGACGACCCCGACCGCCAGGCCGCCATGCGCGCCGCTGTGTGGGAGGCCTTTGCCCGCCAGGACCCGGCGCTGCTGGCCGCGCTGCCCGACGCCTGGCGCCAGGCGAGCGCCCGTACGCTGACCGACCTGCTGGCCGGCGACCTGGCCGGGGCGGAAGCTACGCTGCAATACCTGGCCGGCCAGCCGGGGCTGACGGTGCAGTATACCACCGCGCCCACGCAGGACGCCGGCGGCGGGGAAGTAACGCTCACGCAGCAGGGGCGCGCCGTTTTGGCGGAGCTGCTGCAATAAAAAACCCGCCCGGTACGCTGCGGTACCGGGCGGGTTTTGCTGTTTGGGTCAGGCGCGGGGCGCGCCGTGCTGCGGGTGCAGGATGGTGCGCCAATCCAGGTCGCCGTGTTCCAGGCCGTGGATCAGCACTTCGGCGGTGGCAATGTTCGTCGCCACCGGGATGTTGTGCACATCGCAGATGCGCAGAAGGTTCATCTCGTTGGGTTCGCTGGGTTTGGCGCTGATCGGGTCGCGGAAGAACAGCAGCATGTCCACCTCGTCGCACGCGATGCGCGCCATGATCTGCTGGTCGCCGCCGTGGCCGCCGGGCAGGAACTTCTGCACGCTCAGGCCGGTATTCTCCTCGACCTGGCGGCCGGTCGTGCCGGTGGCGATCAAGGTGTGCTGCTCTAAAATATGGCGGTAGGCGGTGCAGAACTGTACCATCAACTCCTTTTTTGAGTCGTGGGCCACTAAGGCGATTATCATAACGCTACACCATCCTTACATGTATAGATCAAAAGGTAAGCGGGACGCGCTGCCCGCACAAACGTCTGGCCATGGCCTGCCCGGCCGCGACCGCCGGGTCCTGCGGCGGAGGCACGGCGCCGCGCGCGCCGCACTGCTGCAGCGCCGCGCTCTCGGGGATCACCGCCAGCAGCTGCGCGCCGACGGTGTCGATGCATTCGTCCAGGTCCGCCACGGCGGCCCCCTTGCCAAAACTTTCCCGCGTGACGCGGTTCATCACCAGGCGCACGGTGTTTTGGGGGCGCCGGTCATGCAGCAGCCGGTCGGCAACGATCTTGCCGTCGCGCAGCGCCACGGGGTCGGGCGTCAAGACCAGCAGCGCGGTGTCGGCCACGGCCGCGGCGGCCGTAAACGGCGCGCCCATGCCGGCGGCGGTGTCCAGCAGCAAAAAATCAAAATACGGGCGCATCGCCGTCAACAGCCGCCCCAGCGGCGCGGCTTCCACCGTGCCGCCCTCATACGGGGCGCTGATGACCGACAGCCCGAGGTACAGCGGGCTGGGCACGATGGCTTTGGCGCCCTCGCACCGGCCGCAGAGCACGTCCTCAATGTCGTAGACCGTGCGGCCGTACACGCCCG
Organism: Candidatus Gemmiger excrementipullorum; assembly: GCA_019115045.1. Classification (GTDB taxonomy): domain Bacteria; phylum Bacillota; class Clostridia; order Oscillospirales; family Ruminococcaceae; genus Gemmiger; species Gemmiger excrementipullorum. The sequence continues at coordinate 7,883 of DXEI01000054.1, read as the reverse complement.
CGATAATATCCACGCTGCGCAAGCCGGAATCCAGCTCGACCAGCAAGACCTTGCGGCCCAGCTGTGCCAGGGCGGCGCCCAGCAATACCGATACGGTGCTTTTGCCGGTGCCCCCCTTGCCGGAGCATAGCATGATGCATTGTGCGTTCAAAGGCGTGCCTCCTGTTGTGAGGAACGTCCTTTGTGATACTTTGACGCGACACTTCCTCATTGATATTCTAGCACACTTTGCAAGCGGCGGCAACTGACTTTTTGATTAAAAAAGTTGCAGCATTTTTGAACGTTTTCACAATCTGATGTTCAGAACGTAGTACAAAATTAGAAAAACTGCCCAGTTTGCGCGAAAATTCTCTTCAAAAATCACCCGCCGCCCCCGCCAAACCAGGCGTCCAGCACGGCGCGCAGCACCGGCGCGGCGTTGGCACCGCCGCCGCCGTATTCCAGCACCACCGCCACGGCGATCTGCGGGTCGTCGGCCGGCGCATAGCCGATCAGCACCGAGTTGACGTAGTGCCCGCCGCCGGGCAGCGTGTCGGCCAGCTGGGGGCTGCCGGTCTTGGCGGCGCAGGGCACGGGCGCTTCGCGCAGCACGCGCGTGCTCTGCGCCATGCGCACCATGCCGTCGCGGATCGGCCCAAACACGGCCTCGCCGCCCGGCACGGTGGTAAACTGCGGCGTGTACCGCCACACGGTCTGCCCGGTGGCGGCGTCGTCGGCGCGGGCGGCAAAGTGCAGCGTGGGGCGCTGTCCGCCGGTGGCCAGCGTGGCGGCGTACACAGCCAGCTGCGCGGGGGTCACGGCGGTGTTGCCCTGGCCGATGGCCGCCATCAGCGTCAGGCCGGCCTGGTAATTTTCGTCGCTCGTCCAGGTCAGGCGGCCGGCGGCTTGCGGCAGTTCGGCCCCGGTGGGCTGCGCCAGGCCCAGCTGCTGCGCCATGGCGCTGAAGGCATCCACCCCCAGCCGGCGGCCGGTGTCGTAAAAGTAGAGGTTGCAGCTGTACTGCAATGCGGTGCGCAGGTCCACCGGGCCGCTGTGGCGGTCCTGCAAACAAGCGGGCTGGTAGCCGCTGTAATAGGTGTAGCGCCCGGTGCAGGTCACAGTGGCGGCGGGGTCGTACCCGGCGGCCAGCGCCGCGGCGGCCACGGCCGGCTTAAAGGCGGAGCCCGGCGCATACAGCCCCTGGAACGCGCGGTCCAAAAGCGGCGCGCTTGCATCGGCGGCCAGCACGGCATAGTTCTGGCGGTAGCCGGCCAGGTCGTACCCTGGCCAGTTGGCGGCGGCCAGCACGCCGCCGGTGTGCACATCCACCACCACGGCGGCCCCGGCGCACACTTCGCGCCCGGCCCCCGGCGCGGCGGTGGTTTGCAGCGTCGTGATGCGCTCCTGCAAGGCGGCCTGCAGCGTGCGCTGCAAAGCGGCGTCCACCGTCAGCACCAGCGTCGCGCCGGGTTCCGGCTCCCGCAGGGTGGATACCGCGCGCAGCACGCCGTCCAGCCCGGCGTTCACCAGCACCTTGCCGTCCTGCCCGCGCAGCAGGTCGTCGTAGGCGGCTTCCAGCCCGCTCTGGCCGATGACGCTGTCCATCGCCAGGCCGCGCGCCTGCGCGCCGGGCCACTGTTCGGCCGTGATGGCCCCGGTGTAGCCCAGGGCGTGCGGCAGCAGCGTGCCGTTGGGCCAGGTGCGCACACCGCGGGCTGCCAGCCGCACCGCGCCGCTCTGCACCAGGCCGGCGCGGTAGAGGGCGGTCAGCGTTTCGCGGTCCAGCGCTTCGGCCACCAGCAGTTCCCCGGCCGAAACGGCAGCAGAAAAGGCGGCAAGCTGTGTTTCCACATCCTTGCCGCCTGTCAGGCGCTCTATGGCTGGTACGGTCTCGCGCAGGTCGGTGCCCGGCGGGGCCGGTATGCGCAGGTAGAGGTCATATACGGTGGTGTCCCGCGCCAGCACCTCGCCGCTGCGGTCGGTGATGGCCCCGCGCGCCGCGCGCTGGGTCACGGTATAACTGGCCGAGCTGGCCTCGGCTGCTTTTTCGGCGTAGTGGTCGGCCCGCACAAACTGCATCCACGCCAGCCGCGCAAAAAACAGCACGAACACCGCGCAGCACAGCACCAGCAGCGCCGCGATGCGCCCGCGGCCGCCGTTTGGCCTGCGTCCGCCCATAGTCCCGGTCACCTCCCACACGTACTTACCCTTAGTATAGGCGAATTTTGCCGAAACCGCAACGCCCCGCCTGTAAATTTACAGTTTTACAAAAAATACCGTGCTGTCAAGCGCGGCGGTATCGGTCAGGGCGGCACGCGCCGTCAGGCCGCCGCCCTCGGGGGCGGGGGCCTCGGCCAGTGTGCCCAGCCAGTACCCGCCGGGGGCGGTCACCGGCGTGCCGGGCCCCAGGGCGCAGTCCGCCGGCAGGCCGGTCAGCTGCCAGGCGGCGCCGCGTTCCAGCAGGCCGGCATGGCCCCCGGCCAGCCCGGCGCAGGGGCTCTGCGCGCTGCCCGCAAACGCAACGTCGCAGGTGTCGTTGCCGTTGTCCCGCACCACCCGCCCGGCGTAGCGGCCCTGCGCATCCAGCACCGCCGCGCCCTCGGCCCCGGCACAGGCCAGTGTGACGCCGTCCGCAAAACGGGCCGTCACGGCGGCGGGCTGCCAGGCGCCTTCGGCACGGGCGCTGCCGGTCAAAGCGCGCAGGGCCTCGTTCTCGGCCAGGGCGTCGCCGGCCTGCGCCAGCCGGGCGTGCAAAGCGGCATTCTGGCGCTGCAGTTCTTCCAAACGGGCGGTATAGTGCGGCGCGCACCAGTCGCCCACGGCCGCGTACAGGCGGCCCAGCCCGGCCGGGACCGCCGCCGCCAGCCGTGGCAGGGCTGCGGCCAGCGCCGCGCACAGCGCCAGCGCCAGCAGTACCCGCCGCGCCCGCCGCCTGTGCCGTGGCCTTGCCAGATCCAACCCGCCGCGCATCGCCATCGCCCCCTTCTCGTTCACAATATGCCTTGCGGGCGGGCGCTAGACTTTGCTATAATACCGCCAGGAGGGAACAAGGATGCAATACAAGCTGCTGCTTTTGGATATCGACGGTACGCTGCGCCCCGGCGGGTATGACCGTATCCCGCGCGAAAACGCCGACGCCGTCAACGCCGTACAGCGCGCCGGCGTTCAGGTGGCCATCGCCACCGGGCGCGGGCGCACCGGCGTGGGCAAGGGGCTGCTGCGCAGCGTGCGGCCGGACGCCTGGCTGTGCGCGGGCGGGGCCCAGCTGGTGGACGCAAAGGGCAATGACCTGGCGCTGCACCGCCTGACGCCGGAGGAAATGTACGCCCTCGTCGATTTTTTTGAGGATTATGACCTGCCGCTGCGCTTTACCTTCCACGATGCGAACTACGCCTACCTTGGCTATGAGCGCTTTGTGGCGCGGGAACGCGCGCTGCACGTCGACAACAACATCGCCGACGGCGAGGACCAGGACCACCACCTTGTCGAGATGCCGTTCGGCGCGTTCGGGTTCGTCCCGCGCGAACGGGCCGCGCAGTTCCAGCAAAAATACGGCTACCTGGGGCTGCGGTTCGTCTACTCCTACCCCGGCAGCGACGGGTGCGACATCTTGCAGGCCGGCGTCGACAAAGGCAGCGGCCTGCGCGAGCTGGCCGCCCTGCTGGGGCTGGACCCGGCGGCCTGCGTCGCTGTGGGCGACGGCGACAACGACGTCCCCATGCTGCAGGCCGCGGGGCTGGGCGTCGCCATGGGCAACGGCAGCGCGGCCGCCAAGGCGGCGGCTGCGCAGGTAGGCCCCGACGCCGCACCCCACGGCGTGGCGGACCTTTGCCGCGCGCTGTGGCCGGAGGCGTTTTAAGATGCCCGCCAAGCTGACCTACACCCATGTCGGCCCCGGCCTGCCGCCGCTGCACGGCGCGCGGGCCGGCGCGCTGATCCTGGGCAGTTTCCCCAGCCCCAAAAGCCGGGAACAGGGCTTTTTTTACGGCCACCCGCAAAACCGGTTCTGGCCGCTGCTGGCGGCCCTTACCGGTGAGCCGACGCCCGCCTGGCAGGACATCGAGGCCAAAAAAGCCATCATCCTGCGCCATGGCCTCGCTTTGTGGGACACCATCGGCGCGTGCGACATCCGCGGCGCGTCGGACGCATCCATCCGCAACGTCGTGCCCAACGATGTGGCGGCGCTCATCCGCCGGCTGGGCGTGCAGGCCGTGTTTTGCAACGGCGCGGCGTCGGGGCGCGTCTATGCGCGCTACGCCCTGCCGCACACCGGCCTGCCGGCTACCGTGCTGCCCAGCACCAGCCCCGCCAACGCAGCGTGGAACCTGGCGGCGCTGCAGCAGCGCTGGGGCGCGGCGCTGACCCCGTTTTTGGCGGCGGGCAGTTGCAACGGCCCCGGTTTTGGGCTATAATAGAGCTAATTTACAGCAGGAGGGGCATGCCATGAGCAAATGGGAGGAAAAACAGGTCCGCCCGGTGCTGCCGCTGTATCTGGCGGGGGCGGGCGTGCTGGCAGCGTCGCTGGTGTTCCCGCCCTACACGCTGGGCAGCCTGGCCGTCGTGGCCGTGGCGGGCGCAGCCGCCGGGCTGGCCGGCCGGGCGCTGTGCCCGGTGCGCGTTGTGCGCACGCTGGTGCCCTACGCCACCGGCAGCGAGGATGTCGACGCCATGCTCACCGGCATCGCCGCCGACCTCGACCGACTGCACGCGCTCAACGACGCTATCCCGGACCAGGAACTTTCCGCCGCGATGGACCGCATGGAGAAAGCCGGCCGCCGCATCGTGGACGTGGTGGAAAAGGACCCCGAAAAAGCGCGCATGGTCGACCGCTTCGCCCGCTACTATCTGCCGGAGTCTCTCAAACTGATGAGCGCCTACGCCGAGCTGGAGAAAAACGGCGTCCAGGGCGAGAACGCCGCCCAGATCACCCGCGAGCTGCGCCAGAACGCCGGGACGACGGCCACCGCGTTTGAGACGCTGCTGGACAGCTTGTACAGCGATGAAGCGCTGAACATCTCCACCGATATCGAAGTGTTGGATTCTATCCTCAAAAGCCAGGATCTGGCCAAATAACGCAGACAGACAGGAAAGGAAGGACCCCCTATGGCTGAACTGAACAACGAACTGGACCTCAATGCACCCGCCGCGCCGAGCCTGACGCTGGACGCCGGCCCTGCCGCCCCCACCCTGACGCTGGACCCCGCCGCCGAAGAAAAAACGGTGGAGGAAGCCAAAAAGGTCGAGCCAGTCAAGGTCGAGGACACCCCCTTAAGCCCCGAAGAGCAGAAGATGGTGGACGATTTTGCTGAGCAGATCGACATCACCAACTCCCAGATGGTGCTGCAGTACGGCGCGGCCAGCCAGAAAAAGCTGAGCCAGTTCTCCGAGACGGCGCTCTCCCGCGTCAAGACCAAGGATATGGGCGAGACCGGCGACCTCATCACCAGCCTGATCGGCGAATTGCAGGACTTTGACGCCGGTGCCGAGGAGCCCAAGGGCATTTTCGGCTTCTTTAAAAAGGCAAGCAACAACATCGAGAACCTCAAGACCCGCTACGAGAGCGCCGACAAAAACGTCGAGCGCATCCGCGCCCAGCTCGAGGACCATCAGGTCACGCTGATGAAGGACATCACGATGCTGGACAAGATGTACGAGCTCAACCTCGTCTACTTCAAAGAGCTGACGATGTACATTTTGGCGGGCAAGAAAAAGCTGGCCGCCGTGCGCGAAAACGAGCTCAAAGCCGCGCAGGAGAAAGCCCAGCGCACCCAGCTGCCCGAGGATGCCCAGGCCGCGCGCGACCTGTCTGACCTGTGCGACCGGTTTGAGAAAAAACTCTACGACCTGGAGCTGACGCGCAACGTCTCCATCCAGATGGGCCCGCAGATCCGCCTGATCCAGTCCAACGACACGATGATGGCCGAAAAGATCCAGACCACCATCGTCAACACCATCCCGCTGTGGAAAAACCAGATGGTGCTCTCGCTGGGCATCGCCCACAGCCACGAGGCCATGCGCGCCGAGCGCGCCGTCACCGACGCCACCAACGAGCTGCTCAAGCGCAACGCCGCCACCCTCAAGCAGGGCACCATCGACATCGCCAAAGAGTCCGAGCGCGGCATCGTCGACATCGAGACGCTGCAGCAGACCAACAAGCAGCTCATCGAGACGCTGGACGAACTCAACAAGATCCGCGCCGAGGGCAAGGCCAAGCGCGCCAGCGCCGAGCAGGAACTCGGCCGCATCGAGGGCGAGCTGCGCGCCAAACTGCTGGAGATCAACGGCTGACGCCCGCCGGTTAGACCCATCCCCCCAAGGAGCCCGCCATGCAACTGGAACAACAGGAAACTTTCGTGATCCACGGCCCGCAGCTGGAAGTGCTGGGCACGGCGGAAAGCAAACTGCCCGCCCCGCTCAAAAAGCGCGGCACGGCGGCCGCCGTGCTGGCAGCGCTGGCGCTGGTGTCGGTGTTCGGCATCGGCGGCGCGCGGCTCAAGGGCCTGCACGATAAAACGGCCGCGCTGTACACCGCCGCGCAGGACAAATACGGCCACAGCATCCAGGGCGATTTCGCCGCCCAGGCCGACGCCGCCGCCAACCTCATCCGCGTGGCGGGGCGCACCCTGGGGCAGGGCGACGCCAGCGTCCAGGCCGCCCAGACTGCGCTGGACGCCTGGAACGCCCAGGGCGACGCCGACCCCGCGCAGCAGTATGCGCTCAACCGCGCGCTGGCCGGGGCCGTCGACCTGGCATACACCGCGGCGGCCGATGCCGCCGCCGCGCAGGAAAAAGGCCAGCTCGACGACCTGTACGCCAGCTTCACCTCGGCCCAGGCCACGGTGGAGCGTGCAGCCGCCGCCTACAATGAGCAGGCGCAGGCCTACAACCAGACGGCCGGCGGGTTCCCGGCCGTGGTGCTGGCCGGGCTGTGGGGCGCGCAGCCGCTGGCGTATTTTGCGCCGTAAACGCCACAGGAACGCCAAAATCACAGGGAACTACCATGAACATTCCATTTTCTACCGCGCGGCGCCGCCTTTTGGCGCTGGCGGCGGCGTGCTGCCTGCTGGCGGCCGCGGCCCCGGCTGCGCTGGCTGCGCCGGAACTGGACCCCAACACCGCCGTCAACGACTACGCCGGCATCCTGACCGAAGAGACCGAGGCCTATGTCGAAAACCTCTCGGTCGCCCTGCAGGATACCTGCGGCGCGCAGATCGGCGTGTATACGACCGAATACATCGGCAACTCGACGATGGAGGGCTACGCCTACGAGGTGCTCAACGCCTGGGGGCTGGGCTCTGCCGACCGCGACAACGGCGTACTGCTGCTGCTCGCCCCCGGCGAGGACGACTACTATGTTACCCGCGGCGCCGGGCTGGAAACCCAGCTGACCATCAGCATGCTGGTTACTATCCGGGATACCAAATTGGAACCCAGCTGGCAGGAGCGCGACTACGACACCGGCACCCGCCAGACCGTGCGCGCGATTGCCGAGGAGCTGTGCAGTATCTACGGCATCCCTGTTTCCACACTGGACAACGCGGCCCAAAGCGCCGCGCCGCCGCAAAAAGCAGGAGGCAGCATCGTGACAGGCGTACTCATCCTACTGGTCGTCATCCTGGTGATCGTGCTCATCGCGGGCTTAAGCAGGCCGCACCGCCGCGCGCCGCGCCCGCGGCGCACCGCGTCCAACCCGCTGCTCTGGTTCGGGCTGGGCCGTGCGTCCCGCCCGCGCCGCCCGCGCCGCCCGCCGCCGCCCCCGCCGGGCGGCCCCGGCGGTTTTGGCGGTCCTGGCGGGCCGCCGCGCCAGGGCATTTTCGGCGGCGCGCCGCGTCCGCGCCGTGCGCCTTCGCGCTCGCGTCCCGGCGGTAGCCGTTCGCCGCGCCCCTCGCGCCCGCGTTCGGGCG
>DXEI01000053.1 GCA_019115045.1 Candidatus Gemmiger excrementipullorum | reverse complement strand
TCCACTGGGCTGTCATCCAGTGGCTGATGACCCGCCGCCTGAACCTGGCATGAACCCCCCTGTATTCTATGTACTGTTGAAAGGAGAAAACGATGGAAAAACGTCAATATGTCTGCCCCAAATGCGGCTGCACCGAGTATGAGGCCGACCAGATGCAGGCCACCGGCGGCAACTTTGCCAAGATCTTTGATGTGCAGAACAAGAAGTTCGTTACCATCAGCTGCTGCCAGTGCGGGTATACCGAACTGTACAAACAGACCGGCAGCGAGGGCTGGGACGTGCTGGACTTCCTGCTGGGCAACTGACGCCGGGAGGGACACGACGATGAACGACAAACGATCCGGCTCCAAACGCCGCGCCCTGGCCGCTCTGCTGGCGGGGGCGCTGGCCCTGGCCCTGTGCGCCTGCAGCCAGTTCGACGGCAGATACGACGACGAGGACTTTCTGACCAGTTCCTTCGACTCCTACGCCACCGTGCTGCGGGCGGGCCATATCCGGGACGACGGCTCCTACGCCCTTGAGGCCAGCAGCTTTTCCGGCGTCGAGACCCTGAACACCTTCACGGTGGAACAAGACCAGGCGGTGTGCGAGGCCGCTTCCACCCTGACCTGCACCGAGGGGGAGGCCAAGCTGCTGGTGGTGGACACCGAGGCCGGGACCATCGCCGCCCAGTGGCCCCTGGACAGCGCCGGCCCCATGACCGTCACGCTGCCCGCGGGCAGCTACAGGCTGCGCATCGCCGGAAAAAGCGCCAAATTCGACGGCCAGATCACCCTGACCCTGGACGGCCAGGCGCTGCCCTGGAACGACATACTGGCGGACGTGCAGGACGGGCTTTCGGGCCTGCTGGACGGCGAACTGAAGGACGCCCTGCAGGACACGAAAGACTCCCTGACCGAAGCCTTCGGCGACCCGGGCACCGCCTGACCAAAGGTTTACCGAAATCTGAAAGAACCTTTACCGCAAACCGGCCGTCAAATATTGACAAACCGGCAAGCTGCCGTATAATGGTAGTTGTGTGCATCTAAGGGTAAATCTTGTCATGCCCTGCCACATTGGCGTTGAATGTGCTGCTGCAGCGGTCCGCCCCAGGCGGGCGGGGGCCGTGTAACAAACCTTTGCGGGGCGGCATAAGGGACGCTGACCCGCGGGGCTGCGCAGGCGTACGGAACAGCAAAACTGTGTTCCCCGGCGGGAAATTCCGCAAAGGGGGATGCAGTAAAATGAACGAAAACATTATTATTTCACTCAAAGACATTGTAGTCGATTTTGACGGGCAGAAAGTCCTGGACGGGCTTTCCCTCGACATTCACGACAAGGAGTTTGTGACTTTCCTCGGACCTTCTGGCTGCGGCAAGACCACGACGCTGCGCGTGATCGCCGGGTTTATCACCCCAAAATCGGGCAATGTCTTTTTTGATGGCAAGGACATCGCCGACCTGCCGCCCTACAAGCGCCCGGTCAACACGGTGTTCCAGAAATACGCGCTGTTCCCGCATCTCAATGTGTTCGAGAACGTCGCCTTTGGCCTGCGCCTGAAAAAGACGCCGGAAAACGAGATCCGCCCCAAAGTGCTGGAAATGCTGGAGATCGTCGGCCTCAAAGGCTTTGAGCGCCGCAGCATCCACCAGCTTTCGGGCGGGCAGCAGCAGCGCGTAGCCATTGCGCGCAGCCTGGTCAACCAGCCGCGCGTATTGCTGCTGGACGAGCCCCTCGGCGCGCTGGACCTCAAACTGCGCAAAGAGATGCAGCTCGAACTCAAACGCCTCCAGCGCGAGATGAACATCACCTTCGTCTACGTCACCCACGACCAGGAGGAAGCGCTGACGATGTCGGACACCGTCGTCGTCATGTCGGGCGGCAACATCCAGCAGATCGGCTCGCCGCAGGATATCTACAACGAGCCGCGCAACGCCTTTGTGGCGCGCTTCATCGGAGATTCCAACATCGTCGACGGCGTCATGATCAAAGACTTCCTCGTCAACTTCGGCGGGCATGATTTCACCTGCGTCGACCGCGGCTTCAAACCCAACGAGCCGGTGCAGGTCGTCATCCGGCCCGAGGACGTGCAGATCGTGCCGCCCTCTGTGGGTATGCTCACCGGCCTTGTGCGCGAGGTCATCTTCAAGGGCGTCCATTTTGAGATGCACGTCGACGTCGAAGGGTACGAGTGGCTCATCCACTCCACCCAGGCCAGCCAACCCGGCGAGCTCATCGGCATGAACATCGGCCCCGACGAGATCCATATCATGGCCCGCACGGAGGTGTAAGCGATGCATAAATCCAAAGCCTCCCGCTGGCTGGCGGGGCCGTACCTGCTGTGGATGGCGGCGTTCATCGTCGTGCCGCTGTTCATCGTCATCTGGTACGCCATGACCAACGCCGACGGCCGCTTTACGCTGGAAAACCTCACCCAGATCGGCCGGTATTCCAGCGTGTTTGCCCGCAGCCTGATCTTGGCGGCGGTGTCCACCGTCGTCTGCCTGGTGCTGGCGTTCCCGGTGGGGTACTTTTTGTCCCGCCTGCGCGCCAACAAGCAGCACATCATGCTCATGCTCGTCATGCTGCCGATGTGGATGAACTTTCTGCTGCGCACCTACGCCTGGATGACGCTGTTGGAGAAAAACGGCCTCATCAACAAATTCCTGGGCCTGTTCGGCCTGGGGCCCTTCCAGATGATCAACACCTCCGGCGCGGTGGTGCTGGGCATGGTGTACAACTACCTGCCGTTTATGATCCTGCCCATCTACACGGCCATGACCAAGATCGACGACTCCATCATCGAGGCCGCGCAGGACCTCGGCTGCAACGTCTGGCAGATCTTGTGGCGGGTGCTGGTGCCGCTCAGCGGGCCGGGCATCGCCACCGGCATCACGCAGGTGTTTGTGCCGTCGGTGTCCACCTTCATCATCAGCCGCATGCTGGGCGGCGGTTCCAACCTGCTCATCGGCGACTTGATCGAGCTGCAGTTCCTCGGCAACTCCTACAACCTCAACCTCGGTTCCGCCATGAGCCTGGTGCTCATGGTCATCGTACTGCTGTGCATGAGCTTTACCTCCAGCTTTGACGAATCGGAAATGGAAGGGGTGGTGTAACATGAACAAGAAACAATCGGTCATTTTGCAGCGCACCTACATTGTGCTGGTGTTCTGTTTCATGTACCTGCCCATCGCGGTCATGATCGCGTTCAGCTTTAACGAGAGCAAATCCCGCGCCAACTTCACCGGTTTCACGCTGGGCTGGTACAAGAGCCTGTTCCATAACGAGATGATCCTCTCGGCGCTGGGGCTCAGCCTGGTGTTGGCGCTGGTCTCCAGCGTGCTGGCCACCGTGCTGGGCACGCTGGCTACCATCGGCATCCATTCCATGAGCCGCCGCGCCCAGCTCGTCGTCAACAACATCAGCTATGTGCCCGTCGTCAACCCCGAGATCATCACCGGCGTCTCGCTGATGCTGCTGTTCGTCATGGCGCAGAACTTCGGCCTCGGCGGCGGCAACGGGCTGTTCGGCTGGCCGACGCTGCTCATCGCGCACATCACCTTCAACGTGCCCTACGTCATCTTCAACGTCGGGCCCAAGCTGCGCCAGCTGGACCCCAGCCTCTACAACGCCGCGCTGGACCTCGGCTGCACGCCGCGGCAGGCGTTTTTCAAGGTCATCATGCCGCAGCTCAGCCCGGCCATCCTCTCGGCGTTCCTCATCTGCCTGACCTATTCCATCGACGACTTCATGATTTCCTACTTCAACTCCGGCACCATGCAGACGCTGCCCATCGCCATCTACTCGATGACGCGCAAAAAGGTCAGCCCCGAGATCAACGCCCTGTCGGCCGTCATGTTCTGCGTCATTCTGGCCATCATCCTAATCTCCAACGCGGCGGATTCCCGCGCCTACCGTAAAAACCAGAAGGAGATCCGCAAAGCCATGCAGGAGGAGGGGGCGCGCTGATGAAAAACCGCTGCAAAGTGTTTGCCGCCGCCCTGGCGGCCCTGCTGCTGGGCGCGGCGTGCGCCCCGGCGGCGCTGGCCGAGGGGGACCTTATCGAAGTCAACGAGGACATCGCCGTCTCGGCCGATTATGACTGGACGCGCTTTGCCGACGACGGCATCACCCTCAACGTCTACAACTGGGGCCTGTATATCTCCGACGGCTCGGACGAGAGCGTCGACGTGCTCTCGGCGTTTGAGGAACTCACCGGCATCGAGGTCAACTACACGACCTTTGACTCCAACGAGAGTCTGTATGCCAAGATGAAATCCGGCGGCGCAGTGTATGACGTGATCTTCCCGTCGGAGTATATGGTCGGCAAAATGGCGGCCGAGGGCATGCTGGCCCCGCTGGACTACACAAACATCCCCAACTTTGCCAACATTGGCAGCGACTACACCGGCTGGGACTTCGACCCCGAAAACACCTACAGCGTGCCCTACACCTGGGGCACCACGGGGCTGATCTACAATACGACGCTGGTGGACGAAGCCCCCACCAGCTGGGCCGCGCTGTGGGATGTGCAGTACGCCAACAATGTGCTGATGTTCAACAACTCCCGCGACGCCTACGCCATCGCGGCCAAAAAGATCGGCCGTTCGCTCAACCCGCAGTCGGTGGACGAACTCACCGAGGTCATGCAGGAGCTCAAAGACCAAAAATCCGTCGTGCAGGCCTACGTCATGGACGAGATCTTTGACAAGATGGAGGGCGGCGAGGCCGCCATGGCGCCCTACTACGCCGGCGACGCGCTGACGATGATCGCCGACAACCCCGACCTTGCCTTTGTGCACCCCAGCGAGGGGGTCAACTTCTTTGTGGACAGCATGTGCGTGCCGGCCAACTCCAAAAACAAGGCGGCCGCCGAGCTGTTCATCAACTACATGTGCGAGCCCTCGGTGGGCCTGGCCAACTGCGATTACATCGGCTACTCCACGCCCATCACCGCCGTGTGGGAACAGCTGGACGACGAACTCAAATACAGCGAGATCGCCTACCCCGGCGACGACGTCATGGGCAAGGCCGAGGTCTTCACCACGCTGCCCGACGAGATCAACGCCGCGCTGGACGCCCAGTGGAGCGAGATGAAAAGCTACGAGGAGGGCGGCAGCGGCTGGATGGTCGTAGTGCTGCTGTTGCTGGCGCTGGTGATCTCTTTCTTCAACATCTGGCGCAAACTGCGCAAAAAAGCGCGCGACGATTATTGAGACCCTGCCCTGCAAAGGCCGCGCAGTATCGCCGCGGCCTTTGCATTTTGCACGCCGCCGTGTTATAATGCTTTCCAGTGCGCAAAACGCGCATCCACCAGCAAAAAAGGGGGCTTTTCCCATGCCGGAGATCCCGGTCACCTATACGCAAACCTACACCATCTGCCGCCACGACGGCGACCACCACGGCAACGCCAAGCCCGGCGCGCTGCTGCGCTACGGTCAGCAGATCGCCACCATGCATGCCGAGGCCGCCGGCCTCAACGATGAGCTGTACGCCGCCACCCACACGGCCTACGTGCTGGCCAAGCTGGCGCTGCACATCGACCGCACGCCCCGCGTCGACGAGACGTTGACGGTCACCACCCGGCCCGAGCGCTGCAAGCGCGCCGTCAACAAGCGCATCACCTTTTTCAATGACGCAGCCGGGCGGCAGGTCGCCGTGCTGGACAGCCGTTGGGTGCTCATCGACACCGACAAGCGGCTGATCCTGCGCAAACACCCCGAGGCGTTCAACGACTGCTGGGCTGAGGACGTGCCCTTTGAGCTGCCGATGAAGATGGTCAAGGCCGTGCCGGAGGACTGCACCCCGGCAGGGGAGTACACGGCGACCTATTCCCGCTGCGATATGAACGGCCATATGAACAACACGCGCTACGTCGATATTTTGTGCGACGCCCTGCCCTGGAACGTCTGGGATGAGGGCGAGGTGCGCGACCTCAAGGTCTACTACCACCGCGAGGTGCCGCGCGGCGCATCCTTTGCGCTGCTGCAGGCCCAGACCGGCGAAAAGCAGTATTACTTCTGCGGCCAGCGCGAGGAAAAGGCAGCGTTTGAGGCCAGCATCACCTTTGCGTAAAACGGTAACAGAAAAATAACAGGCCCTGCCGCGGCATACTTTGCGCGGCAGGGCCGTTTTGTTTGGGCGGGCATGGGGAACGGGGCAGAAAACCTGCAAAATACCGTGTTTTATTGTGTTATAGGGCGGCGGGCGGGCCAAACCGCTGGCAAATTGTGAAGAAAAAGAAAAATTACAAAATAATAACAAAAGCCCTTGACAAGCGGTGACAAAAGGGTTACAATCTAGTCATAAGCTAAGCGGCCCCCACAGCAAGCGCCGCCCGGCTTATCCCAAAGCGTTTCTCATGTTTTTTCATGTGTTCTTCTCCTCCTTTCTTTGGAACCCCCGCCCTCCCTCAGGGCGGGGGGTTCTTTTTGCCTTTTTTGCACAAACCGCCGCAAACCTATTGAAAAATATAATATTATATGCTATATAATATATAGAGCAAACGAGAGCACCGGTGGGCGCGCAGCGCCCTGCGCCGGGCACAAAGGGGGATCGCCATGGCCATCAATACCGGGGCCGCGCTGCTGGACGCCATCGTGCTGGCGGTCGTCGCGCAGGAGGAACACGGCACCTACGGCTACAAGATCACCCAGGAAGTGCGCGCCGTGCTGGATCTTTCCGAGTCAACGCTGTACCCTGTGCTGCGCCGCCTGCAAAAAGACGGCTGCCTGACCGTGCGGGACGAGGCGTTCAACGGCCGCAACCGCCGCTATTATGAGGTGACGGCAGCCGGCCGCGCGCGGCTGGCGCAGGCACGTGCCGAGTGGGATGCCTACGCCAGAAAGATCGACAAGCTGTTCAAGGGGGAACTGACATGAGAAAGTACGCTTACCTGGCCCGGCTGGAAGAACTGCTGGCTGCGCTGCCCGCCCAGGAACGGCAGGACGCGCTGAACTATTACGAGGAATACTTTGACGCCGCCGGCAGCGAGAATGAGGAACAGACCGCCGCCGAGCTTGGCGACCCGGCCGAAGTGGCCCGCAACATTTTGGAAGGGGAGGGCGTCGAGCCGCCGACCCCCGCCGCAGCCGGACCCGCTGCGCCGCCGCGCGGGGAAGCCCCCGCCGCCCCGCAGCCGGGATCGCCGGCGGGGGAAAGCGACGCGCAAGCGCAAACTGTGCCGCCGCAACCGCCCGCCGCACCGCAACCGCCTGCGCTGGGCGACCCCGAACACTACCCGGCATCCGGCGTCACCACTGCGACAAAAGAGAGAAAATCGCCCCGCCGCCTGTGGCTGGTGTTCTGGCTGCTGGTAGGGCTGGCGCTCATCATCCAGGTCAGTGTGCTGTTGCTGGGTCTGGCGCGCCCCGGCACAACGGCGGCCTCGATGGAGGTGGCAGAATCCGCCTCGGCGGCCGAGTCTGCCCCGGCCGTGGAGGAAGGCCCGGTGCCGACTGCGGCGACCGCCGGCCTGACGCCCAGCGGCGACGTCATCTACGTGGGCTCGCTGCCCGTCCCGGGCAACGGTACGCTCTACGTCAACATGATCTGCGGCAACGTCTCCTTCCGCATCGGGCCGGAAGCCAAAGCTGAGGTGCGCAGCGTTGATGTCAGTGATGCGGTCCAGCTCAAGCAGACCGTCGGCTACGGCTGGGTGCTGACCTGTGACAGCACCGACCCTTCGACCCACGTTACCATCGTGCTGCCGGCCAACGCCTATGACCGTGTCGAGGTCGACATCGAGCAGAGCGGCGCCATCGAACTGGGCAATTTGCAGATCAAGGAGATCTGCGCCGCTACCCAGTCCGGCATGATCCAGTCCGGCGTGCTGCGCACGCGCGCGCTCGGCGTGCAGACGCAGGACGGCAACATCTGGCTGGAGGAAGTCGCCGGCTTGACCGGCTACGATACCGAGAGCGTCACCCTGCAAGCGCCTTTGGGTACCGTCACCGCTACGCTGGCCGCGCCGCGCGCCCAGTGGCATACCACGGTACAGCAGGCGCACGGCGAGACCTGGACCGAGGAGGAAGCCCGGGAGACCCCGGCCCGCACGCTGTATGCCAGCGGCGGGGAGGGCGTCAACCTTACCTATGGCGAGGGCTGAGCGCCCCCGGGATGGCGACCCTGCCAAAAATGCACGGCCCAAATTGTGCAAAACGCCGGTTGACAACAGCGCTTTTATCTGTTAAAGTGTTCTCATTGGCAAATGCAGTGATGGGGAAAAAGCAGACCTCACCCCGCTCCAGAGAGCCGCCGGTCGGTGCAAGGCGGTGCGGCAGGTCCTGCGTCACTGGCCCCGGAGCAGCCGCGTTGAAAGCCTGCCGCCAGGCAGTAGGCGCGGCCGGAACCTGACCGTTATCATACAGGCGCGATTCGCCCCACCGGGCTGATCGTACAGAGCGGCCGTTTTTACACGGCAATGAGAGTGGTACCGCGGGTACGGCATTTCTTGATTTAAGAATTGGCTCCCGTCTCTCAAAGGCAGATCCGCCTTTGGGGGACGGTTTTTTGCAGCCTCCCTCAAGGGCAAGACCCTTGAAGGAGGCTTTTACTATGATGGACGCAACCAAGTATCACGTTGGCTATTACCCGCCGCCGGTCGAGCCGGGGCATGTCTTCGCCTGGACGCAGAAAGACCATATCGAGCAGGCGCCCGCCTGGTGCAGCGTTGATCTGCGCGACGGCAACCAGAGCCTGATCGTGCCGATGAGCCTGGATGAGAAGCTGGAATTTTACGAGATGCTCCTCAAGATCGGCTTTAAGGAGATCGAAGTCGGCTTCCCGGCGGCCAGCGAGACCGAGTATGCCTTCCTGCGCAAACTCATCGAGGAGGACCGCGTCCCCGCCGACGTGACGCTGCAGGTGCTGACGCAGTGCCGCGACCACATCATCCGCAAGACGTTCGAGGCCGTCAAGGGCGCGCCGCGGGCCATCATCCACTTCTACAACTCCACCAGCGTCGCCCAGCGCGAGCAGGTGTTCAAAAAGAGCAAAGAGGAGATCAAGCAGATCGCCGTCGACGGCGCCAAGCTCGTCAAGCAGCTCAGCCAGGAGTATGAGGGAAACTTCCTGTTTGAGTACAGCCCCGAGAGCTTTACCGGCACCGAGCCGGAATACGCGGTGGAAGTCTGCAACGCCGTGCTCGACGTCATGCAGCCCACGCCCGACCGCCCCATGATCATCAACCTGCCCGTCACGGTGGAAATGAGCATGCCGCACGTCTACGCCAACCAGATCGAGTGGTGCTCGCAGCATCTCAAATACCGCGACAGCGTCATCCTCTCCACCCACCCGCACAACGACCGTGGCTGCGGTGTTGCCGACGCTGAGCTGGCTGTGCTGGCGGGCGCGCAGCGCATCGAGTGCTGCCTGTTCGGCAACGGCGAGCGCACCGGCAACGTCGACGCCGTCACGCTGGCCATGAACATGTACAGCCACGGCGTCGACCCGCACCTGGATTTCAGCAACATGCCCGCCATCTGCGAAGTGTATGAGCGCGTTACCCGCATGCACGTCTACGACCGCACGCCCTACGCCGGCAGCCTGGTGTTTGCGGCGTTCAGCGGCAGCCACCAGGACGCCATCGCCAAGGGCATGACCTGGCGCAAAGAGCACGATCTGCACGAGTGGACCTGCCCCTATATCCCCATCGACCCGCACGACATCGGCCGCACCTACGACGCCGACGTCATCCGCATCAACAGCCAGAGCGGCAAGGGCGGCATCGGTTTCCTGCTGCAGCAGAACTACGGCTACAACCCGCCGCCGCGCATGCGCGAGGATCTGGGTTACCGCGTCAAGGAGGTCTCCGACCACGAGCACCGCGAACTCGACGTCAAGGAAGTCCTCTACGTCTTTGAGTCCGCCTACCTCAACCACAGCGCGCCGCTCAATGTCACCGAGGCGCACTTTGTGCAAAACCCCGACAGCACCATCACGGCCAAGGTCACGCTGACCGTCAACGGCCAGCCCTTCACCAGCCAGGCCACCGGTAACGGCCGCCTGGACGCCGTCGCCACCGCTATTGAGCAGCAGACCGGCCTGCACTTTACGCTGGTGCATTACAGCGAGCATGCGCTGGACTCCGACACCGACTCCCGCGCGTGCTCCTATGTGGGCCTGCGCTGGGCCTCCGGCGAGGAGACCTGGGGCTGCGGCACCCATACCGATATCATCGTCGCCGGTATCCGCGCGCTGGTCAGCGCCATCAACAACCGGTAAACGGCACAAGAAAGGAGCAATGCACCCATGGGTATGACCATGTCCCAAAAGATCCTGGCCGCCCACTGCGGCGAGGCAACGGTCCGGCCGGGCCAGCTCGTCAACGCCAAGCTGGACATCGTGCTCGGCAACGACATCACCACCCCGGTGGCCATCAACGAGTTCGAGAAAGCCGGTTTCACCTCGGTCTTTGACAAAACGCGCATCAACATCGTGCTCGACCATTTTGTGCCCAACAAGGACATCAAGAGCGCGACGCAGTCCAAACAGTGCCGCGAGTTCGCCAACAAATACGATATCCTGCACTTCTACGACGTCGGCGAGATGGGCGTCGAGCACGCCCTCCTGCCCGAAAAAGGCATCGTCACGGCGGGCGACTGCATCATCGGCGCCGACAGCCACACCTGCACCTACGGCGCGGTGGGGGCGTTCTCCACCGGCGGCGGCTCCACCGATATGGCCGCTGGCATGGCCACCGGCATGCTGTGGTTCAAGGTGCCGGCCGCCATCAAGGTCGTGCTCACCGGTACGCTGCGCCGCCCCGTCAGCGGCAAGGACGTCATCTTGCACCTCATCGGGCGCATCGGCGTCTCGGGCGCATTGTACAAAAGCCTGGAGTTCACCGGCGACGGCGTCAAGAGCCTGACGATGGAGGACCGCCTGTGCATCTGCAACATGGCCATCGAGGCCGGGGCCAAAAACGGCATCTTTCCGGTCGACGAAGTCTGCGAGGCCTACCTCAAAGGCCGCAGCCAGCGCCCCTGGACCAAATACGAGGCTGACCCCGACGCCGAGTATGAGCAGACCGTCACCATCGACCTCGACACGCTGGAACCGACCGTCAGCTACCCCCACCTGCCCGAAAATACCCACCTGGCCAAAGAGGGGAAGGACATCAAGATCGACCAGATCGTCATCGGCTCCTGCACCAACGGCCGCATCGAGGATATGCAGGCTGCCTACGAGATCCTCAAGGGCAAACACATCGCCAAAGGCGTGCGCGGCATCATCATCCCCGCCACGATGGCAGTCTATAAGGAATGCCTGCTGCGCGGCTATACCGAGGCGTTCATCGACGCCGGGTGCATCGTTTCGACGCCCACCTGCGGGCCCTGCCTGGGCGGGTACATGGGCATCCTGGCGGCAGGGGAGCGCTGCGTCTCCACCACCAACCGCAACTTTGTGGGCCGCATGGGCCATACCGAGTCCGAGATCTACCTGGCCAGCCCCGCCACGGCGGCGGCCAGCGCGCTGACCGGCTACATCACCGATCCGAGGGAGGTCTGAGAGTGTGTCGAGTTTCTCGACACACTTCAAAGGGGACAACGCTGCAGGTCGGCTGCGCCGAGCCTCCGCGTTTTCCCCTTTGGATTCCCTTTCCGACAAAATTTCAGCCAAAACCGCGCACTCGTCGCAGGTGCGCCTCGCACACAATTTTGGTTGAAATTTCCCTGTCGGTGTCACCATCGTCGGCGCATGTCCGCCGATGGTGACAAATTTCCATTGTTCGATAGCTTGGAGGAACATTATGAACGCCAAAGGTACGGTTTTCAAATACGGCGACAACATCGACACCGACGTCATCATCCCGGCGCGCTACCTCAATACGCAGAGCGCCGCCGAACTCGCCAGCCATTGCATGGAGGATATCGACAAGACCTTCATCACCCGCGTACAGCCCGGCGACATCATCGTCGGCGGCGAGAACTTCGGCTGCGGCTCTTCGCGTGAGCACGCGCCGCTGGCCATCAAGGCGGCGGGCGTCAGCTGCGTCATCGCCAAGAGTTTTGCGCGCATCTTCTACCGCAATTCCATCAACATCGGCATGCCGATTCTGGAATGCCCGGCCGCCAGCGAGGCGATCGCCAACGGAGACACCGTCGCCATCGACTTTGACACCGGCGTCATCACCGACGAGACGACGGGCCAGACTTTCCAGGCTGCGCCGTTCCCGCCGTTCATCCAAAAGATCATTGCGGCCGGCGGGCTGATGAACAGCCTGCAGGGCAACGCCTGAGGAGGTGCGCCCCGATGCAGAAAAACATCGCCCTGATCTACGGCGACTGCGCCAGCCCCGAGATCGTCGCCCAGGCCGTGCGCGTGCTGGATAAGATCGCCGCCAAACACGGCCACACCTTCACCTACACCCGCACCTACATGGGCGGCGAAGCCATCGACAAATTCGGCGACCCGCTGCCCGAAGCGGAACTGGAAAAGTGCAAAGCGTCCGACAGCGTGCTGCTGGGCGCCGTCGGCGGCCCCAAATGGGAGGGGCTGCCCGGCGACAAACGCCCCGAAAAAGGCCTGCTGCGCCTGCGCGCCGGCATGGGGCTGTACGCCAACAGCCGCCCGGCCAAGATCTGGCCGCAGCTGGCGACCGCCAGCCCGCTCAAGGACGAGATCGTCGCCAAGGGTATCGACTTTATCGTTGTGCGTGAGCTGATCGGCGGCGTCTATTTTGGCGAGCACAAGACCTTTGAGCAAAACGGCGAAAAAGTCGCCGTCGACGTCATGCCGTACGCCGAGCATGAGATCGAGCGCATCGGCCGCATCGGGTTTGAGACCGCGCGCAAGCGCCGCAAAAAACTTACCTGCGTCGACAAGGCCAACGTGCTGGACACCAGCCGCCTGTGGCGCGCCGTCATGCAGCGGCTGGCGGCCGAATACCCCGACGTCGAATACGGCGAGATGTTCGTCGACAACGCCGCCATGCAGATCTGCAAAAACCCCGCGCAGTTCGACGTCATCGTCACCGAGAATATGTTCGGGGACATCCTCTCCGATGAAGCCAGCGAGATCACCGGTTCCATCGGCATGGTGCCGTCCTCCTCTCTGGGCGAGGGGAGCTGCGGCCTGTATGAACCCATCCACGGTTCCGCACCCGACATCGCCGGGCAGGATATCGTCAACCCCATCGCCTGCATCCTCTCGGCGGCCATGATGCTGCGCTATAGCTTCGGCATGGCGCAGGAAGCCGACGAGATCGAGGCAGCTGTCAGCGCCGTGCTGGATAAAGGCCTGCGCACCGCCGATATGATGGCGGAAGGCTGCACCCGGGTCGGCTGCACGGCCATGGGCGACGCGATCTTGGCGGAACTGTAACGATAGGGCTGCCGCCCGTATGCCGGGCGGCGGTGTGCGAACCGAAACCGGGTCGCGGAGGGAAAGGGGAGAGCGCCCCGGCGGCCCCAGGCTGCCCAAAGCTCAGGCCGGGCGCTGCATGTGCGTGCTGCGCCCACAACATACGACCCCCGGGAGCGGGCCTGTGCGGGCCTGCCCCGGGGGTCGTTGCGCGTATTGGGGTTTATTGCCAGGGGCGGCGCGCCGCGCAGCGGTTATAATGGACAGTCTGCCAGATTTGGCAGCCGGCCGCCCAGGCGAAATGGTAGAGCGCGGCGCCGGCAAAGGGGATGGTGCCGGGAAGCTGCTGGGAAATTTTTACGGGGAAAAGGCAGGTGCCCACAAAAACGAGGAGCATCAGGGCATACCACGCCATTTGTACCGGCGGGCCGTAGCGGATCCTGAGTTTGAGCGCGGCGCGCTGGAACCAGGCGCAGATCAGCAGCCAGACCATAAAGCGCAGCGGGCCGGTCAGGACATGGAACAGGTTGGCCTCCCCGCCGCCGGCCGCCAACCCCAAAAGCAGATACAGGACAGCCTCGACCAGCATCCAGGTGGGGTACCAGGTACTGACATAATCCAGCGGCGTGCCGCGCGGCAGGTCGGGGTCCAGTTCCAGCAAAAAGCGTTCGGTGTCGCCGCCCACTTCCTGCTGCAAGGTGTGCCCTTCCAGTTCACAGCGTGCGGCGATCTCGATCAGATCCTTGCGGATGCGTTCGATCTCATAGCAGTTCCAGGTCAAAATGTTCAGCCCGCGGCAGAGATTTTCCAGATACAGGCGGTCGTCGGCCGTCAGGGTCCCGGCGCTCAGGTCGTTGGCCTTTTTGAGCATCGTGTATTGATTTTTGAACAGCATCGTCTGTCACCATCCTTTCCAATGGCAGGGAAACCCGGGCAGAAAAGTTTCAATCTTGCAAGATCGCGTCAATGCTGGCGGCCGTATCCCGCCAGGCCGCCATAAATTCCTGCAGATACTGCCGGCCTTCGTCGGTCAGCGTGTAATACTTGCGGCTGGGCCCGCCCTGCCCGGCGCGGTACTCCGCCCGGATCAGGCCCTTGCGCTCCAACCGCAGCAGCAGGGGGTAGAGCGTGCCTTCCGTTAAGTCGGTAAAGCCATTTTCGCGCAAGGTGGCGGCAATGGCGTACCCGTAGGCCGCTTCACGCGCGATGATTTTTAAAATGCAGCCTTCCAGCGTGCCTTTGCGCAGCTGCGCCCGGTCAAACATCGCCTCACCTCCACTACCTTGCATTACCATGTTCTTGTAGCTATATTGTATCGCAAGGTAGTTGCCTTGTCAAGCGTTTCTGCAAAAAAGCGGCGGCCCGCAGGCCGCCGCTTTGGCGTTATCAAGTCTTGTTTTCTTGCGTTCCCGGCGTTTGCCGCGGCCGGTAGGGGATCTTTTGCGGTTGGCGCAGCGTCGGTTCCGGGGCAGGCGCCGGTTTTTTGAGCAGGCGGTACCATACGTTGGCAAAGGCGTTGAAAAACCGCACCACCGGCCCGCTGCCCAAAATGCACAGGCAGCCCAGCGCTTCCAGCGTCACCCAGGTCACAATGATCCAGGTCGCCTGCGCGCGCGCCGGCTCATAAAAGCCCAGGTCCACCAAAAAGGTCAGCATGGGCATGTGCAAAAGGTAGATCGGCAGCGTGCGCCGCCCCAGCGCGGCAAAGCACCGGCAGCCGCCCACGGCGGCCACCAGCCCCACGCTGGTCACGATGCCCACCAGCAAAAACAGCGCGCGGTCGGCCATGGCGTACCCTTCGCCGTAAGGCACATCATGGAAGATCTTGGCGCTCTCGCCCAGCTGGCCCTCAAACTGCAGCATCTGCCAAAACCGGTACCCGTACCCGGCCAACAGCAGCAGGGCCGGCGCCACGCGCACCGCCCAAAAACGGCTGGCCAGCCGGTCCAGCGCGTCGACCTGCGGGCGGAACAGCACGCCGAACGCATAAAACGGGTAGAACGCAAACACCCGCACCAGCGTGAACGGCCAGTCGATGGTGCCGCCCCACAGGCTGACGCCCACGGCCAGCGCCAGGCCCAGCACCGCGCCCGGCAGGCGCAGTTTGTCGCGCAGCAGCGTCAGCAGCGGCAGCGTCAAATGCCAGAAAAGCAGCGCGTACAGGTACCACATGTGCCGCCACGGCAGCAAAAAGGCATCCAGCAGGCCGCCGGCGGCAAGATCCTCCTGCAGGACAAAAGCGCGGAACGCCAGCATGATGCCCTGCCCGGCCAGGTACAGCCACAGCTGCTGTGCCAGCAGCTTGCGCAGGCTGAAATGCGCCACCAGGCCGCTGCACACGCAGAACAGCGCCATGTGGAACCAGTAGATCGAGATGAACGTCGCCCCGATCAGATGCGAGCCCAGGCGGTACTGCTCCATATAATGGCCGAAGACGACCAGCAGGATGCCCAGCCCTTTGAGGATGTCGATATAGTCCCGCCGCGGCGAGAGCGTTTGCGGTCTGTTCAAATGCGTTCTCCTTTCCCGGTAGCAAAAAGGCGCGGGATGTCAGGTACCCGCGCCGCTGTTGGGCGAAGTCAGCCCTGCTCCCACGGGGAGCGGACGACCTCGCCGGAATCTACTTTGATGCAGGGCGCGACCTGCGCCCCGGCCTTGACGATGCCGCCCGGCGCCACATGCACGCCGCGGCCCAGCACGGCGTCGTGGTCGACGACGGCCCCGGCGTTGACGATGCAGCCTGCGCCCAGGCGCGCGCTGGCGCCCACATAGGCCTGCGGCAGCACGATGCAGCCGGGTTCCAGCACGGCGCTGGGGCTGACGGCCGCCATGCTGCTGCAGTAGGCGGGCGTCTTGTACCCGGCCGCCGCCAGCTTTTGCAGCAGTTCCACGCGCAGTTCGTTGTTACCCAGCGCCACAAACGCTGCGCGCCCGGGCTTTAACAGCGCAGGGTCGGCGTAATCGCGCAGTTTCCCGGCGCAGCCGGGGGCGTTGTCGTCCAAAAAGAGCGGCTCGTCCCAGCCGTCGTCGCGCAGCCAGTCGGCCAGTTGGCGGCCAAAACCGCCCTTTCCCAAAATCAGCGGGCGGCGGCCCGTGCGGTCCAGCATCGGCAAACGCATCGTTATCCCTCCTGTGCAGCGGTGTCGGTCGGTTCGGCTTCGGCGGTCTCGCCGGTCTCGGTGGCTTCGGGCGCGGCCTCGCCCTCCTCACCGGCGGGTTCGGCGGGTTCCAGCCGGGTGCGCGGCTGCACGGCCAGCGGGTCGGGCAGCGTGCCGTTCTGCAGGTCCTGCAAGGCTTGCGGTACGCCGGGGAAGAATCGCTCAATGCCCGTGCCTGCGCAGTGCAGGCCGTCAAAGAAATCGGTCTCCTGCAACCCCTCGATGCAGGCGGGGTCGTAGCTGCCGTACAGCGGGATGTTGTTTTCGGCGGCATACTGGCGCACCCAGTTTTCCACCTGGAAAAATCCCTTGTGGGCGTCGGGTTCCGTCAGCAGGTACTCGTACAGGTAGGGGTGCCAGGGCGAGAGCACCAAAATCACCGTCGTGCCCTGCTCCTGCGCATAGCGGATAAAGGAGTCGAACGCCTGGATCTGCGTATCGCTGAGCTCCTCAAAGCCTTCCATATGTACGCTGTTAAAGCTCATGCAGGCTTCCGCCGCCAGCGTGCGGATCTGGTCGGCCGTCTGGGTGCGGAACGCTACGTCGTACAACACGCTGCCGTCCGCCCGCTTGATGGTCGTCGTCTGCTCGTAGGGGTCGCCCTCGACGGGGTTGAACTCGATGGTGTTGCCGTCGTCGTCGGTCACCACAGACTGGCCGCGGTTTTTCAGGTAGTAGTCGACATTCCCCTGGAAATACGCAGGGTCGGCCAGCGCGCGCCAGAGTTCCACCTGGTCGGGTTCCTCGTAATCGGTGGGCACGCCCAGCACTTTGGTCAAAAACTCGTTGTACAGCTCGGCGTCGGCGCGCTCGTCAAACGCGGCCTCGCTGCCGTAAAACACCCAGGGGTCCAGGCTCCACAACAGCACCTTGGGCGTCTTGCCGTAGCTGACCATCTTGTAGTAGCTCGTCATATTGTCGCGCACGTCGGCGCCGGTCACGCCCATATTGAAAAAGCTGTCGACGCCGGTGTTCTCGCGGTTGAACTGCAGCACGCGGCTGGAACCGATGCCGATGGCTTCCGGCGCTTCCGCCACGTCCTGCGCGAAGAGCTGCACGACTTCGCGCTCGTCCATCTGCTCAAAGTTGGTCACGTCATACCCTTGCAGCATCAGGTCCACGATGCGGCGCGGGGCCAGCGCACCCTGGAACAGGCCGCTGCGGTCGACGTTATAGCTGAACGCCACCATAAACACCAGCACCGGCGCCAGCAACAGCAGTTTGAACGCAGTCTTGCCGCCAAAAAACAGCCGCCGCGCAAGGCCCTGCAAAAAGCGGAGCAGGGGGTGGACGCGCTTGCGCCGGCGGGTCGCCGGGCGGCGTTTGGTGGCGGTACCGCGCTGGATCTTAACGGGCGGTGCGGGCATAGGGGATCTTGCAGGCATACATCACACCGTCCTTTCTTAGTATTGCTGGTAGATGAAAGCGGACTGGCCAAACGCCGCAAAGAACAGGATGGCGGCGGCCGCACCGTAGTACAGCGTCCAGCGCAGCGGCCAGGGCTGTTTGCGCACCCAGGCCGAAACGCTTTGCCCGCCGTGCTCTACGGCAAACACCACAAAGCAGCCGAACCACAGCACCACCGGCAGCCGGCCGTCGATGCCGGTGTCCAGCAGCAGCTGGGTGACCTGCCCCAAGCTGCCAGCCAGGCCCTGCCAGCCCTGCAGCATGGCGGCGTAGATGGCAAAGGGGTCGGTGTTGTACAGTGCGCTGGCAAAGAACACCAGCGTGAAGCAGAACAGCACATTGGTGCACAGCACCTGCCACAGCGTTTTGAACCAGGCGGCGCGGTACAGCGGGTTATGCGCGGCCAAAGCGCGCCGCGGTTTGGCTGTCAGCGCCGCAAAGGCCGAGATCAGGCCGCAGGCCAGGCCCCAGGCCAGGTAGCGCCAGTCGGCGCCGTGCCAAAGGCCGGAGCACAGGAACACGATGACGATGTTGAGGTAATGCCGCCATGGCGCGCAGCGGCTGCCGCCCAGCGAGAAGTAGACGTAATCGCGGAACCAGCCCGTCATCGAGATGTGCCACCGGCGCCAGAACTCGCCAAAACTGCGGGACTCAAACGGCGCCTGGAAGTTTTCGATCAGGTCATAGCCCAAAATACGCGCCGCGCCCAGCGCAATATCACAGCAGCCGGAAAAATCCATGTACAGCTGCACGCCAAACAGCACGGTGGCGGCTACCAGGTTGGGGCCGCTCATAGCGGCAGGGTCGCCGTAGACCAGCGCCACATACTGGGCAAGGTTGTCGGCAATGACCATTTTTTTGGTGTAGCCCCACAGCATGCGGAACGCGCCGCCCGCACAGCGGTTGTAGCTGAAACGCCGGCTTTTTTGGATCTGCGGCCGCAGGTGGGGGTACCGCTCAATGGGGCCGTTGATCAGCGTGGGGAAAAAGCTGACGAACATCGCATAGTGGAACGGGTTGAGCTCGACGCGGCAGCGGCGCTTGAATACGTCGATGGTATAGCTCAGCGCGGCAAACACAAAATAGCTCAAGCCCAGCGGGGCCAGCAGGTTTTCGCGCCGCGCCAGCAGGCCGCCGCCCAGCGTATCGGCCAGCAGGTTCCAGTATTTGTAGTAGACCAACACGCCGACCCCGCCGCCGATGGCAACCAGCAGCGCCAGCACGCGCACGGCCTTGACCTTGACGCGCCCAATGATGAGCCCGCACAGCCAGGTGACCAGCGTGGCAGCTGCCAGCACCCACACCAGCGGCCGGTTGACGGGGTCATAGCAAAAGAACCCGTAGCTGACCACCAGCAGAAAATACGGCCGCACCACGCGCGGCAGCGCGTAGTGGATCAGCGCCGTGGCCGCAAAAAATACCAGGAACAGCAGCGAGGTGATCGTCATCGACTGCCCCTCGGTCAAAAATTCCACGACCTGTTGCCAGGTGATCGTCAACTCCATACATCTCTCTCCGTTTCAGCGTCCTGGGGCGGCAGGGGGCGCCCCATACCAATTATGATCCATGCAGCGCGCAGGGCAGCGCCGCACGGCGGTGCGTTGTCAATGCTTTTGCTGTTGTTCCAGGTCACGTACGCGCTTTTCCAAAATGGCGTTGGCCTGGGTCAGGCGCTTGCATTTGTCGGCCAGCTGGCTGATGGCGATGCTCAAACTCAGCAGCACCACCAGCACAAAGCAGAACATTAAAAGAAATACCAGGTTCACCGGCATTTCGATGTCCAAAAGGTCGCGCAGCACATACACAACGTAGGGGAACAGCGCAAACACCACCAGCCCCACGGCCAGCGCCAGCCACAGCAGGCTGTACTTGACGCTCATGAGCCCGCGCTTTAAAAACAAAAAGATGATCAGCAGCAGCGCCACCGCGCCCAGGATCATAAAAAATTGCAGCTGTGGGGTCATGCTTACTCCTTCCGTGTGCGCTGGATGGAAAACCGGTCGATGAGCAGCGCCAGCGACACCTTGACCATGTAGTACACGCTTTTTAAGCTGGAAATGCTGGACACGCCGCCCTGGCGTTCCCGCATGACGACGGGGGCTTCCCGCACGGTGAAGCCGGCCAGGCAGGCGGCCAGGATGGCTTCCGGCTCGGGGTAGTCAGTGGCGTAATGCTCGGCAAAATAGGCGGTCATGCGCGCGTTGG
The DNA here is from genome assembly GCA_019115045.1 of Candidatus Gemmiger excrementipullorum. Lineage (GTDB taxonomy): Bacteria > Bacillota > Clostridia > Oscillospirales > Ruminococcaceae > Gemmiger > Gemmiger excrementipullorum. The sequence goes on along the minus strand of DXEI01000053.1, from coordinate 6,308 downwards.
TGGCGCGGAACCCGCTGGTCACATCGCGCACATGCTCGCCGCACAGCAGGCGGATCAAACCGCTTAAAAACCGGATGCCGACCCGCCGCATAAAGCTCGTCTGGAAGCCTTCTTTTTTGATGAACCGGCTGCCGATGCACAGATCGCATTCGCCGTCCAGCACCGGCTGTACGATGGCCTGCAGGTAGGCCGGGTCGTGCTGGCCATCGCCGTCCATCTGCACGGCGACGTCATAGCCGCAGCGCGCAGCGTAGCGGTAGCCGCACTGCACGCCGCCGCCGATGCCCAGGTTGACCGGCAGGTCCAAAAACGGGTATCCGTGGCTTTGCAAAATTGCCGCGCTGGCGTCGGTGGAACAGTCGTTGATGACCAGGAAATCCACCTCCGGGCAGGCGGCGCGCAGGCGTTCCACGGTGTCGACGATGTTGGCTTCCTCATTGTAGCAGGGGATCAGCACCAAAACTTTGGCATCCAAAAGCGTACCTCACATCCGGGCGGTCAAGCGCCCTGTAAAATAAACGTTTCCAACCGCCGCAGCAGTTCGGCGCGGCGGTAGTGCGCCTCATAATAGGCTTTGCTGCGCGCGCCCAGCACAGCGCGCTGCTCGGCGGGTATGCGGTACAACGCCAGCAGGTTTTCGGCCAGCGCGTGTACATCGCAGGCGGGGCTCACCAGGCCGCCGCCGCTCTCGGCCACAGCCTCGGCCCCGGCGCCGTTCATGCTGGCAACCACCGGCTTGCCGGCCGCCATGTAACTGGCCAGCTTGCCGGGCACCGTCAGCCCCAGATCAGGCGAGTCGGAAAGCGAGATCAGCAGCGCGTCGGCCAATGCCGTGAACTTGGGCACCTCGGCCGCCGGCACGCTGCCGTAAAATGTCACGGCGTCCCCGGCCTGCAGTTCCTGCGCAAGGGCCTGCAGGCTCTCGCGGCTCATGCCGTCGCCCACCAGCAGCAGGTGCAGCCCTTCGGCCCCGGCGGCGCGGGCTTCCAGCACGGCGCGCAGCACAAAGTCCAAACTTTGCGCCGGGGTGAACGTGCCGGTGAACACCAGGTTGAACCGCCCCGCAAAGCGGGCTTCCAGCGCGGGGTCGTGCTGGGGCACGGCGTAAAAATCCTCGCAATACTGCGGGATGGCGGCCACGGCCTGTGCCGGTTTGCCGGTGCGCTGGCACAGCCGCTGCTGCAGCGGCGTGCTCATGGCGATGAGCCGGTCGCAGCGGCGGTACAGCCAGTCGCTGACGCCCTGCGCGATGCTGCGCAAAACTCTGTTTTGCACCGGCAATACGCTGTACAGATTCTCGGGCCAGAGGTCCAGCACATAGTTGGTAAAGGGGATACGGTGCTTTTTGGCGTAGCGGATGGCCGGCCAGCACATCAGCACCGGGCTGGTGTTAAAGCAGAACACCGCGTCGTAGCCGCCCGGCAGGCGGTCCAGCGCGGACCAGGCGTACAGCGGCCAGCTGACGTAGTTCAAAAAAATGTTGACGCTGGTATTGCCTTTGCGCGGCCATTCTTTGGCGCGGAACACCTGCGCGCCATGGAAATGCTCTTCCCACGGGCCCTGGGGGCCGTAGCCGTCGAACCATTCGCCTTTGGGGTAGTTGGGCAGGCCGCACAGCACGTCCACTTCCAGCCCGTCCTGCAAAAAGCCTTCCACAATGTCGTTGATGCGGAAATTCTCCGGCCAGAAATGCTGCGTTACGACCAATAGCCGCTCTTTTGCCATGGGGAGTACCCTTTCATCTTATAGCTAGCAAGCCGCTAAACTAGAAATGTTTTTTGAATCCGTCGCCGTCGGCGGACATGTGCCGACGATGGCGACACATACAGGGGAATTTTGCCCAAAATTGTGTGCGAGGCCAACGGCCGAGTGCGCGGTTTTGGGCAAAATTTTGTCGAAGGGGATTCCAAAGAGGGGAAACAGGAGCGTTAGGCACCGCCGTGCGCGACTGTTGCCCCTTTTGAATGTGTCAATATTTTCTCCACACCATCTTGTTGACGACGCCGGTGTAACTTTGGATGATCTTGACGACTTTGTTGGAGACGTCCTCAACATAATACGGCACCGGGATGCCGTTGTCGCCGTTTTCGTTCATCGCCACCGCTGTGGCCACGGCCTGCTCGACGCCGCCCTCGGCGATGCCGGCCAGCACAAAGCAGCCTTTGTCCAGCGCTTCGGGGCGCTCGGTCGACGTGCGGATGCAGACGGCGGGGAACGGGTGGCCGACGCTCAGGAAAAAGCTACTTTCCTCCGGCAGCGTGCCGGAATCCGACACGACGCAGAACGCGTTCATCTGCAGGTGGTTGTAGTCGTGGAAGCCCAGCGGCTCATGCAGCCTGACCCGGGGGTCGAGCGGGAACTGCATCGCTTCCAGCCGCTTGCGGCTGCGCGGATGGCAGGAGTAGAGGATCGGCATATCGTAGGTCTCGGCCAGATGGTTGATGGAAGAAAACAGGTCGATGAAATTCTTCTCGGTATCGATGTTTTCCTCGCGGTGGGCCGAGAGCAGCATGTACTTGCGCGGTTCCAGCCCCAGGCGTTCCAGCACGTCGCTGGCTTCGATCTTGCTCAGGTTGGCGTGCAGCACTTCGGCCATGGGGCTGCCCGTCACATAGGTGCGCTCTTTGGCGGTGCCCTCGGCGTTCAAGTAGCGGCGCGCATGTTCGGAGTAGCACAGGTTTACATCGGCGATATGGTCGACGATGCGGCGGTTGGTCTCCTCGGGCAGGCACTCGTCAAAGCAGCGGTTGCCGGCTTCCATGTGGAAGATGGGGATGTGCAGCCGCTTGGCGCTGATAGCCGAAAGGCAGCTGTTGGTATCGCCCAAGATCAGCAGCGCGTCGGGCTTCTGTTCGACCATCAGCGCGTAGGACTTGGCGATGATGTTGCCGATGGTCTCGCCCAGGTCTTTGCCGACGGCGTCGAGGTAAAAGTCCGGCGCACGCAGGCCCAGATCCTCAAAAAAGATCTGGTTGAGCGTATAGTCGTAGTTCTGCCCGGTGTGCACAAGGATCTGGTCAAAATACTTGTCGCACTTTTTGATGACGGCCGACAGGCGGATGATCTCCGGCCGTGTGCCGATGATGGTCATGAGTTTCAATTTGTTCATCACGAAACATCCTTTATAAGAAAGAATCAACGGGGCCGGTCAGACCGGGAGCGCAAAGGTGTCGGGGTGTTCGGGGTCAAAGGCTTCGTTGGCCCACATCACGGTCACCATGTCGCCGTCGCCCACGTTCTCGATGTTATGGGTGTAGCCGCAGGGGATGTCCACCACCTGCAGCTTGTCGCCGCTGACGCGGTACTCGATGATCTGCGTGCTGTCGATGCGGCGGAAGCGGATGACCCCCTCGCCCTTGACGACCAGGAACTTCTCGTTTTTGGTGTGGTGCCAGTGGTTGCCCTTGACGATGCCGGGGCGGGAGATGTTCACGCTGACCTGCCCGCGCTCCGGCGTGCGCAAAAACTCGGTAAAGCTGCCGCGCGCGTCACAGTGCATGTTCAGGTCGTAGGCAAAACCGTCCTCCGGCAGGTAGGAAAGATAGGTCGAGTAGAGCTTTTTCTCCAAACTGCCGTCGGCCAGTGCCGGCACGGCCAGCGTCGGCAGGCCGTCGGTGCCCAGCGCTTTGGCGGCGTCGCCGCCGCGGGCTTTGGCAAAGTTCTGCAGCGTTTCGGCCAATGCGCCCAGCGTCACGCGGTGCACGGGGTGGATGCGGCAGAACCCTTCGGCGTCGCGCTCGGCTCTGCCGGTTTGCAGCGCGTCCAAAAGACAGGCCACGACGTCGTCGATGTAGACCAGCGGCAGTTCGTACCCCGGGTCGCGCACCTGGATGGGCAGCCCCCGGGCGATGTTGTGGCAGAACGTTGCCACCACGCTGTTGTAGTTGGGGCGGCACCACTTGCCAAACACGCCTTCCATGCGGAACACATACACCGGCGCGCCGGTGCGCTGGCCGTGGGCAAAGATGGCGTCCTCGGCCATGTGTTTGCTTTTGCCGTAATCGTTATCCAGCGCGGCCTGCACGCTGGACGTCACCAGCACCGGGCAGGCGTTGCCGGCGGCTTCCAGGTCGGCCAGCATCGTGTCGGTCAGCCCGGCGTTGCCGCTGTAAAAATCGCGCGGGTCGGTGGGGCGGTTGATGCCCGCCAGATGTACGACGAACGCCGCGCGGCGGCAGAAATCGGCCAGCGTTTCGGGCGTGTCGTCCTTCTCAAACAGCAGCAGGTCGCGGCAGCCCATGGCGTGCAGCGTGGCCACCAGGTTGCGGCCCACAAAGCCGCCGGCGCCGGTGATCAGGATGGGCGTGGGCAGGGCGGGGGCGTTATTGGGCATGGTTTGCCAGCTCCTCTTTAATGTAGTCGGTGGTCATGATCTTTTCCACCGTTTCCTCCACGTTCAGGCGGCGGGTGTTGTGGCTGGTGTAATCCTCATCGGCCTGGGTGTGCACCTGGCCCTTGATGAAGTATTTGTCGTAGTTGAGGTCGCGGTTGTCGGCCGAAACGCGGAAGTAGCCGCCCATATCCTCGCTGCGCATGCGCTCTTCCTTGGTCATCAGCGTCTCGTACAGTTTTTCGCCGTGGCGGGTGCCGATGATATGTGTGCCGGTATCGCCAAACAGCTTCTGCACGGCCTTGGCCAGGTCGCCGATGGTGGAAGCGTCGGATTTCTGGATGAACAGGTCGCCGGGGTTGGCGTGCGCAAAGGCGAACATGACCAGGTCGACCGCTTCGTCCAGGTTCATCAAAAAGCGGGTCATGTTGGGGTCGGTGATGGTGATGGGGTTGCCGTTTTTGATCTGCTCGACAAACAGCGGGATGACCGAACCGCGGCTGCACATGACGTTGCCGTAGCGCGTGCAGCAGATGACCGGCCCGCCGCGCTGGGCGGACACACGGGCGTTGGCGGTGATGACATGCTCCATCATCGCCTTGGAGATGCCCATCGCGTTGATGGGGTAGGCCGCTTTGTCGGTGGAAAGGCAGACCACGCGCTTGACGTTCGCCTCAATGGCGGCGTGCAGCATGTTGTCGGTGCCTTCAATGTTGGTGCGCACGGCCTCCATGGGGAAAAACTCGCAGCTCGGCACCTGTTTGAGCGCCGCCGCATGGAAGATGTAATCCACGCCGGGCATCACGTCGCGCAGGCTCTGGATGTTGCGCACGTCGCCGATGTAAAACTTGACTTTCTGGTAATAATCGGGGTAGCGGGCCTGCAGCTCATGGCGCATATCGTCCTGCTTTTTCTCATCGCGGGAGAAGATGCGGATCTCGCCGATGTCGGTGGTCAAAAAGTGCTTGAGCACCGTGTGGCCAAAGCTGCCGGTGCCGCCGGTGATCAGCAGGGTCCGGTCTTTAAAAATGGTATCTGCCATGGGGGCCTCCTTATGGTCCATGCGCCAGGGCGCAAATTTCCTTTATAAACGGTTCCATTTTACCACACAAACTCCGGCTTGAAAAGTCTGCCGCCTTGGAAAAAGCTGTTTTTTGTGCTATAATGGCCCAAAAAACCACAAACGGGCCCTGTGGCCCGCTTCATTAAGGGAGGAAACAAACGCTATGCGCGCGTACGAACGTCTGCTCAACTATGTCAAAGTCCACACCACCTCAGACCCCAACACCGGCGCCCACCCCAGCACGGCCCGCCAGTTCGACCTGGCCCGCCAGCTGGTCGAGGAACTGAAAGCCCTCGGCCTGGCGGACGCCCATGTCGATGAACACTGCTATGTCTACGCCACGCTGCCCGCCACCCCCGGGCAGGAAGCCGCCAAGCCGCTGGGGTTCATCGCCCACATGGACACCACCGACGACGCCAGCGGTGAAAACGTACAGCCGCAGCTGCACCCCAACTACGACGGCGGCCCCGTCACGCTGCCCGCGACCGGCATGGTGCTGGACCCCGAGACCTTCCCGTTTTTGAAAGAGATGAAAGGCCAGACGCTGATCACCACCGACGGTTCCACGCTGCTGGGCGCCGACGATAAGGCCGGCGTGGCCGAGATCATGACGATGGTCGAGCGCGTGCAGGCCGAAAACCGCCCCCACGGCAAGCTGTGTATCGGCTTTACGCCGGACGAGGAGATCGGTGAGGGCGCGAGCCTGTTCGATGTTGAGCATTTCGGCGCGGCCTACGCCTATACCGTCGACGGTGAGGACGTCGGCGAGATCAGCTACGAGAACTTCAACGCCGCCGCGGCCATCGTCACGGTGCACGGGTTCAGCGTCCACCCCGGCAGCGCCAAAAACGCCATGCGCAACGCCCAGAACATCGCCATCGAGTTCCACCAGGCGCTGCCTGCCTTCTCCCGCCC
>DXEI01000052.1 GCA_019115045.1 Candidatus Gemmiger excrementipullorum | reverse complement strand
CCCTCGCTGCCCACACTGGCGGCGGTATCGGCTGTGGGGGTCACGGCGGCCGTGTAGCGCCCCCAGCTTAAAAACGCCGCCACCGCCACCGCCGCCAGCGCCGCCGTGCGGCCCAGCGCCGGCAGCGCCCGCGCGCGCAGCGGCCCCGCCCCTGCGGCGAGCGCATAGACGCCGAGCAGGAACGCCGCCATCAGCGCGTAGGCAAAGGCGATGTCTTTGGTGAGCGCCAGCAGCGCCAGTGGCAGCGCGGCCAGCCAAAACGCCCTGCCGCGCCCGGCGCTAAGGCCCAGGCACAGCGTGCCGCCAAACAGCATGGCCAGCGGCAGGTCGGCCATGGCGTTGGCGTACTGCGCGGCGTAGGCCCCCGGCGCCGCGTCGCGGAAGAAATACGGCAGCAGCGCCCCGGCTGCAAACACCAGCACACCGGCGTACCAGCGCTGCCGCGGCAGCGCGGTGGCGGCGGCCAGGCAGGCCAGGGCCAGCGTGTCCAGCGCGGCCAGGCACGCCCACTCGGCCCAGGAGCCAAAGGGCTGGAACCAAAACGTGATCAGGCTGGTGGCCGGGTAGGTGAAGCTGGCCTTGAGGTTGACGGGGTCCGCCACATAGAACGCCCCGCGCTCGACGACCATTTTGGGCGCAAGGCCCCAGGCCGTGAACTCATCCCACTGGGTGAACATGGGCTGCTGCACAAAAAACAGCACCCACAAAAAGGCCGCGCCCGCCAAAAACAGCGCCAGGCCCGGCGCGCTCAGCGCCGCGCGGCAGGCTTTGGCAAAGCCCGCCGGGCGCAGCCGAACCAGGCCGACAGCCCAGACGGCCGCCAGCAGCGCCAAAGCCACCCAGGCCCCAACGCGCAGCGCCCCGGCCAGACCAAAGCCGTACAGCAGCAGCCCCGCCCCGGCCAGCAGCGGCAGCGGCAGCAGCGCCGCATGCACCCCGGTGCGCGCGGCCAGCACAGCGCACGCGCCGGTAAGCAGCGCCAGCAAAGCCAGGCCCCACAACAGCTGCGGCATACGGCGCGCCCCCTTTCGTCACAAAATTACAGTTTGTAGTTTTTTGATTTACTTGTACACAACGTATACAGGCCCCACAAAGTAGTGCTGGAACAGCAGCACCGCGCCCAGGAAGGCGTACCCGCCGCACAGCGGCAGCGCCAGCGCCTGCGCGCGGGCCTGGGTCAGCCTTGGGGCCAGCGCGCGGCGGGCCAGCGCGGCCAGCGCCAGGGCCAGCACCAGCCACAGCGGCAAAAAGTAGCGCGTTTGCAGCCCCACGATGCGCACCATGCCTACCGGCGTGTAGGTGATGTACATCGCCGTCATGGCGCCGACGCCGTACAGCGCCGCAAACACGCCCAGGCCCCCCAGACGGCGGCGGCCCAGGGCGTCCGGCGGGGCGGTGCACAGCAGCGCAGCGGCCGCCAGCACCAGCGGGCCGGTCAGGTTCAAAAAGGCAATGGGCAGGTCTTTCCAGCCGAACAGCCCCAGCTGGCCGATGAAGAAGTCGTTCTCATACAGTGTGCCCAGCAACACGGCCAGGTAACGCAGCGGGTTTTGCAAAACAAAGCCGAGCTGCCCCAGGCCGTCGACGGCCTCGCCGCCCTGGCGGGCGATGACGCCGTAGTTGTGGCGCATCAGCACGCCGTACTGCTCGACAAACACGGTCAGCGCCAGCGAGAGCGCCAGACACGCCCCCGCCCACAGCGCGCGCGGGCGCCTGGGCTGCCAGGCGCGTTTGGGCAGCAGCAGCGGCAGCGCGGCCCACAGCAGGTTCAGGTAGGGTTTGGCCCCGTTGGCGAACACACACGCCGCCAGGTACACCCACGCCGTGCGCGCCGTCCACACCGGGCGCGTCAGCAGCGCCAGCATGAGGTAGTAGCATCCCAGCAGCGTGGCGTCGTAGCTCAAGGATGCGCCCATATACAGCGAGATGGGCAGCAGCATCCCGCACAGGAAGGCCGGTTTCGCCTTTTGCGCGCTGCGCAGGGCCAGCCAGCACAGCAGCGTGTAGGCGGCCAGGTTGCCCAGCCGCCCGGCGTACAGGCAGCCCAGCGCGCCCAGCCCGGCCAGCCGCGCCAGCGCCATGCCCAGCGCGCCGGGCAGAAACGGCAGGATCAAAAAGCTCACAGGCTCGGTGGCGGGGTCGCGGGCGGGCGTTTCTCCGCCAAGGTACTGGGCAAAGCTGTCGGCCACGCTTTGCACCGCGCCGTCCTTGCCGTATTGTTTGAGCGCGTAGCCCGCCGTGTTGTAGGGCTGTTCCTCGCCGGTGTCGGGGTCCTGCCCCACGCCGGCCGAGGTGTGCGCGTTGACCCACGCGCCGGGGAAAGCGTCCAGCAGGCGGGTGACGTCGGCGGGGTAGCCGCGCGCGGCGTCAAAGTCCAGCCGGCCCATGCTGATGGCGTAGGTGCGCAGGTAATGCTCGGTCTCGTCGGGCGTTTGCAGCGGGGGGTTGGCAAAGGCGAACAGCACGCCGCACAGCGCGATGCACACTGCGCCGCGGGCGGCAAAGCCCGGCAGATGCCGCAGCGCCAGCGCCGCAACGCCCGCCGCCACGCACAGCCCCACACAGAAAACCGTGGGCCACACCGGCGGGATGCCGCGGGCGTCCAGGCCGTAGAACACGCGCCAGTAATAGCTGAACGCGACGCCCGCTGCCGCGCACAGCGCCAGCACAAAAGCCCACCGCGCGGCCGGCGGCCAGACGGTGGGTGCAAAACGGCGTCCGGTTTTGGTGATACCGCCGCCCATATTACAGGATATACTGCCCGACCTTGTACTGGTCGAGGTTGCCGCGCAAAAACTCGATGGTCTCGGCCAGGCCCTGCGCAAAGGTGTACTGCGGCGCCCAGCCGGTCAGGCTGCGCAGCTTGGTGGCGTCGCCCAACAGGCGGTTGACCTCGCTTTTTTCGGGGCGCAGGCGCTCGGCCTCGCAGACGATCTTGGCGTTGGGGTTGATCTGGGCGATGAGCTCGTTGGCCAGATCGCCGATGGAATGCTCGACGCCGGTGGCAATGTTGAGTTCCTGCCCGATGGCCGCGTCACAGTCCGCAATGGTCATAAAGCCGTTGGCGGTGTCCTTGACGTAGTTGAAGTCCCGCGTGGGGGTCAGGCTGCCGAGCTTGATCTCGGTCTGGCCGGCCAGCAGCTGGGTGATGATGGTGGGGATGATGGCGCGCCCGCTCTGCCGCGGGCCGTAGGTGTTGAACGGCCGCACGATGGTGACGGGCAGATCAAAGCTGCGGTAGAAACTTTCGGCCAGGCGGTCGGCGCCGATCTTGGTGGCCGAGTAGGGGCTTTGGCCCTGGTAGGGGTGCTTTTCGTCGATGGGCACATACTGCGCGGTGCCGTAGACCTCGCTGGTGGAGGTGACGAGCACGCGGCTCGTGCCCAGCTCCCGCGCGGCGTTGAGCACGTTGAGCGTGCCCTTGATGTTGGTGTCGACGTAGCTGTCGGGGCTGTGGTAGGAGAACGGGATCGCGATGAGCGCCGCCAGGTGGAACACCCGTTCCTGCCCGCGCATGGCGGTGCGCACGCCGTTGGGGTCGCGCACGTCGCCCATAAAGACGTCGATCTCGTTTTTGATCTCGGGCGGCAGGGTGTCGATCCACCCCAGCGAGCCGAAGGAATTGTACAGGCAGAACGCGCGGACTTTTTCGCCGCGCTTGACGAGTTCTTCCGTCAGGTGGCTGCCGATAAAGCCGTCGGCGCCGGTGACCATTACGGTATGTGCCATGGTATGCTCCTTTATAAGCGGGCCGCGGCCCGTGGTTACGATACTATTACAAAACAGTATAACCGATTTTGGCAGGTTTTTCAACCTTGCGGGCCGGAAAACTGCCCCGCCGGGCCAAAACACAGAAAAAGCGCCGCAGCAGCGCGGCGCTTCAGCGTGTCGGAAACGTGTTTTTTGAAAAGCCAGCGGTGCGGCGGAGGGGCAAGCCCCCGCCCTGCAATGCGGGGCAACCCCCATGCAAACCGCAGGCAGGCAACGGTATAACCGTAAACGCTCGTATGCGGCAAACGGCCGCTTAGACGCGGACCCGCCTGCTGCCCCGTTTGACCCGTCAGACGATCTCCACTTTCTCCATGACGACGGGGGTGCGGGGTTTGTCGTTCCAGTCGGTGGCGACGGCGGCGATCTCGTCGACGACGTCCAGGCCGCTGACCACATGGCCGAACGCCGCGTAGTCACCGTCCAGGTGCGGGGCATCCTGGTGCATGATGAAGAACTGGCTGCCGGCGGAGTTGGGGTCCATGGCGCGCGCCATGCTGATGACGCCGCGCGTGTGCTTGATGGGGTTGGCCACGCCGTTGCGCGCGAACTCGCCCTTGATGTGCCAGCCCGGGCCGCCGGTGCCGTTGCCCAGCGGGCAGCCGCCCTGGATCATGAAGCCGGGGATGACGCGGTGGAAGGTCAGGCCGTTGTAAAAGCCCTGCTTGACGAGTTTTTCAAAGTTTTCGCAGGTGAGCGGGGCCGCGGTGGGGTCCAGCTCGATGTCGATGGTCTTGCCGTTTTGCATGGTGATGCGGATCATACTACGATCTCCTTTTCTGTCATTTCTTCCGGGGCGGTATCCGCCGCGGCGGGTTCGGGTTCAGCGGGGACGTGCGCCGGGTCGCTTTGGGCGGTGGGGCGTCCCTCGGTATAGCTGTGGCTGCCGACGATCTGGCAGAACTCCGCCTGCGAGGAACGTCCCATCCACAGCAGCAGCGCGGCGCTCATATACTCGGCGCTGCGGCGCTTGGCCAGCGGCAGCAGCGCAAACGCCCCGCCGGTGTGCTGCTGCCCGGTAAAGGGGTCGACCCAGGCGTCGGGCAGGGGTTTGAGTTTGCGCGGCGAGACATGCCCCGTGATGAACCCCTTGCCGCCCAAAAAACGTTCCACCACGCTGTACAGCGCGCGGCGCACGCCAAACCGGCTGGTAAACAGGCGGCGCAGCCGCCAGGTATCGTACAAGGCGTCGGCCAGGTATTCCACCGGGAGTTCCAGGCCGTAGACCTCCCGCAGGCAGGTCTGCAGCAGCACCGCCACGTCGGCCAGCTGGTCGCCGGTGGGCAGCGGGCTGGCGTCGTCGGCCGGCACGCAGGCGCTGCCGGTGTCCTCGTCATGCAGGGTGGAGTCCAGCGCGATCTCGAGGTAGCCGTGCCCGCCCTGGCCGGCGTAGGGCATGCCCGGCGCGCACATGGCGCAGACGAACGGGTGCACGATGGTATCGGCGGCGTAGTGGCTCAAAAAGCCCAGCGCGTACTCTACCTGGGGGCGGGTGCGCGCGTGGCGGCACAGGCTGTACAAAAACGCGCCGGTGTTTTCCTCATGCAGGCGCGCGCCCAGCGCGGGCAGGTCGTACCGGCGTTTGGCGCGGGGGCGCCAGGCCTCAAAGCTGAAAAAGCTGTCCGGCCCGTTGGCCCCGGCGGCAAACGCCTCGGGGCATTGGATCTTGTAATGGATGGCGGCGGCCGCCTGGCGCGCGGTGCGCACATGGGTGTAACCTTCCGGCATGGGGCAGACTTCCCTCCTCTTGGGTCGCAGATGCAGGTGGTATTGTACCCCGCCGGGGCGGGAAAGTCAAATGTTGCGGTCCTGGCCCTGGAGGGTGCGCGGCAGCACAAAGAAGTACAGCGCCCCGCCCACCATGACGATGAGGATGACCGACAAAATGCCGTAAGGCCCCGCCGCCGCGTTGATGGCGTCCACCTGCTCCGGCGTGGCAGTGGCGGCGGTCAGGCCCTGTTCGGCCAGCATGCGGTCCGCCATCAGGGCGCTGACGACGCCCACCAGCGCCGGGCCCATGATGGAGGAGAACTTGCCGAAGATGTCAAAGAAGCCGAAAAACTCGCCGCTGCGGTCTTTGTCGGGGATGAGTTTGCCGAACATCGAGCGGGACAGCGCCTGGATGCCGCCCTGGCTGGTGGCGCACAGCACCGCCAGCGTCCAGAACTGCCACAGGCTGTCCATAAAGAAGCCGAACACACAGATGAACATGTACACGCAGATGCCCACGCCCACCATGCGGCGCGCGCCGAAGCGGGCGGCCAGTTTCATGTACAGCAGGCAGAACGGCAGGCCCAGCACCTGCACCAGCAGCAGCGCCAGCAGCATGCCGGCCGAGTCCAGCCCCAGGTTGGTGCCGTAGCTTGTGGCCATGCTGATGATGGTGTGCACGCCGTCGATGTAGAAGAAGTACGCCACGATGTAGACGAGCATCGGCTTGTCGGCAACGATCTCGCGCACGGTGGCAAACACGCTGCGGATGCTGCGGCCGACGTCGCCCTTCTCATACGGTTTGCCGGAGGTCTGCTGGCAGTTTTTGAGCAGCGGCAGGCTGAACGCCAGCCACCACACGGCGGTGATGGCAAAAATGACGCTGAGGCAGGTCAGCATCGGCACGCCGGCGGCGTTCATGCCCAAAAAGATGACCAGCGGGATGGTGGAACCGCCGATGTACCCCAAACCGTAGCCCATCGTCGAGACCGAATCCATGCGGTCGGCGGTGGTGATGTCGGTCAGGAAGGCGTCGTAGTAGATGCAGGAGGCGTCAAACCCGATGGTGCTGAGGATATACAGCACCAGCACCAGCCCCGCCACGCGGCCCGCCGCGTCGGTGGAGGAGGTGAAGTCCATGCCCGGGGTGAGCGCCAGCCCGGCCACCGCCAGCACGCCCAGCAGCATAAACGCCGCAAACAGCTTTTTGCGCATGCCGCGGATGTCGCCAAACACGCCCAGAAACGGCGCAGACAGCGCCACGATGGCCATGGCGATGCTGGTGGCGTAGCCCCAGGTGGACATGCTGGAGACGCTGTCCGCCGTGCATTCGGCCACCGAGTCAAAGAAGATGGGCAGGATGGTGACGACGATGACCGAGTGGGCGCTGTTGGCCCAGTCGTACATCATCCAGCTCAGCTCCTGCTTGGTGAATTTTTTCAAAAAGCCCATAGAACGTTCCTCCCGTCCGTATTGCCGAAACACCTTTATTGTACCATCCCGCGCGGCGGAAAACAACCGCCGGCGCCGCGCCGCCGCGTAAAAAAGGCGTCAAATTTCAGCGCGCGCGCAGCTGCCAAAAGGCCACGGCGGCCGCCGCCCCGACGTTGAGCGAGTCGACGCCGTGCCGCATGGGGATCATGACGGTATAGTCGCAGCGGGCGATGGTCTGCGCCTGCAGGCCGGTACCCTCGGTGCCCAGCACGATGGCCAGCTTTTCGGCCGTCTGCAGGCGGGGGTCGTCCACCGGCAGGGCGCGGGCATCCAGCGCCATGGCGGCCGCCGCAAACCCCAGCGCGTGCAGGCGGTCCAGCGTGGGGCCGGGCCAGTCCCCCGCCGCATGGCCTGCATACGCCCACGGCACCTGGAACACCGTGCCCATGCTGACGCGCACGGCGCGGCGGCACAGCGGATCGCAGCAGGAGGGCGAGAGCAGCACGGCGTCCATGCCCAGCGCGGCGGCCGAGCGGAAGATGGCCCCGACGTTGGTGGAGTCGACGATGTTTTCCAGCACGGCGACGCGGCGCGCCCCGGCGCAGACCTCCCCGGCCGTGCGCGGGGCGGGGCGGCGCATGGCGCACAGCACCCCGCGCGTGAGCGCATAGCCGGTAAGCCCGGCCAGCACGGCGCGGTCCGCCGTGTACACCGGCACGCCGGGGCAGCGCGCCAGCAGCGGCGCGGCGGGGCCGTCGATCTGGCGGCGTTCCATCAAAAAGGAAAGCGGCGTGTACCCGGCGTTTAGCGCCGTGGCGATGACCTTGGTGCTCTCGGCGATCAAAACGCCTTTTTCGGGTTCGCATTTGCTGCGCAGCTGCGCTTCGGTCAGGCGGGCGTAGACATCCAGTTCCGGCGCGGCCAGGTCGGTGATCTCACAGATCGGGGGCATAAGCGTTCGCTCCTGTCGGGTCAAAATTTCTGTGTCCAGCATACGCCGAAACGCGGGAAAATGCAAACGGCGGGGGTAAGACCCCGCCGTGCAATATAAAACATACGCCATGCAAACCATAAACGGACGGCGTGGGCACCGTTTTGCGGGTGGCATGGTTGCGGCCCCTACGCATAGACCAAACGCGGTCGCAACGCAAAAAGCGGCCCGGCACGTTTGATTGCAGACCCCTCTGCCGCACAAATCAACGCCCTTCATACGGCGTTTCTGTATAGGTTTTGTTTTCTACATCCCATGTTTGTATGCAGGGTGCGCCGTCTTGATAGGTCCAACGCTCGACAAAGCGCGGTTCCACAACAAAAAGCCGTTCGTTTTGCAGCGCCGTGTAACGCGCAAAAGAACCAGCGAAGCAGCTTTTGTATGCCGCGCAAAAAGCGGCGTTTTCCAAAGGGTGACTCAGTTCCCGGCATACGCCCTCGATTTGTATATTGTCTATGCAAAGCGCAACACGGGGGTTGCCGGTAAGCTGCGTATATTTGCGGAAGGTTTTGTCTGTTTGAAAATACAGCTTACCCACAAGGCAGACCACGCTCATCATTCTTGCGGTAACATGGTCGTCCAGCGCTGTCGCCAGTACCATGGTTTTGCCGGGCCCAAATTCCTGCCAAAAGGTTTCGTAGCTTTCCGCAAACATGGTGTCCTCCTGTTTTTGTACAATACAAAGTGAGTGCGGCGCGTTTCCGGGTTTCTCGGCTTTTCCGGGTGGTTCGTAGGGGAGGCATATATGCCTCCCGGCAGGGGTGTGCCCCACGCGGGGTTTGCGGTTGGTTGCCCATTTCCGCCAGTCTGTAGGGCGGGCGTTCTCGCCCGCCGAACATTAAAACATTATTATTTTTTAAATTATCAATGTGCGGCGGGGCCAAGGCCCCGCCCTACAATGCGAGATCAACAACACACAAACCCGTAGACGGCCGATGCCATAACGTTCGGCGGGCCGCATACATGCGGCCCCTACGAACCAACCAGCAACAGCAGGTAAAATGAATAAAGCAGGTGCCGCCCGCAAAGCACCGCGGCGAGGTCAAGACCCCGCCCTACAAGGCAGGGTATGCACCATACGCCCCGGCAGCCGGGAGCGTGCAGCGCCGCAAGCGTCCCCCACTCTTGCAGGGCAAGGCAGGTTTACTCGGCAAACAGCGGGGTGGAAAGGTAGCGGTCGCCGGTGTCGGGCAGCAGCACGACGATGGTTTTGCCCGCGTTCTGCGGCCGTTTGGCGACCTGGAGGGCCGCCCACAGCGCCGCGCCGGAGGAGATGCCTGCCAGCACGCCCTCTTTGCGGCCCAGCAGGCGGCCGGCGGCATAGGCGTCGGCCTCGGTGACGGGCAGCACTTCGTCGTAGACCGTCGTGTCCAGCACGGCGGGCACAAAGCCCGCGCCGATGCCCTGTAAACCGTGCGGCCCGGCTTTGCCACCGCCCAATACCGGCGAACCGGCGGGTTCCACGGCCACCACCTGCACGGCCGGGTTTTGCGCCTTGAGGTAGCGCCCCACGCCGGTGACAGTGCCGCCGGTACCGGCCCCGGCCACAAAGATGTCGACCTGGCCGTCGGTGTCCTGCCAGATCTCGGGTCCGGTCGTGGCCTCGTGCGCGGCGGGGTTGGCGGGGTTGACGAACTGCCCGGCCACAAAGCTGCCGGGCGTCTGCGCGGCCAGTTCCTCGGCTTTGTCGATCGCGCCCTGCATGCCCTGGCTGC
The DNA here is from genome assembly GCA_019115045.1 of Candidatus Gemmiger excrementipullorum. Lineage (GTDB taxonomy): Bacteria > Bacillota > Clostridia > Oscillospirales > Ruminococcaceae > Gemmiger > Gemmiger excrementipullorum. The sequence goes on along the minus strand of DXEI01000052.1, from coordinate 10,313 downwards.
CCGGGGTCAGCACAAGCTCGGCGCCGTAGGCTTTGAGCAGCAGGCGGCGCTCGATGCTCATGGTCTCGGGCATGACGATGACGGCGCGGTAACCGCGCGCCGCGGCCATCATAGCCAGGCCGATGCCGGTGTTGCCGGACGTCGGCTCGATGATGACAGAGCCCGGTTTCAGCTTGCCGGCGGCCTCGGCTTCGTCCAGCATCGCTTTGGCGACGCGGTCTTTGACAGAACCGCCGGGATTGAAGGATTCCAGCTTGGCCAGCACGCGGGCCTGCAGGCCCGCGGCGGCTTCGATATGCGTGAGTTCCAGCAGCGGCGTGCGGCCGATCATCTGTTCGGCGGATGTATAGATTTTGCCCATGGCAGCCTCCCCTTGCCGCCGGTGTAAAAACACAACAGACGGCGATTTATTGTCAATTTGCAAGTTCATCATACGCCGCGGTGCAGGGGCTTGTCAAGGCGGGCGCGGGCGGCGGCAACATTTTACAGCAAACGCGGGGCGTGCCTGGCACGCCCCGCGTTTTTGCGCGGAAAAATCTGGCTCAGCGCAGCAGGATGCGGAACGCTGCGGTGTGGTCGGCCTCGCCGCGCAGGCGGCAGGCATCCTCGACATCGGCGCCCCAGCTGTCGATGCCGCCGACGCCGCGCGCCGCGCCCAGCACCGTAACGCTGGTGCGGCCGGTGGCCGGCAGCTCGGTAAGGTGCTGCGCGGCTTCAAGCTCCTGCGCGGTGTTGGGCAGCACGCTGAACGCGAACGGCACACCGCAGGCTTGCAGCGTGAGCGCCGCCTGCGTGCGGCCCGCGGGCCCGCGCTGCTGCAGCACGGCCTGGCGCGTCTGCACATGCAGGCCGCAGTCCTGCGGGACAAGGTGCGGCTCGATGTGCGGGGTCTGCTCATGGCAGCCGAACACACCGCCTTTATAGCGGTCGGGGTAGGTCTCGCCCGAGAGGCCGGTCCAGCGCACCGAGGCGACGGGCGCAAAGGTCTGGAACTTGACGCCGAAGCAGGGCAGTTCGGGCGCGCCGGGCACGCCGTGGTAGGCAGCCTCGACGGTGAGGGCGCCGCGGTCCTCGACGGTATAGGTCAGCACAGCCTCGGCCCCGGCGACGGGCGGCAGCGCGAAATGGCAGCGCACGACGACGCGCTGCGGCGTGGCCTCGACGACTTCGGTGCGGTCGGCCTTGACGAGCGCGTCGGCCGCCATCCAGGCGGCGGCGCGGCGCTCAAACTTGCAGCCGCGGTCATTGTCGGTGGAAGCGCGCCACAGCGCCGGGCGCGGCGCGCGCCAGATCCACTCGGTCCCCTGCACGCGCAGCGAGGAGAGCCCGCCCTCGGTGTAAGAGAACAACAGCTCAAACCCGTCGCCTTGGACGCCCAGGTTGCCGTCGCCTTGCACGACGGTCAGCGGGCGGGCGGGGCGTGCGGCCCATGCGGCGGCCAGGGCCTCGTCGGCGCGGGCGGCCGCGGCGGCGTTGGCGGCGTCCTGCGCGGCGCGGGTTTCGGCGTCGGCGTACCAGTAGCGCACCTCCTGCATGGCGGGCTTGATGCTGCCGTCGGCGTAGACGATGCCGTTGCCGCTGAAGTTATACTCGGTGGTGCGGTCGCCGAAATCGCCGCCGTAGCCCAGCGTGCGGCGGCCCAGCGCGTCGGTGTGCCACAGCGCCTGGTCCATGTAGTCCCAGATAAAGCCGCCCTGGTACTGGGGGAACTCCTCGCCCAGGCGGATGTAATGCTCCATGCCGCCCAGGCTGTTGCCCATATCGTGCATATACTCGCAGAGGATAAAGGGCTTGGCGGGCTTGCTTTCGAGGTAGGCGCGGATGTCCTGCGGTTTGGCGTACATGCGGCTTTCGACGTCGCTGATGCGGTCGAACGCGCGGTTGTTGACCACGCCCTCGTAGTGCACCAGGCGGCTGGGGTCCTGCGCGTGGAAGTACTCGCTCATGGCCAGGATATCCTCGCCGGCGTAGCTCTCGTTGCCGCAGGACCACAGCAGGATGGCGGCGTGGTTTTTGTCGCGCTCAAACATGCTGCGCGCACGGTCCAGCAGGCATGCGCGCCATTCCGGCTTGCTGCCGGGCACGTCCCAGGCGGGGTCGTCGCCGGGGTGCTGCCAGCAGCCGTGGCTTTCGAGGTTGGCCTCGTCGATCATATAGATGCCGTTCTGGTCGCACAGGTGGTACCACAGCGTCTGGTCGGGGTAGTGGCAGGTGCGCACGGCGTTGATGTTATGGCGGCGGAATACCTCCATGGCGGCATACATATCCGCCGGGCCGATGGCGCGGCCGTTCTCGGCGTTCCACTCATGCCGGTTGACGCCGTTGAACACGAGGCGCTCGCCGTTTAAGCACATGACGCCGTCGATGAGCTCAAACCGGCGGAAGCCGATATCGTAGGGCACGACCTCCTGCACGGCGCCTTCGGCATCGGTCAGCGTCAGCTCGGCATGGTAGAGCGTCGGGGTCGCGTGGCACCAGGGCTGCACGCCGGGCAGTTCCAGCATGTCGCCGGTGACGGGGCCGTCGTAGAGCGCGTACCCCTCGCGGTCGGTCAGGCGCAGGGTCACTTTCGCGCCGTCGGCCTCGCCCTCCAGGCGCAGGCGCACAGCCAGCGTGCCGGTGGTGTTGTCGGCCGCCAGGCCCGCCTGCAGCCACACATCGGCCAGGTGCACGCGCGGCTTGGCGTAGAGGTAGACCGGCCGGAAAATGCCCGAGAAGCGGAAGAAGTCCTGATCCTCGATCCAGGCGGCGCTGCTGCGCTTGTACACCTCGACGCACAGGCGGTTGACGCCGTCGCGCAGGTATTCGGTCAGCTCAAACTCCGAGGGGGTGAAGCTGTCCTCGGCATAGCCGACGAACCGGCCGTTGCACCACAGGTACATCGCCTGCTCGACGCCCTCGAAACAGACGCAGACGCGCTGGCCGCGCAGCCCTTCGTCGAGGGTGAAGTCGGTGACATAGCTGCCGACGGGGTCGTCGTCCCAGTCGATCTGCGGCGGGGTCAGGCCCGAGCGGCCGTCCCACGGGTAGATGGTGTTGGCGTACTGGATCTGGCCGTAACCCTGCATCTCGATATGCCCGGGCACGCAGATGGTGCCAAAGGCCGAGAGGTCGGCGTCCGGCTGCCAGAAGTCCGCCGGGCGGGCGGCCGGGCAGGGGCTCCAGGCAAAGCGCCAGGCGCCGTCCAGGCTTTGGCGCAGGCTGGTGCGGCCGGCGGCCGCCTCCTGCGCGGTACGGTAGCATACATGGTCCGAGTGGGCGTCCAGCCGGTTGACGGCAAAGACGGTGGGGTCGGCGAGCCAGGCAAGATCGGGTCTTGTCGCGTTCATAACAAAAAGCTCCTTTTCTGCGCGCCGCTGGGGCGGCGCGGAGGATGTTGGCGCACAGCAGGCCGCGGGCCTGCCGCTTGTGCTGGTTTGATTATACGCCATGCCGCCGCGCCCGGCAAGGCGCGGCGGCATAAAGGTATAGTAAATTTTCAGCGGCTGGCGCTTTCTACCCGGGCGGCCAGCTTGCAGACGCCCGCCGGGATGTCGTACCGCACCGCCGGGATGACGGTGTTGGGCGTGTACAGGCTGGTGTTGGGCCAGGCGTCCAGCACCAGCGCCTCGCCGTCCTGCAGGGCCGTGACCGTACAGGAAAGCGCGTCGTTGTGCGCTTCGGCCACCGGGCCGGCGGCCGAAGCGGCAAAGCCGGCACAGAATTTGGGAACGGCAAAGCCGCAGTCATACGCCGTGCAGGCGATGGCGCTTTGCACGGTGTGGCGGCGGATATGCCCCTGCCCCTGGGGCACGAGTTCCGTCGTGACCGAAATACCCGGGAACGGCGACCACTGGCTGAGCAGCCGGTCGCCCAGCAGCTGGAAGCGCTCGCTGTGGCGGCGCACAAAGACCTGCCCGCCGATGACGAACGCCAGCATGCTGTCGGGCGCGGCCTGCTCCAGCTGGGCATAGCTGCGGCTGGCCGAAAAGCCGAACCGTGTGCTGTAGACGAACTTGCCGTATTTTTCAGCAAACTGGCCGTGCTCGTTCTCTTCGACTTCGGCCGGGGCGTAGGCGTTGACCTGGCCGTCCGGCAGGCGCTGGAACAACAAATCGGCGCTTTGCATGGCGTACAGGGCCGGCAGCTTGGGCAGCGGGGCGGCCTCGGCCGCCCAGAACGGGTGGTCCTGCGGCAGGGCCAGCACCAGCAGGCTCTTCATGCCCCAGTACGGGCTGCCGGGGGAGTTGTAGCGCTCGCTCATATACAGCTGCGGGTAGCAGTAGCCGATGGTCAGCACGCCGTCGCGGTCGAGGATGGGCTTGGCCAGCCACCACTGGAAGTTGCGCACGATGATGCCTTTCATGACCGGCAGCGGCAACGGTTCCAACCCGGCGAACACGCAGGCGGCATAGAACGCGCACTGGCCGAACCGGTACCCTAGGCTGCGGCCGTAGGGCAGCGCGGCGCCGTTTTCGTCGAACCAGAAGGCGAACTCGCGCCCAAATTCCAGCGCGCGCTGGCGGAAGCGCGCCGCCCGCGCGGGCGAGCGCTCGGCCGCAAAGACGCTGTACAATACGCCGTAGTATTGCAGCGCCCAGGGGATGTAGTAGTCGCGCTGGGGTTTGACGGCGGGGTCGCCGTCGGTGTACCAGCCGTTGCCGACATACCAGCTGTCGATCTCATCAAGGTCGCGTTCCATCAGCGCCAGGTCGCAGGGCATGCCCACCGAGTCCAGCGCCAGGTTGACCAGCACGCGGAAAAACAGCCAGTTGCAGTGCGGCAGCTCATGGGCGTTGATGGTGTGCAGCCAGCGGGCGAGGTTTTGCTTTTCGTTTTCCGCCAGCGGCTGCCAGATCAGCTGCGGCACTTCCAAAATGGCGCAGCCGATGGCCGCCATCTCGACAAAAAGCTGGTCGTAGTCGCCGGGGTCGCCCCAATACTCGGGGCTTTGCGGGTCGGTGCCGGCGGCCAGGCCGCGGCGGTAAAGCGAGGCGAAAGGTTCCGCCGCGCCGTCGCCCAGCCAGTAGGGGCCCAGCGCCCACAGCGGGCGGGAGAACCCCTCCATGCCGATGGTGCGCGGCGGGTAGCCGGTGCCGGTGTCGCCCAGGTGCAGCAGCGCGCCGCCCGGCGAGTACAGCGGCAGCAGCGGGTCCAGCAGGCGGCGGGTCAGGGCTTGAAAGTCCTGCCGGGTGTGCAGTTGCATAGCGTTCACCCCTTATACCCAAAGTTGGGGATGCCGTTCCAGCGGCGGCGCAGCAGGTGCGCGGCCAACTTGGGGCGGCGGTCCCGCGTGAAGATGCCTTTGCGGTTGCCGCCCACACGCATGGGGCCCTGGATGGTGGCGAAGTCGGCAAAGTTCCACAGCAGTTCGCCCACAAAGAAGGGGTAGTCGTCGCAGACGGCGTTGAGGCGCTCGAAATATTCGGCCTGGTATTCCTCGCTGAACATGCCGGCGCGGGTGTCGTGCAGGCCCTCGACGGTGTCGGCGCCATACTCGGTGAACATGACGGGTTTGCCCTGCTGCGCCCAGAAATCCAGCTCCTCGCGCCAGGCGCTGCACGCGGCGTCGAGGTCGCCCGAAAGGTTGTACCAGCCGTAGTAGCGGTTGAGGCAGACGATGTCCATCGAGCGGGTGGTGATGTCCTTGGTGTAGTCGTTCTGGCAGCAGACCAGCGTGACCGGGCGGTTTTGCGGGTCAAGCTCGTGCGCCAGGTCATACAGCGCGCGCCAGTAGTCGTAGGCAGACTGGGGGAAATGCTCAAGGTCCGGCTCGTTGCCCAGGCTCCACAGGATGACGCAGGGGTGGTTTTTGTCGCGGGCGATCATATCGGCCAGCACGTCGCGGTGGTGCGCCGCCAGCGGGTAGGTCTTGTAGGGGTCCTGCGCCGAACCGTTGATGCCGACGGCCGGCGTCTCGTCGATGACCAGGATGCCCTCGCGGTCGCACAGGTCGTAGAACTCCTCACTGTAGGGGTAGTGGCTGGTGCGCACGGCGTTGGCGCCGATCCAGTGCAGCAGGCCGATGTCCTTGACGTTGAGGCATTCGTCGAGGCCGCGGCCGTGGAAAGCCGAATCCTCATGCTTGCCGAAGCCCTTGAAGTACAGCGGCTTGCCGTTGAGCAGCACCTTGGTGCCGTCGACGCGGATCTCGCGGAAGCCGAAGGTCTGGCAATATTCGTCAGCGCCAAAGCGCACCTGCACGGTGTACAGGTTCGGCATGCCGGGCCAGGGCTCCCACAAACGCGGGGCGTCCACCGTCAGCGTGCCCTCGGCGCCCGCCGCCTGTGCGGCGACAGCGCCGTCAGGGTCCAGGACCGTCAGCGTGACGTCGCCCGCGCCCACGGTGTCGATGCGGTAGTCGACGCGGCCGTCGTTGCGGGGCACCAGCGTGATATCGCGGATGTAGGCCGCCGGGGTGGTGTACAGCCACACCGGGCGCTGGATGCCCGCGTAGTTGAAGAAGTCGAAGTTGGGGCGGTTTTGCGGCGCGGCCGACGCCTTGGCATGCTCGACCGAGGGGATGCCGGCGTTGTCGGAGCCAAAAAACGCGATCTCGCCCGGTTCGTTGCCGACGGGCAGCGTGGCGTGGCTGACGCGGTTGTCGCAGGCGACGGTCAGGCGCGCCGGGACGCCGGGCTGCAACAGCCCGGTCACGTCGGCCTCAAACGGCAGAAACCCGCCGGAGTGCTCGGCCACCAGGCGGCCGTCCAGCCAGACTTTGGCCTTGTGGGTGACGGCGCCGAAGCGCAGCACGGCGCGCTGGCCGGCGCACAGGGCCGGCAGCGTGACCATGCGCTGGTAGAACGCCCAGCCGTAGTGGTCGCGCAGGGCTTTGTCCTCGCCCTGGTCGTTGTAGCTGGCGGGCACCGCCATCAGACGCGCGCCGGGCAGCGGCGCGGCGGGGTCGATGTCATTAGCAGAAAGATCGTGGCTGAGGCAGAAATCCCAAAGGCCGCCCTGCGCGGTGCACAGGCGGGCCGAATTTTGCTGCGGATACAACATAGTTTCACCTGCTTTTGTGTTTTTACCAGTAAAGCTGCCAATCTTTGGTCAGGCGGGTCAGCGCTTCCATGTAGAAGTAATCGCCCCAGCTCGTGCACTCGTCGACGCCCTCGGGCGTGCAGGTGTTGTAGGGGCTCTTTTTGCTGTAGGTGCCGTGCAGGATCTGCCCGGCGCCGGGCTTGTGGTCGGTGACGGCGTAGTGCGCCACCAGGCTGCCGAGCATCTGGCGCGCCAGCGTCTCATAGCCGGCGGCCTCCCCGGCGTCCACCCACTTGCAGGCTTCCAGCAGGCCGCAGGCCACGATGGCCGCGCTGGAGGAGTCGCGCGGTTCTTCGCTGCCGGTAGTAAACACCATATCCCAGTACGGCACCAGGTCGGCGGGCAGGCGGGTGAGGTAGAAGTCCAGCGCTTTGCGGAAGGTATCGAGATATTCGGGGTTTTTGGTGTAGCGGTAGCTCAGCACGCTGCCGTAGACGCCCCACGCCTGGCCGCGCGCCCAGAAGCTGTCGTCCTTGTAGCCCTGGCAGGTCGCGCCGTGGCTGGGCGTGCCGTCGGGGTTCATAAAGAAGGTGTGGTAGGTCGAGCCGTCGGGCCGGAAAGAGTTGGCCAGGCAGGTGGTGATGTGGCGGTGGGCGATGTCGGCGTACTTGGCGTCGCCGGTGACCTCGCTGGCCCAGTACAGCAGCGGCAGGTTGAGCAGGCAGTCGATGATATAGCGGTAGTTTTCCGGCGCGCCCATCGCGCCCCAGGCCTGGATGAACTGCCCCTTGGGCTGGAAGCGGGCCATCAGCTGGTCGGCGGCCAGGATGGCGGCGTCGCGGGCGGTCTCGTCGCCGGTGAGCTTGTAGGCCGCCACGCAGGACGGGCTGTACAAAAAGCCCATGTCGTGGTGGTCGACTTCGATCTTGTTGCGGATGCGGTGGTCAAAGCTCTGCACCAGCGTCATGGCGGCGGTCTTGAACGCCTCGTCGCCGGTGCGCTCATAGCTCAGCCAGACTTCGCCGGGCCAGAACCCGCAGGTCCACTGGGTGTTGTCGCACGCGGGGTAGAGGTTGTCGACGCTGGAGTGGTTCTGGCAGCGGTCGGTGTACAGCGGCAGGTTGACGCGCACCTGGGCGACGGCTTCGTCCAGCGCGGCGGCCGCCTGCGCGTTGGTCAGCGCGGGGAGATCGTAGGTTTTCATACAAAACACCTCATAGAAAATGGGGGCACGGGCAGTACGCCGTGCCCCCGCGGGGTAAAGTTGGTTGGCGGGGCGGATGCCCCTTTTGACTTTGCTTTAGCCTTTCAGGCCGGCGGACGCGACGCCCTGCACGAAGTACTTTTGCAGGGACAGGAACACGACAAGCACGGGGATCAGGGCGATGACGGACGCCGCCATGATGAGGCCGTACTCGGCCGAATACTGGCTGATGAACATGCGCAGGCCGATCTGGATGGTCTTGAGTTCGGTCTCGGTCAGGTAGATCAAGGGGCCGAGGAAGTCGTTCCAGGTCGAGACGAAGGTGAAGATGATCAGCGTCGAGATGGCCGGCTTGGACAGCGGCAGCATGATGCGCGCCCAGATGCCATACTCAGACAAACCGTCGATGCGCGCGGCCTCGCACAGTTCGCTGGGCACGCCCTCGTAGAACTGTTTCATCAAAAACACGCCGAACGCCGAGAACGCCTGCAGCAAAATGATGGCCAGGTGGGTGTTGTTGAGCCCCCAGGAGCGCAGCATCATAAACTGCGGCACCATGTACGCCTGCCAGGGCAGCGCGATGGTGGCGATGTAGCCCAAAAACAGCACGTTTTTGCCCTTGAACTGCAGTTTAGCGAAGGCATACGCCGCAAAGGACGAAGTGAACAGCTGCAGCAGCGTGACGATGATGGTCAGCTTGGCGGTGTTGCCGATGAAGGTCAGCAGCGGGATGCGCGTCCAGATATCGACATAGTTCTGCGGGCGCGGGTTGGAGGGGATCCACTCAATGGGGAAGGTGAAGACGTCCTTGTTGAGCTTGAAGGACGCCGACAGCATCCAGATAAAGGGGATCAGCATCAGCGCGGCGATGAGGATCAGCAGCACATAGATGCCGACCATCAGGGCACGATGCTGCGCTTTGGAAGAATGGGACTTGACTGCCATAGTTTCTGCCATGATGCGGTTCCTCCTTTCCTTAGTCGTTGCTGGAGCCCTTGAACTGGACGATCGTGACGATCAAAACCAGTACAAACAGCACCATCGAGATCGCGCTGGCGTAGCCGTAGCGCGGGGTGTTGACAAAGGCCACGTTGTAAATGTCGTAGACCAGCGTCATCGTTGCGTTGCCGGGGCCGCCCTGGGTGATCATGTACATCTGGTCATACACCTTGAAGGAGTTGATCGTGAGCATGATGACCACAAAGAAGGTGGTGGGGCGCAGCTGCGGCAGCGTGACGTTCCAGAAGATCTGCCACTTGTTGGCGCCGTCCAGCTCGGCTGCCTCGTTGAGTTCGAGGTTGGTGCCCTGCAGGCCGGCGAGGTAGATGACCATGTAGTAGCCCATGTTTTTCCACACGCTGAACAGGATGACCGTGAGCATGGCGGTCTCGCGGCCGGCGGCCCAGCGCGGCAGGTCCTGCTGCGCGACGCCCAGCATCGACAGCACCTGGTTGATGGGACCCATGGCGGGGTTGAAGATCATGTTCCACACCGCGGCCACCGCGACGAGCGAGGCAACGTAGGGGAAGAAGGAAACGGTGCGGAAGAAATTGCGGCACTTGACTTTCTGGTTGAGCAGAATGGCCAGGCCCAGGCTGCACACCAGCGTCAGCGGCACGGTGCCGACGGTGTAGACGATGGTGTTGACGAAGGACGCCTTGAAGGTGTCGTCGTCCAGCAGGTCGATGAAGTTCTGCAGGCCGACGAACTCAACGGCATGCACGCCGTCCCAGTCGCAGAACGCCAGCGCGATGGAGATGACCATGGGCACCAGCGTGATGATGCAGAACCCGATAAAGTTCGGCGCAATAAAGCTGTATGCGATCAGGCTGTCCCGCAGGGATTTGTTCATCCCTTTTTTGGGGGCTGCCTTGGCCGGAGCAGAGGTTCCGGGCATTGTTGATTCCCTCCTTACTAAAAAACAGAAAGTGGGGCGGGCGTCTGCCCGCCCCACTGCGGTATTGCGATCGGGGAATTACTCAGCCGCGAGGATCTCGCCCACGCGCTCGTTCATGCTGGCGATGCCATCGTCCACGCTCTTGGCGTAGGTCATGATGGCGTCGTGCTCTTCGTTCAGCACGCTCTCGATCTCGGAAGCCTTGCTGGACAGCGGCATCTCGAGGTAGACAGCGGTGGTGTTCAGAGC
>DXEI01000051.1 GCA_019115045.1 Candidatus Gemmiger excrementipullorum | reverse complement strand
CGTCGCAAACTCGCACAGGCCCAGCGGGCTGGCGGCGTTGATCTCCTCGCGCCGCAGGCGGCGGGCGATGTCGGCCACGCAGCGGCAGGGCGCGCCCTGGTACATGCCGGTGTCATGGCACAGCGGGCAGGCAAAAGCCGGGGCAAACGCGGCCTCGTCGTAGCCGGCGGCTTTGGCGGCATCGGCCAGCGCGGCGTCGGCCTGCGTCAGCGCGGCGCGGGCGGCCTCCACATCGCCGCCCAAGGCGGCCGCTTTGGCCAGCGCCAGCCCGGCATGCATCTGGGCGTCGTCGGCGGCCGCCAGGCCCGGGTGGGCGGCAAAGGCGGCGCGGCGGGCATCCTCGGCCTGCATCACGGCGCGCTGGCGGCGGGCCGCCACTTCGCGCTGGGCGGCGCGAAACAGTTCGTCCTTGGTGCGCATCGGTCAATCCTCCTCGTTGAACTGGGCAGCCCAGTCGCGGTTGAACAGGTCTTTCTGGGCGCTGGCGGCAGGGCGGGGGGCAGCCGGGCGCTCGGTGGCCAAAATGTTGCTGCCGGCCAGCTGGCCCTGCCCGCGGGCGGCCTCCACCGTCGTGATGCCCTGGGCGCGCCAGGCGCGCAGGATGCCGTCCACATAGCGCACGGTGTTTTTGCTGCCGGCGCGCAGCAGCGCTTCGTCGATCATCTCACGCCCCACGCCCCATTCCTCGTGCCAGCGGGCGATGGCCCCGCGCTCCCAGCGGGTCAGGGCGGCGGGCTCTATGCCAAACTGCGCGGCGGCCTCGGCGCACCAGGCTTCCCGCTGTTTGGCCTGGCGCAGGTACCGCTCGGCGTCCTCGCCGGTCTCCACGCCGTTTTCCCGCCAGCGGGTCAGCTCGCGGGCGATGGCCGCCACGCTGCGGCGGCCCTGGCGCGCGCTCTCGGCGCAGCACAGCAAGATCACATCCGGCGGCCAGCCGTCGTGCAGGTACAGGGCGACCAGCCGCTGCAGTTCGCTGCGGCCCAGCGCTTTGCCCAGGGCGGTCTGCGCTTCCTCGCACAGCACGGCCACATAGGGGTCGTTCAGGCTCGCCAGGTCGACCTTGGCGGCGGTCTCTTGGGCCGTGGGGGCGGGGGCGGCGGCGCCGGCGCGTTCCAGCAGCCCGGCGCCCGCCCAGTATTGCAGCGCGCGGCGCGCCGCCTCGATGCTGGGCAGCCCCAGCGCGCGGGCGATGGAACGGGCGTCGCAGTCTTTGGTCTGCAAAACATACAGCGCCACACGCACGGCGTCGCCGTCGGCCTGGGCCAGATGGCGCAGTACGGTCTGCGGCACGGCCAGCGTATCGCCGCTGTATGTTGCCAGTTGGTATACCATGCCGCAAACCTCCCCACTTTACAATGTTAGTTGTATTATACCAGTTTGGCGGCAGGGTGTAAAGGCAGGGGCAAAAACTGCCCAAAAACCGGCGCTGTATTTTGGGCAATGCGTTCCTTGCAATCCGCCGGCAAACACTTTACAATAAGTTTAAGGAACCGAAAGGAGGCCATGCCAATGCATCTTGTCAAACTGCCTACGGGCAAGTCCAACCTGGCGTTGCGTGTCAGCCAGGGGCACTTCGCCACCAGCCACAGCCACATCAACTATTATATTGATGTCACGCTGACAAAGTCCCGCCTTTCCGAGGCGCGGGCCGCGGCGGCGGAACTGGTCAAGACCTACACCCACAACACCATCGTGGACACCATCCTCTGCCTGGACGGCACCGAGGTCATCGGCGCCTGTATGGCCAGCGAACTGACCAAGGCCGGCTACACCAATATGAACGCCCACCAGACCATCTACGTGCTCACGCCGGAGCATACGGTCGGCAGCCAGCTGATCTTCCGCGAAAATACCGCTCCCATGATCGCCGGCAAACACGTGCTGGTGCTGGCGGCCTCGGTCACGACCGGCTATACCGTGCAGGGCGCGGTGGAAGCCATCCGCTACTATGACGGCAACCCCGTGGGCATTGCGGCGCTGTTCGCCACGCAGAAAGAATGCGCGGGTTTCCCCATCACCAGCATCTTTGACCCCAACGACCTGCCCGGCTATGCGAGCTTTGACGCCCACGCCTGCCCGTGGTGCCAGGCCGGCCAGAAGATCGACGCCCTGGTCAACAGCTTCGGATATTCCACCCTGTAAAACTTTTTTGGCATACAGAACGCGCCGCCCGGGGACGGGCGGCGCGTTCTGCGTGCGGGTGTCAATTTCCGGTGCGCGTTCCAGCGCTATTTTTGTACAAAAAGACCATGACATTTTTGTCAAAAAAGGACTATACTGATAGTATAAAACGAAAGGACAGGCACAAACAGCAAAAAAGGAGGATGCGCAGTGTTTCAGGTAGGGGACGCCGTCAGCTATGGGGCGAACGGAGTATGTACGATCGAAGAAAAAACGACGGTGCGCCTGACCGGCCGCCCCTGCGAATGCTTTATCCTGCGCCCGGTCTATGACCACAGCATGAAGATCTGCGTGCCTTGCCAAAGCCAGGTGCTGCTGGACCGCATGCATCCGCTGCCCACCCGGCAGGAGCTGCTGGATCTTCTGCGGGAGCCTGCCCCGGAACACGAACCCGACCGCGAAGCGCGCAAGGAGCTGTACCGCCGCACGCTGCAAAGCGGCGACCGCCATGCGCTGCTGCGTATGCTGCGCGATCTGTATGCCGAGCGCTGCCACCGCCACGCCCAGGGCAAGCAGCTTTCCGGGTTTGAGGACAGCGCCCTGCGCGAAGCGCAGACCATCCTGCACAGCGAGTTCGCCTACGCCTGGGGCATCACCCCGCAGGAGGTGCCGGACCTCATCGCGCGGGAGCTGGGCCGCGCGGCAGAAGCATAAATCAACACAACGGCGGGCCGCCCTGCCACAAGGCGGCCCGCCGTTTGTTTATGCGCTTACTTCATTTTGCCAAGGAACACCAGGTACGAGTATACGTAGATCCATATACAGCCGCCAAAAAGCGGGACCAGCAGCACGGCCAGCGTGCCGCCCTCGCCCAGCAGGCGGGCGAACACCGCCGCCAGCAGCATCGCGATGCCGATGACCACGAACACGATGCCGCCCATGCGCTGGGTGCGGTTCCAGTTGTGTTCATCGCTCAAGGCCCACGGCGTGCGGCAGCCGAAGGTGTAGTTCTGCTTGATGCGCGGCATATAGTTGCCCAGCACCACAAACAGCACGCCGCAGCCGCCCAGCACCAGCGCGCTGACCAAACTGCCGCCGGCGGCGGGCAGCACGTCGTACACTGTCAGTTCCGACAGCCACGAGACCCCGCACAGAAACACCGTGAGGGCGATCAGGAAAATGCGGTAGACCGGCTGGAACTTTTCAAAATTGCTGGCGTGCGGGTCGATCTTGGGGATCAGCGCCAGTAACAGCACCATACCGGCCGGCAGCGCCGCCATCACCAGGATGGTCGCTTTGCTGCCCCAGCCGTCGGCCTGCCCGTCAAACCCCCAGTGGATGGGCACAGTCTCCGGCAGGGCAGGGTAGAACACCAGGTGCGCCGCAAAGTTCACGGCGCACAGCGCCAGCAGCGCGATCAGCAGTTTTTTATTCTTCATCATCCGTCCCTCCCTTGGTCAGGCCGACATCGTAAAACCATTTCAGCAGTTCCTGAAAGACCGTCAGGTTCACGCTGTACACGATGTTCTGCCCGCTGCGCTGGTCGCTCACCAGCCCGGCGGTTTTCAAGATGTTCAGATGGTGGCTCACCGAGGGTTTCGTCATCGCAAACTGTGCGGCGATCTCGCCCGCGGTCAGGTCGCCCTGGGCCAGCAGCTCCAAAATGCGCCGCCGCGTCGGGTCGGCCAAAGCCTTGAACGCGTCCCCCATGGGACCGCCTCCTTTCTTACAAACCGAACTGTAAAATAGATAATTAGAAAAACATCTAACTATCTTGCCGCTACTATACCACCGCCGGGCCGCCCTGTCAAGCGCCCGGCGCAAAAAAAATCGGCGGGGCGCACGGCGGCATGGTGCGGCCGCAAAAGCCCCCCGCTTCCCGGCGGCGCAGCGGCAGGGCAGGGGGGCAAAAGTACGGCACAGGGCCATATGGCATGGCCGCAAACAGTCCGCTTCCCGGCGGCGCAGCGGCAGGGGACACAAAAAATCCCGGCGCGGGGTCGCCGCGCCGGGAAAGGGGAGTTTGCGTTATTGGTACTGCACCTGGTCGATCAGGTCCTGCATGACGATGGTGGTCAGCAGCTGGTTCTTGTTGTAGTTTTCGCCGTACAAAGCGATCCACGGCTCCGGGTCCATGCCGGAATAGTGGGAAAACTCAGCGTTCAGCGTGTCGGTGTCGCACTGGAAGCCGGTCTTTTCCGCCACAGCCTGCAGCAGCAGCTGCTGCTTTACCTGCGCTTCGATCAGCGAACCCGCCGCATCCACAAAGGCGTCCACCGTCTCGTAGCCGTTGCCCTGCGCCACGTCGACCATGTTCACGCCGTAGTTGTGCGCCATGCTGTAGATCTCGTACAGGAAGCTGTCGCGGTAGTAGTTGACGGCGGATTCGGGCAGCGTCTCGCTGAAGGTGGCTTTGTCGCGCAAAGCGGCGTAGACGTCGTTGCACTGGTTGTTGAACGAGACCTGCCGCTCGCCGTAGGCGTTCAGGTCGGCGGCGCTCGTAAACGCAGTCGACTCCGAAAGATTCTCCTGCACCCACTCGTCGGTCAGTTCCGGCATGACGGTCTCGTTGATGTAGTTCAGCGTCGTCTCAAACACGGCGTCCTTGCCGGCCAGTTCCTCGGTGTACTCCTCGGGGAAGGTGACGTTGACGTCAAAGGTCTCGCCGGGGGTGTGGCCGACGATCTGCTCCTCAAAACCGGGGATATACGCACCGCTGCCCAGCGTCAGGCTGGTGCCCTGGCCCTGGGTGCTGCCGCCGTCAAACTCGACGCCGTCCACGGTGCCCACGTAGTCAATGTTGACGGTGTCGCCGTCCTCGGCCGCACGGTCGGTGACCTGCTCGGTCGTGGCAAAGTTCGAAAGGAAGTTCTGCTCAATAAAAGCGCTCACGTCCTCGTCGCTCACTTCGCCCAGGGCGGCGTCGATGGTGATGTCGGCGTAGTCGTCGGGCAGCGTGACGTAATCGGCGGCGGTGACGTCTTTCAGGTAGCCGTTTTCGTCAAACCCGGCCGAGTAGTCGAAATCCGCCAGGTAATCATAGGCGGACTCGTCCACGGCGGTCTCGGCGGTAGCGGTCTCAGCCGTGGCGGCAGCGTCGGCATTTTCGGCGGTGCTCTCCACCTCGGCGGTGCTGCCGCAGCCGGCCAGCGCGGCGGTCATGCCCACGGCCAGCAGAGCGGCCGCGGCGCGGTACAAGCGTTTGTTTTTCATGGTTCTCTCCTAGGTTTCTACAAAATTGCATACGCTTTTACTATTATACACGCTTTTTGAAAAAAGTACAGTGAAAAAATGATGAAACAGCGTCCCCGCCCTCTTGACGCGCCCGCCGTTTTGCGCTTACTATAAAAGAAAACGCATGCGGCGGCCTGCCCGCCCCTAAAAACGGAGGAATACGACCATGGACATCTTCCACAACGCACAAAAACTCGGTTTCGGCCTGATGCGCCTGCCGCTGACCGACCCCAACGACGCCGGCAGCATCGACATTGAGCAGGTCAAACAGATGGTGGATACCTTTTTGGCGCGCGGGTTCACCTACTTTGACACGGCCTGGATGTACTGCGCGTTCAAGAGCGAGGACGCCGTCAAAGCCGCGCTGACCAGCCGCCACCCGCGCGGCAGTTTCACCCTGGCCGATAAATTGCACGCGGGCTTCCTGCACAGCAAAGAGGACCGCGACCAGATCTTCAACACCCAGCTGCAAAAGACCGGCGCCGGCTACTTTGACTACTACCTGCTGCACGACGTCGGGGTCGAGCACTACAAAATTTACCAGGAACTCGACTGTTTTGCCTGGCTGGCCGAAAAAAAGCGCCAGGGGCTCGTCAAGCACATGGGCTTCTCGTTCCATGACCACGCCGACGTGCTGGACCGCGTGCTGACCGAACACCCCGAGGTCGAGTTCGTGCAGCTGCAGCTGAACTACCTCGACTGGGACAGCGAGGGCGTGCAGTCCCGCAAATGCTATGAGGTAGCCGAAAAGCACGGCAAACCGGTCATCGTCATGGAACCCGTCAAGGGCGGCACGCTGGCCAAGGTGCCCGAAGCGGTCGAAAAGCTGTTCCAGGGTTACGCGCCCGAAGCCTCGGTGCCGTCGTGGGCCATCCGCTTTGCGGCCAGCAAACCCAACGTCAAGATGGTGCTTTCCGGCATGAGCAACATGGAACAGCTGCTCGACAACACCGGCTACATGCAGCAATTCCAGCCCCTCAACGCCGAGGAGGAAGCCCTCATCGCCCGCGCGGTGGATATCATCAACGCCGGCATCGCCATCCCCTGCACGGGCTGCTCCTACTGCACCGACGGCTGCCCCATGCACATCGCCATCCCCAAATACTTCTCGCTCTACAACGCTGACCTGCAGGAGATCGAGGAAAAAGGCTGGAAACCCCAGGGCGAGTATTACGACAACCTGACCAAAACCTTTGGCAAGGCCAGCGACTGCATCGCCTGCGGCCAGTGCGAGGGCGCCTGCCCGCAGCACCTGCCCATCATCGAGGACCTCAAGCGCGTTGCCAAACACTTTGAGGGCTGAATTTTGCCCCGCTAAACCTGCATAAAACGCAGCGCCGCCGCCCCAAAACCGGGGCGGCGGCTTTTGTTGCGGTAAAAACAGGGCAGGGGGGCCTGCGGTGGGGACGGCGCTGTGCTTTGCAGCTTGCCCGCGGCCGTCAGGCGACATATTCGCCCACCTCGGTGTAGTTGGGCACGCCGTTCAGGAAATCGTCAATGGAGATGAGCCCCAGGTAGGTGCGCTCGGTCTCGATGGTATAGGGCGTGCCGTCGGTGCCGATGCCGGTGCGGGTGTAGGGCTCGTACCGGCAATCGACGAGCAGACGGTCTTGCAGCTGCAGGTAGATGGACGGCTGGTGGCCGTAGCCGTTCCAGTAGTTTTCCGGCAGGTCGATCCGCTGGCGCACCTCACCGGTCTCCACGTTGACGATGACGGGCAGGCGGTAGAACACCATCCAACCGTCCAACACGGCTTCGGGCTGGTAATCGCTGGTGTAGGTGTTGCGGTCGGCGGTGGGCAGCCCGTCGCTGATCTGGCGTACTTCGCCGGTATCGGGGTCGACCGTGCTCAGCGTCCCGGCCGCGCGGTCGATCTGGTAATACTGCCCGTCCACGACGTAGGCGTCGAGGTTATCGAGGTTCCACGCGTCCGAAGAATAGGTGTACAGCTCGCGCAACTCGCCGGTGTCCACATTCAGCAGGCTGTGGGTGACGGTGCCGGTGGGCAGGGCCGTGGCGTCGGCGCCCAGATCTCCGGTGGGTTCCGGGTAGGTCAGGTCGGAGGTTTTCAGCACAAAATTGCGCCCGATCACACCCGGAGCGGGATATTCCGTTCCCTCCCATAGAACGGTCTGGGAACCGTCGGCAAGGGAAAGGCGGCAAATCTTATACGTGCCGCCTTCTATTGAAATGAGGAAATACAGCGAAGTCCCATCGGTGCATTGCTGAGCAATCCCCATCGCATCTTCTACGGTGGCAAAGGGGGTGAGATTCTGGCAATTTCGGTCGGCAAAAGAAAATACGGTCTTGTTGGGTTCGGAAGTGCTGGAAAGGATCAGCAGCGTATCTTCGTTCAGTACCCAAGCCGCAACACCAAAATCCCAGGTCGCACGGGACCAGACGGCCGGACAGTCCTCACTATCGTGGGTGCAGCCTTCCACGTCGCAGGGGATCGTGTTTTCGCCTGTCGTCAAATCCACGATACGAAACCGTTCCAGTGTCTGGTCGGCGTTGGCTGGTTCGGTGAGGTAATACTGTTTTTCATCTCCCGTTTGCAGTAGCCGCAGCGGCTCGGTGCTGGCCGTCGCGGCGGCCTCTTCGGCGGTTTCGGCGCTCTCGGCGGCGGGGGTGGCTTCGGCGCTGGCGGTGCTTTCGCTGCCGGCCGGGGCGGTGCAGCCCGCCAGCAGCAGCGCGGCCAGCAGGGCGGGGGCAAAACGTGGGGTGCGCATACAAACATCCTCCTTTTTTCTATTGCAGGCCGGCAAAGGTCTCCGGCGACATCGAGGTGACGCTCAAGCTGAAATACCCGCGGTCGATGTTGGCGATCAGATACAGCTGCGCGTCGGCGCTGTAGCTGGGCGCCGGGTCGCCGTACCCGCGCGGGGCGGCGTCCTGCCAGTCGGCAAAATCGTCCAGGCCCAGCATCGCGCGGTAGGCGGCGGCTACGGCGGCCGGTTCAAACCCGTCGCCGCTGCCCACATCGCCGCGTATCTGGGCCAGCGCGCCGCCGTCGCTAAGGCACAGCCACAGGTAACGCCCCTGGCCGTCGTCAAAGGCGTACTCCGTCATGCCGGCAGCAGGGCGGCAGCGGGTGGGCTGCGCCGCCCCGGCCACCAGGTCTTCGGCGGCGGTCAGCAGGGCGTCGGGCAGCACTTTGGCCCCGCGCAGCGCCTGCAAGGCGGGCTGCACGGCCTGGCGGGCGGTGGCGGCGTCCACGGGCTCGGCCAGGTCGTAGGTGGACGCCGCGCCTTGCTCGCGCCAGTAGTACAGTTCCCGCGCTACGGCGTTCTCGCGCCCGGCGGCGCTCAAAAAATCGCTTTGGCCCGCGTCGGCCCAGGCGGCGCGCGTCAGTTGGCGGTCGCGCAGCGCAAACCACAAAAAGGGCGCGGCGGCGCACAGGGCTACCAGGGCCAGGGTGGCGGCCAGTGGCAGCCAGCGTTCACGCAGTTTCATCGGCAGCCTCCTTTGCCGGGGTTGCTTTGGGCAGGGTAAAGGCCACGGTGGTGCCTTTGCCGGGGCGGCTTTTCAGGTCCAGGCGGGTGCCGTGCAGCTGCGCGATGCGCGCGCACAGCGCCAGCCCCATGCCGCTGCCGCCCTGCTGCCGCGCGCGGGATTTATCCACCATGTAAAACGGTTCGGTCACGCGCGGCAGGTCGGCGGCGGGGATGCCGCAGCCGTCGTCCCGCACGGTCAGCGTCACGTCGGTTTCGGTCTCCTGCGCTTCCACCGTGATATGCCCCTCCGGCGGCGTGGCGTGGCGCGCGTTCAGGATCAGGTTGTACAAAAGGTCGCACAGCAGTTCGCGCTGGGCCAGCACGGCAGCGCGGCACGCGGGCAATACCGGCTGCGGCGCGCCGGGCGGCAGCGCCCGCGCCAGCTGGCGGAACACAACGTCCAGCCGCACCGGTTCCAGCGGCGGCGGTTCGCAGCCGTTCAAGCGCGAAAGCTGCATCAGGCGGCCGCTCAGCGCTTCCAGGCGTTTGCTCTCGTGGTAAATGAAGCCGGCAGCCTTGCGGCGGGTATCGGCGTCGACTTCGGCCGCGCGCAGCAGGTCGGCGTAGCCCAGCATGCTCGTCATCGGGGTCTTGAGCTCGTGGGTGAACGCGGCGATGAAATCCTCCTGCTGCTGCACGGTCTGTTGCAGGGCGGTCACTTTTTCCTGCACGGCGGCAGCCATGCCGTCAAAGCTGCGGCTCAAACTGGCCACCTCGTCGCCGCCCCGCAGCGCCGTGCGCCGGTCGTAGGCCCCGGCGGCGATCTGCCGGCTGGCGGCTTCCAGCTCTTCCAGCGGGCGCACCAGGCGGCGGCACAAGGCCAGCGCCAGCGCGGCCGCCACTGCCAGCGCGGCGCTTTGCGCCAGCAGCGCGTCGCGCAGCCGCACGCCGCGCGCGGCAAACAGCTCGTCCAGCGGGTGGGCGTACACCAGCGTCAGGGTATCCCCGGGCGTGACGACCAGCCCGCCGCACAAAAGGTAACGCGCGCCGTCCATGGCGGCGGCGGTCACGGTACGCAGTTCGCCGCCTTCGGGCCGGGCGCGTTCGGCCTCGGCCGTGTCCATCGTCACCGGCAGGTTGGAGGCCAGCAACCCCCCATCGCCGCCGTACACCGCCACCCGGCGCGCGCCGCTGCCCAGCAGGGCCGGGGCGGTCACATACCGCCAGGCCAGGCTTTCGGGCGTTGTGCCGCCGTCGGGCAGCATCGCCTGCTGCAAATCGCCGGCTTCGCGCTGCCAGGCGTCTTGCGCGGCGGCGCGGGCGTCGCCCAGCGCGCGGTCAAACTGGCGTTCCTGGGTCCACACCGTCGTCAGGCTCAGCACCAGCGCCAGTACGCAGACCAGCGCCAGCGTCAGTTTATGGCCAAATCTCACCCGTCAGCCCTCCTTTTCCAGCCGGTACCCCACGCGGAACACCGTGCAGATCTCCTGTTTCCAACCCAGCTTTTTGCGCAGCCGCGTGATGCACAGGTCCAGCGGCCGTGTATCAAAATCGCTCTCGTCGCCCCACAGCCGCTCATACAATACCTCGCGGTACAGCGTAATGCCGCGGTTGCGCATCAGCAGTTCCAGCAGCTCATACTCCCGCGGGGCCAGGTGCAGCGGCTTGCCGTGCTGCGTCACGGCGCGCGCGGCGGGGTCCAGCTCCACGCCAAAGGCCCGCAGTACCACGTTGGCGCGGCCGGCGCGGCGCAGCACACTTTCCACACGGGCCACCAGTTCCAGAGGTTCAAACGGTTTGGTCAGGTAATCGTCGGCCCCCAGGTTCAGCCCGCGCACGCGGTCGCGCAGCGCGGTCTTGGCCGTCACAAAGATCACCGGCGTGCCGGTGCTTTGCAGGTAGCCCAGCAGCTCGTACCCGTCCACCTTGGGCAGCATGATGTCCAGCACCGCCAGCTCGTAATCCCGCTCGGCAATGCGGTCGGCCGCCGCCTCGCCGTCGTTGACCTGCTCGCAGGGGTACCCGGCGCTTGTCAATGTCAGTTCGATCAAATCGGCGATCGGCTTTTCATCTTCTGCGATCAAAATCGGCCGCATGGGCATGCACTCCTTTTTGCGTTGTCTATGGTATACTGTATACTTCTTTCAAAGTTCTAGCAAGGGCACCCGTTCAAGGGCGCGCGTTCACAATTATTTTTCAATTCGTCCCCTTGACACCGCCGCCAAACGTGGTACAATATTAGCAGTCGGAAGCATAGAGTGCTAATTCTACAAAATGCGCGTGAGATCGATGCGCTGCCGCAAGAGGGAAGGCACAAAAGCGCTCGCAGGCTTCCGTTGCCAATAGATCTGCACCGTGTATCTGCATCGTAAGGAGGTACGCACTATGAACATGAACCAACTGACCCAAAAGACCATCGAGGCGCTGCAAAACGCCCAGCGTCTGGCGGTGGAATATTCCAACCAGGCCGTCGAGCAGGAGCATCTGCTGGCCGCTCTGGCCCAGCAGGAGCAGGGGCTGATCCCCCAGCTGCTGACGACCCTGGGGGCCGACCCCAACGCCTTTGCGCAGGCCGCCCTGCAAAAGGTCGAAGCGCTGCCCCGCGTGACGGGCACCGGCCGTGACCCCGAGAAAGTGTATATCTCGGGCGACCTGGACCGCGCGCTCAACGCGGCCGAGCAGCAGGCCAAACAGATGAAGGACGAATATATCAGCGTCGAGCATGTGTTCCTGGGCATGCTGCAGCGCCCCGGCAAAGCGGCGGGCGAGCTGTTCAAGGCGTTTGGCATCACAGCCGAAGCGTTTATGAAACAGCTTTCGGCGGTGCGCGGCAACCAGCGCGTGACCACCGATAACCCCGAGTCCACCTATGACGCGCTGAAAAAGTACGGCCAGGACCTCGTCGAGATGGCCCGCGCCAACAAGCTGGACCCCGTCATCGGCCGCGATGGCGAGATCCGCAACGTCATCCGCATTTTGAGCCGCAAGCGCAAAAACAACCCCGTGCTCATCGGTGAGGCCGGCGTCGGCAAGACCGCCATCGCCGAGGGGCTGGCCCAGCGGATCGTCCGCGGGGACGTGCCCGAAAACCTCAAGGGCCGCACCATCTTCAGCCTGGATATGGGCGCCCTGGTGGCCGGCGCCAAATACCGCGGCGAGTTTGAGGAGCGGCTCAAGAGCGTCCTGAACGAAGTCAAGAAGAGCGAGGGCCAGATCATCCTCTTCATCGACGAGCTGCACACCATCGTCGGCGCCGGCAAGACCGACGGCGCCATGGACGCCGGCAACCTGCTCAAGCCCATGCTGGCCCGGGGCGAGCTGCACTGCATCGGCGCCACCACCCTCGACGAGTACCGCCAGTATATCGAGAAGGACCCCGCCCTCGAGCGGCGGT
>DXEI01000050.1 GCA_019115045.1 Candidatus Gemmiger excrementipullorum | reverse complement strand
GGACAAAAAGTTTGCCGCCGGGTGCTCCCGCGATGTGATCCGCCAGGGGGCCGCGATGCTGGGCTGGGAGCTGGACATGCTGCTGGACAAAACGCTGCAGGCCATGCGCGCCACCGAAGCGGACGTGCAGGGCGCCATGCAGGCGCTGTGACGCAGCCGCCCGACCATAAAACCGGAAAAAAGGCGGGGCCGCGGCCCCGCCTTTTTGTTGTATTCCGTCTTACGCCCGGCGCAAAAGCCGCCGGATGAGCGCCTGCTTGCACGCACGGATGCGCACGCCGTAACGGCTGGTGAACAGCGCGCCGACGAGGAGCATGCCCAGCGCTGCGCCCTGCCCCAAGCCGGACAGGAAATCGCAGGGGAATCGGTCGGTCAGCTCTGCCAGCTGCAGTGCGATAGCGACCGCCAGCAGCAGCCCGGCAGCCCAAAACAGCCGGTGGAAACGCCGGGTCAGCGCGTGTTTTTCCTGCCGGGTGTACTCTGCGATCTTTTCCATGGCCGTTTCTTCCTTTTCTGTGCTTTGCGCACGGCGTTCACCGTCCAGCAGTTCGTCCGCTGTCACGCCGTACCGCCGCCCCAGTTCCACCAGCAGCGCAAAATCCGGCATGGTGCGGGCGGTCTCCCACCGGCTGACCGTGCGGGGGTTGACCCCCAGCTGTTCCGCCAGCTGCTCCTGCGTCAGGCCGCTTTCCTGGCGCAGCTGTTTTAAAAAGCGGGCAATTTTTTGTTGATCCATCCTTGCACCGTCTCCTTTCGCGTTCCATCCTACCACAGCGGCCCCCGCAATGCCACGACACAAAGTGAGAGTCCCGGCCTTTTCCCTTCTTGCAGACAAAAAATCCCCGTGCCGCAAAAGGCGCGGGGGCTCACTCGTTCCAACACAAAAATCGCAAAGGGGTAAGGGGAAAACCGCTTACTTGCCGGCTTTCTTGGTGGCCTTGGCAGCAGGCGCCTTCTTGGTGGCAGACGCAGCCGTCTTTTTGGCGGCCGGCTTCTTGGCGGCGGGCTTCACGGCCTCGCTGACAGCCTTGACGGCTTCCTCGACCACGGGCTTGGCGGCCTTGACGGCCTCGTCGGCGGCGTCGGCCACGGCCTGCACCGTCTCGTTGACCGCCTTGGCGGCCTTTTTGGCGGCGGGTTTGCGGGTGGCTTTCTTGACAGCCTTGACGACTTCCTCGGCAGCGTCGGCAGCGACGTCGGCCATGTTCTCGGCCGCGGCGGTCAGGTTGGCTTTGGCCTTGGCGGCGGAAGTCTTGGCGCTGGCCTTGGGCTTGCGGGTCACTTCGCTGATGGTCCAGTACTGGGTGGTGCCGTTCTCGTCATGCCAGATCTGCAGCGCGGCGCCGTTGTCGGTGTTCATGCCCACCACGTCCAGCAGCTTGCCGGCCAGGTTGGACTTGATCTTGACGGTGCCGTCGTTGGAAGGCTCGACGACCCACAGCTGGCTGGACGCAGGCGCGCCCTCCCACTGGTGGACGCGGGTGCCGTCGCTGACGCCGCCGCAGTCGAGGTCCAGCATCTTGCCGGTAAAGCGGTTCTGGATGCGGTAGACGCCGTCGCCGGCGGCGACGAAGTTCCACTGCTGCCACTCGGCATTGACATTGTCCCACAGCTGGATCTTGGCGCCGTTGTCGATGTTATAGTCAGCCACTTCCACGACTTTGCCGTTGGCAGCGCTGATGGTATAGAACTTACCGTCGGTAAGCACGGTCTGGGCAACTTTCTTTCTGGGTGCCATATCAGAAATTCCTCCTAATACGTTTGGGCGGCCATGTAGTTTTGTGTTCTTCCTTTGTTGGGGGCCGCGGTCTCGCCGCGCAATTTTGCGTGGCTACGTGCCTATTATAGCCACTTTTTTCCGCCGCGTCAACTTTTTGGCGCTGTTGCGGCGTTTTGCACAAAAAAGCCGGGAAGCCACAGGGCGTTCCCGGCCATTTTGTTTGGTTTTGCGCGTGTTTTCCCGGTTGGGAGGGCGCGGGCGCGCCGGTCATTCGGGCGCTTTCATGCTCTCGACCATCGAGATCTTTTTCAGCGAACGCTGCATGACCAGGTTGACGATGGTGCTGAACAGCAGCGTGAGCGCCACGGCGTACACGAAGCTGAGCGGCGCGACATCGCGCCCGAACATGACGGCGTCGACCTCGACGGTGACGATGATGAACCGGTGCAGCGCGATGCCGCCCGCCAGGCCGAACAGCGTGCCGATGAGCGTGAGCAGCACGCTTTCGCGGTTGACGTAGGCGTTGACCTCGCGGTCATAGAAGCCCAGCACCTTGATGGTGGCGATCTCTTTGACGCGCTCGGCCACATTGATGCTGGACAGGTTGTACAGCACCACGAACGCCAGGCCCGCCGCGCAGATGATGATGAGCACGACGACCGCGTCGATGGAGTTGAGCATGTTGAGCACCTGGACGATATTGTCCTGCGTGAAGCTGAGGCTGGCGACCTTGTCCATATCCAGCAGGTCGGTCGAGATGGCGTCCTGCGCGCTCTCGCTGTCGTCGGCCAGGATGCTGAGGATGGCGTTGTACGCCGGCGCTTTGCCAAAACCGGCCTCGTAGGTGGCGGCGCTCATATACACATAGTTGCTGATGTAATGCTCACAGACGCCGGTGACTGCAAACTGCCCGGTGTCGCCGTCGGCGTTTTCCAGCGTGAGGGTGTCGCCGGCCGCCACGCCCAGCGTTTTGGCCATTTTTTCGGTGATGACGATACCGCTCTCGCCCAACGGCGTGGGGGTGCGGCTGACGCGCTCGTGCAGATCGACGAAGTCGGCAAAGCGGGCCACATCCTGCGGGATCATCAGGTAGATGTCCATACCGCCCTCGGGGCCGTCCTGGCGCGTCGTCTCCATCGAGATGGCCATCGACTCCGCCGCAGCGTCGCCCGTGAACAGGTAGTCGTAGACCGGGCCTTCCTGGACGGCGGCTTCCTCGGTGACGATGGTCATAAGGTCATAGTGCGAGACCTCGCCGTACTGCCGCGTGATGATGGTGTTGAGAGAGTCCGAGATGCCGAAACCGGCCACCAGCAGCGAGGTGCAGCCCATGACGCCGAGCACCGTCATCCAGAAACGCTTTTTGTAGCGCAGCAGGTTGCGGCAGGTGACTTTCCAACTAAAGGGCAGCCGCCGCCACAGCGGGCCAATGCGCTCGAGAATGATGCGCTTGCCCGCCTTGGGCGCGCGCGGCAGCATGAGCGCGGCCGGGACTTCGGCCAGCGAAGCGCGGCAGGACAGCGCCGTGACGCCGACGGTGAGCACCGTGAGCGTACCGCCGGCGTACAGCGCCTGGAACGCGCGCCACGGCGTAGCCATGGACGGCATATAGTACATCGTGGCGTAGGCCGACCAGATGATGGACGGGAACACCCGGAACCCCACCGCCAGGCCGACCGCGGTGCCCGAAAGCGCCGCCGCCAATGCGTAGCAGAGGTATTTGCGCATGATCTCGCCGCGGGTATAGCCCAGCGCTTTGAGCGTGCCGATCTGCAGGCGTTCTTCCTCGACCATGCGGGTCATGGTGGTGGAGACGACGAGCGCCGCCACCAGGAAGAAAAAGATCGGGAAGATGGTGGTGATGGCCGAAAGTTTGTCGATGTTGCCGGTGAAGGAAGCGTAG
The DNA here is from genome assembly GCA_019115045.1 of Candidatus Gemmiger excrementipullorum. Lineage (GTDB taxonomy): Bacteria > Bacillota > Clostridia > Oscillospirales > Ruminococcaceae > Gemmiger > Gemmiger excrementipullorum. The sequence continues at coordinate 181 of DXEI01000050.1, read as the reverse complement.
CTGACGTTGTCGCCGCGGTCCCAGACATACCACTCCGGCATTTCGATGTCGTCGATCTCCTGCTGGGCGTCCTCGATCTCGGCGCGGGCATCGGCCAGTTCCTGTTCGGCCTCCGCCTTGGCGTCGGCGTATTCGATCTCGCCGTCCAGCAGTTTCTGCTTGTTCTCGGCAATGGTCTGCC
>DXEI01000049.1 GCA_019115045.1 Candidatus Gemmiger excrementipullorum | reverse complement strand
GCGTCTTCGTGACAGCCTATTTATTATATCTCAGCGAGCGCCTTTTGTCAAGCACTTTTTTGAGATTTTTTTCGGCGGCCCTGCCGGCTTTTTGTAAAGCCGCGCCGCCGTCCCCAGGCTGCCCGAAACTCCGCCGGGCCGCGCTGCCGTCCCGCGTCCCCGCCGGACAGCTTAGCTATATTACCACCGCGAAAGGCCCTTTGTCAACACCTTTTTTGAGATTTTTTTGAAAAAAGTATCGCAGCGTGCTGCCGCACTGCCTTTGCGGATGGTAGGCGTATCATAGCACACAGGTTTTTTCTTGTCAATACGTCCCATTAACTTTTGTTAACGCGCACAAAGCCCCCTGCTGCAAACCGTACATTTTGACGAAACGTCGCGCAAAATCGTATACAGTTTGTTGAGAGAACGCAAACTATACGATCTGTTTAACCCGTTGGGCGGGTGCCGGCGGCGTCCTCGCCCAAGAGCTGCGCCCGCATCCACTGCAGGATCTTGCGCTCCCGGCGCGAGACCTGCACCTGGGTCGTGCCCAGCACGCGCGCCGTCTCGCTTTGGGTCTTGCCGCCAAAAAAGCGCAGCCGGATCATCTGCCGGTCGCGCGGTTCCAGGCGCGCCATCACCTCCTGCAGGCCGATGCGGTCCGAGAGGCGGTCCTCCGGCGAGTCGACCGGCACATCCCACTCGCGCAGGCCGTCCTCACTGTCGCCCGGCGTCAGCGAGAGCGCCGGCAGCGAGGCGCGGATGGCCAGGGCGATCTGCTCCGGCGTGGTTTGCAGCGTTTCGGCCAACTGGGTGACGCCGGGTTCGCGCCCGCTCTGCTTGAGGCAGCGTTCGCGCTCGACATTGATCTTGAGACCCAGCTCTTTGAGCGAACGGCTGACTTTGACGGTGCCGCCGTCCCGGAAGAGCTTTTTGATCTCGCCCAGGATGACGGGGACCGCATAGGTGGAAAAGCAGACCCCGCGCCCGGTATCGAAGCCGTCGCACGCTTTGACGAGCCCCAGGCAGCCGGCGGCGTAGAGTTCCTCGTATTCGATGCCGCGCCCTTTAAAGCGCCCGGCGCATGCGTGCACGAGGCCGAGGTTTTTTTCGATAAAGACCGCGCGCGGCAGCTGGTCGATGCTATGTGCAGGCATGGAAGTTCCCCCTTATATACAATATGTAGGGGTCAGTCGCGCGCCTCCAGCCGCTTGGTGAGCGTGACGCGGGTACCGCGCCCCGGCGTGGAGGAGACGCGCACTTTGTCCATAAAGCTTTGCATCACGGCAAAGCCCAGGCCCGCCCGCTCCGACGGGTCGCCGGTGGTATACATCGGCTCCATTGCCTTGGCGATGTCCGGGATGCCGACGCCGCGGTCGCTGATGGTGATGCGCACGACGCCGCCCGCATACAGCGCCGCCGTCATGGTGACCGGGCCGATGGCGTCCGGGTAGGCATGTACGATGCAGTTGGTGACGGCTTCCGACACCGCGGTTTTGAGGTCGGCCAGCTGCGGGACTGTGGGGTCGAGCTGCACGAGGAACGCCGCCAGCGCGGCGCGGGCGAAGCCCTCGTTGACAGAGCGGCTGGCAAATGTGATCTTGACCTGGTTTTGCATTTTCATAGGTATCCCCCTTGTTATGCGTAGGTGATGCGGGCCAGATCCAGCATGCGCCGCACGGCGGCCGGCGGGTTTTGCACGGTCAGGCGGCCGCCCAGCGCCGCGATATGCCGGCTGCGCCCCAAGATCAGCCCCACGCCGGAGGAATCCATAAAGGTGACGCCGGAAAAATCCAGCGTCAGCAGTTCGGGCAGGCGCGCGTCGATCTGCGCGTCGATCTCGCACCGCAGCGACTGCGCGGCGTGGTGGTCGATCTCGCCGCTGAGATAGGCGGCCAGCGTGCCGCTGCCCGGCACAAAACAAACCTTTGCCATAGAGCCTTGTCCCCTTTTGGTGCGCGCGGCGCCCTGCCGGGCCGCCGCCGCAAAATCGCCATACAAAAAGCCTGTACCCTTACGATACAGGCTTGCGGTGAAATATTTTGTTGGAACCGGGCGGACGTTTTATTTTTCTGCTTCCTTGAGCAGCCAGGGGCGCGCTTCGGCCGCCAGATACAGAGAGCCGCAGACCACGACGCCCGCGAGGTTGTGGTCCTCGGCATAGCGGACGGCGGCGCGCAGCGCCTGGGGCACGGTGGGCGCCGCTTCGGCGTCCATAAAAAACCGCGCTTCGCGCTGCAGGTCTGCGCCGCTGAGCGCGCGCGGGCAGTTGGGCGTGACGGTAAACGCTTTGGCCAAGCAGGGGGCCAGCGTTTCCAGCATGGTTTTATAGTCTTTGTCCGCCAGCATACCCAGCACGCCGACGAGGTTTTCCTCATACTTGGCGGCCTGCAGCGTCTGCGCCAGCGCTTTGGCGCCGTCCGGATTATGGCAGCCGTCCAGCAACAGCAGCGGGCGGCGGCGCAGCACCTCGATGCGCGCAGGCATGCGCGCGGCGGCAAGGCCGGCTTCGATGGCGTCGTCCGGGATCTCATACCCGTAGCTGCGCCAGAGCGCGAGCGCGATCTCCACCGCCATGGCGGCGTGGTCCGCCTGGTGCGCGCCGGGCAGTGCCAGCGCCGCCCGGTAGCCGCCGTAGTCGATGCGGTTTTCCAGCCGTTTGCCGGGCAGGCGGCGGATGTCCTCTTTTTCCGGCGTGATGATACTGGTGTGGGCTTCGGCGGCGGCCGCCAGAATGGGGCCCATCGCCTCGTCCGGCTGGTCCGGGTAGCAGACGACGGGGCACCCTTCGCGGATGATGCCGGCTTTTTCGGCCGCGATCTCGGCCAGCGTATCGCCCAGCAGTTCCTGGTGGTCGTAACCGATGCGGGTGATGGCCGCCACCAGCTTGCGCGGCACAGCGTTGGTGGCGTCGTATCGCCCGCCAAGGCCGGTCTCCAGCACGACAAAGTCGCAGTTTTCTTTGGCGAACCACAGCAGCGCCAGCGCCGTGACCGCCTCGAACTGAACGGGCGGGTCGCCGCCCTCCTGCCGGATGGCGTCGACGGCCCCCAGCACCTTTTGCGCCAGCGCGGCCAGCGTGCGGGCAGGGATCATCTTGCCGTTGATCTGGAAGCGCTCGCGGAATTCCACCACATAGGGGCTGATGGTCAGGCCGGTCTTATACCCGGCAGCCGTCAGGATGGACGCCGTCATCACGGCCAGGCTGCCCTTGCCGTTGGTGCCGGCGATGTGGATGCACGGCAGGTCTTTTTCCGGGCTGCCAAGATGCGCCAGCAGGTTTTGCATGCGCGCCAGGCCCGGCTGGCCCGCGCCCAGGCGCGGCAGCGCGTGCAGGGCCTCAATGGCTTGTTGTACCGTCATTGCTCTGGTTCCTCCTCTGCCCCGGCGGGGGCGTTGTGCTGCCCGGTTTGGCTGGCGCGGTGTGCCGCACGGCGCGCCAAACGCTCGTGTTCCTGTTCCTGCTGGGCCCGGCGCAGCTGTTCGTGCTCGGCCCGCAGGGCGCGGTTCTCGTTTTCGATGCGCACAAACGCCGTGCACACGCGCACGATGAGCAGGATGATGAGCGCCACGAACAGCCCCGCGACCACGCCCGTCATATCGAGCCAGACGTCGGTGACCATCGAGGTGCGGTTGGGGGTGAACAGCTGGATCGTCTCGTCCAGCAGCGCCGTCGTCATGCCGGCCAGCAGGGGCCAGCTCATATGGCGCACAAAATGGTGGGTGTAGACCCGCAGGCAGAGCATGAGCAGAAAGCCTTCGAGCATAAATTCCAGAAAATGCGCCAGTTTGCGGATGGTATGCTCTGACAGCGGTCCCAGGCGCAGGTGCGCCAGCAGGTCGTTGACCGCCCGCATGACCGCCTGGCTGCGCAGCGAGGACTCGGCCCCCGTTTGCAGCGAATTGCGGAAGATATAGGCGATGCACCACAGCAGCGCCACGGTAAAAATGACCCGGAAGGCGATGAGCCAGGGGCTGGTTTTTTGTGTTTGCATAACGCTCCTTTTTTGTACGGTGACTCCTCTATAAAACGGTATTATAGCACCCGTACCGCGTCACGGCAAGGGATGTGCCAAAAAACGCCGCAGCACCGCGGTATATTTTACCCCTCCTGCCCGTTTGGGCGCACAAAAAAGCGGGCGCGCCCTCGCCAAGCGGCGCGCCCGAACCAGCGCCGGCGCCCGCCGGGCGGCAAGCGGCGGCAGGCTGCTACAGCACGGTGGTGAGCAGCAGCGCGTACAACGGCAGGATGACGATACTGCTTAAGGTCGAGAACACCACCGCGCCGGCGGCGAGTTCTTCCTGCGTGTGGTACTGGATGGCAAACACCGTGGTGATGGCCGCGCAGGGGCAGGCTTCGAGCAGGAGCACGATGGTGGGCACCGTGCCGTGCAGCCCCAGCAGCGCAAACAGCGCCAGGCCCACCGCCGGGATCAGCAGCATGCGCACGCACAGCGTGCGGAAAAGGTTGCGGTTGCACAGCAGGCGGCCCAGATCGCTGGAAGCGATGGTGGCGCCGGTGATGATCATGGACAGCGGGGTGTTCATATCCCCCACCATGCCCACCGGGCTGGAGAGCATCTCCGGCACCGGGATGCGGCAGAGGTAGATCGCCAGGCCCACCGCCACCGCCACGATGCACGGGCAGGTGACGACGCTGCGCAGGACCTGCCGGGGTTCGGCTTTGCCCGAGAGCACCGCAACGCCCAGCGTCCAGACCAGGATGTTGAACATCGTCAAAAACGCGCTGGCGTAGAGCACGCCTTCCTCGCCAAACAAAGCGCGGATGAGCGGGAAACCCATGTACCCGGCGTTGGAGAATGCGCAGGCGAACCACAAAATCGGCCGCGCGGCCGGCTGCGCCCCCCGCGAGGCAGCCCAGGCCACGCCCATGCCCAACAGCAGCAGCACCGTGCTGAGCGCGAACGTCAGCAGCAGGTTGCGGAAGGTCGCCGGGTCGAACGGGACCATATACGAGTCCAGCACCATGGCCGGCACGACGAGATAGACCAGCAGGTTGGACAGCACCGACTTTTCGGCCGGTTTGAACACGCCTGCCCGGCAGCAGACCGCCCCGGCCGCGATCATCAGCACGAGCTGCAGCACCTGCTGGGCGGTGATGACCGCCAGTTCCATACAAATTCCCCCACTTACGTATCGTTTCTACCAATGTATACCGCCGCGGCCGCCGCTGTCAAGGGGTTTGCGCTGCCAGCATTTTGCACTTGACAAGCGCTGTGCGCTGCGTTAGGATACATAGTATAGAAAATGCTGGGAAAAAGAGTGCGCCCGGCGTATGGTTTTGCAGAGAGCCGGCGGTCGGTGCAAGCCGGCAGACCAGGCGGGGCGCTGTCGCTTTGGAGCAGGTGCGGTGAAGTGTATTCGCGTAGCCGTGCCCGGGCCGGCCGCCGTTATCCGCGCCGGGCGGGAAGTTCCCCGCCGCTAAGGGGCCTTGCAAAAGGCAATTTGGGTGGTACCGCGACCTGATCTTCAGGCCGTCCCATGGTTCGCATGGGGCGGCCTTTTTCTATGCCGGAACGCCCCGCACAGACACCGCATTACAGGAGGGTCAATATGCCGAAAGAACTCGCCAAACAGTACGCCCCCCAGGGCACCGAGGACCGCATCTACCAACACTGGTGCGACAAAGGGTATTTCCATACCCAGATCGACCGCAGCAAAAAACCGTTCACCGTCGTCATGCCGCCGCCCAACGTCACGGGCCAGCTGCACATGGGCCACGCGATGGACGAGACCTGGCAGGATATCCTGATCCGCTACAAGCGCATGCAGGGCTACGCCGCGCTGTGGGTGCCGGGCACCGACCATGCTTCCATTGCCACCGAGGCCAAAGTCGTGGCCAAGATGCGCGAGGAGGGCCTGACCAAAGAGATGGTGGGCCGCGACGGCTTTTTGGAGCGCGCCTGGGCCTGGAAAAACACCTACGGCAGCCGTATCGTCAGCCAGCTGAAAAAGCTGGGCTGCTCCTGCGATTGGCAGCGCGAGCGCTTTACGATGGATGAGGGCTGCTCGGACGCCGTCAAGGAAGTGTTCGTGCGGCTGTACGACCAGGGGCTGATCTACCGCGGCAACCGCATGGTCAACTGGTGCCCGCACTGCAACACCTCGATCTCGGACGCCGAAGTCGAGTATGAGGCCAAAGAAGGCAGCTTCTGGCACCTGCTGTACAAGGTCAAGGAGACCGGCGAGGCGCTGGAGCTGGCCACCACCCGCCCCGAGACGATGCTGGGCGACACCGCCGTGGCCGTCAACCCCGACGACCCGCGCTACGCCCACCTGCACGGCTGCCATGTGATCCTGCCGCTGGTGGAACGCGAGATCCCCATCGTCTGCGACGAGCACGCCGACATGGAAAAAGGTACCGGCGTCGTCAAGATCACCCCGGCGCACGACCCCAACGACTTTGAGGTCGGCAAGCGCCACGACCTGCCGATGGTCCGCGTACTGACCTACGACGGCCGCATGACCGGCGCGGCCGACAAAGCGGCCGCCGACGCCGAAAAAGCCGCCGGCCGCGCGGCTGCCGACGAGCCCGACGTGCTGGACTGCGGCAAATACGCCGGCATGACCGCCCTGGAAGCCCGCAAAGCCATTTTGGCCGACCTGGAAGCCTGCGGCGCGCTGAAAGAGACCGAGCACATCACCCACGACGTCGGCACCTGCTACCGCTGCCACTCGGTCATTGAGCCGATGGTCTCCAAACAGTGGTTCGTCAAGATGGAACCGCTGGCCAAGCCCGCCATCGAGGCCGTGGAGCAGGGCAAGATCAAGTTCGTGCCCGAACGCTTTACCAAAAACTATATCAACTGGATGAAAGGCGGCCGCGACTGGTGCATCAGCCGCCAGCTGTGGTGGGGCCACCAGATCCCGGCGTGGTACTGCGACGACTGCGGCGCGACCGTCGTCGCCAAAAATGCCCCCGCCGTCTGCCCCAAATGCGGCAGCGCGCACCTGACCCAGGACCCCGACACGCTGGACACCTGGTTCAGCTCGGCATTGTGGCCGTTCTCGACGCTGGGCTGGCCGCAGGCGACCGAGGATTACGACTACTTCTACCCCACCAGCACACTGGTGACCGGGTACGACATCATCGGGTTCTGGGTATCGCGCATGATCTTCTCGGGCCTGGCGTACACCGGCAAAGCGCCGTTTGACACGGTGCTGATCCACGGCATCGTGCGCGACAGCCAGGGCCGCAAGATGTCCAAGAGCCTGGGCAACGGCATCGACCCGCTGGAAGTCATTGAACAGTACGGCGCCGACGCGCTGCGCATGATGCTGATCGTGGGTTCCACGGCCGGCAACGATATGCGCTACAGCGACGAGAAAGTGACCGCCAGCCGCAACTTTGCCAACAAGCTGTGGAACGCCGCCCGCTTTGTGCTGATGAACCTGCCCGACGATTTCGCGCCCGGCATGCCCGACGAAGCGCTGCTGGACATGAGCGACAAGTGGGTGCTCTCGGAACTGGCGAAGGTCGCAGCCGAGGCCACGGCCAACCTGGACAAGTACGAACTGGGCCTGGCGGCCGAAAAGATCGAGAACTTCATCTGGGAAGTATACTGCGACTGGTACATCGAGATCTGCAAGTCCCGCCTGAACAGCGACGACGCGCAGCAGGCCGACACCGCGCGCAAGGTGCTGGTGCATGTGCTGGACCAGGCGCTCAAGCTGCTGCACCCGTTCATGCCGTTCATCACCGAGGAGATCTACCAGGCCCTGCCCGGCAGCGGCGAGACCATCATGCTGGAGACCTGGCCCGGCAGCCTGGAAATGCCGGTGTGGGCCGACGAGTGTGCCGACTTTGAGAAGCTGATGGACTACATCAAAGCCGTGCGCGCCATGCGCAGCGAGATGAACGTCCACCCGGCCAAAAAGACGACGATGGTCATTGAGACGAGCCACCCCGCCGCCTTTGAGAAGGGCAGCGCCTACCTGGCGCGGTTCGCCTTTGCCACCGACGTGACGCTGACCGCCCGCTACGACGGCCCCGCCGACGGTATGGTGACCGTGGCCACGCCCGACGCGCGCGGGTTTATCCCGATGATGGAGCTGATCGACCGCGACAAGGAACTGGCCCGCCTGAACAAGGACCTGGCCAAGGCCGAAAAAGAGACGGCGATGTTTGAAAACCAGCTCGGCAACCCCAAATTTGTCGAGAAAGCCCCCGCCAAACTGGTGGAGGATACCCGCGCCAAGCTGGCCGCCGCGCAGGAGAAAGCCGCCAAGATCCGCGCGTCCATTGCGGCGCTGGGCTGAGAAAGGAGCCAAACCATGGAAGCCGGTATGACACGGCAGCAGGCATGGGACCTGCTGCGCGAATACAACAAGGAACCGTTCCACCTGCAGCACGCGCTGACGGTGGAAGCCGTGATGCGCTGGTTTGCCAACGAACTGGGCTATGGCGCCAACGCCGATTTCTGGGCGCTGTGCGGGCTTTTGCACGACATCGACTTTGAGCGCTGGCCCGACGAGCACTGCGCCAAAGCCGCCGAACTGCTGCCGGCAGCCGGGGCCGGCGAGGCGCTGACCCACGCGGTCTGCTGCCACGGCTACGGCCTGTGCAGCGACGTACGCCCCGAGCACGAGATGGAAAAAGTGCTGTTTGCCTGCGACGAGCTGACAGGGCTGATCGGCGCGGCGGCCAAAATGCGCCCGAGCAAAAGCTGCACCGACATGGAACTTTCGAGCCTGAAGAAAAAGTTCAAGGACAAAAAGTTTGCCGCCGGGTGCTCCCGCGATGTGATCCGCCAGGGGGCCGCGATGCTGGGCTGGGAGCTGGACATGCTGCTGGACAAAACGCTGCAGGCCATGCGCGCCACCGAAGCGGACGTGCAGG
>DXEI01000048.1 GCA_019115045.1 Candidatus Gemmiger excrementipullorum | reverse complement strand
TTTCAGCATGGCCATCGGCGTGTTTTTTGGGTACTACCCGGCCAACAAAGCCGCCAAGCTGGACCCCATCGAGGCGCTGCGGTACGAGTGAGCCTTTGAAAATGAAAAATTAAAAAATAAAAATGAAAAATGGCGGTGGTCTCGCGGCTATGCCGCGAGAAAAAAGCCAGCCTGTTGTTCCCGCCGCACCAATAAAAAAGAATACGGTTCGGCGGGGGGCCTTGGCCCCGCCGTCGACACCGCAAAACACCAAAGGCCGCCCTGCAAACGCAGGGCGGTCTTGCTGTATTTTTGTGGCGCGTATGGGGCGTTACTTGGCGCCGCGGCACCTGCGCAGCACCGGGCGCGCGGCCATCCCGTCTTTGGGGCGCCGCCATTGCCCGCGGGGCGGTTTTGTGCTATACTGGCGCCGTAGGAACGCAAAAAAAGAAAAGAGGCTTTGTTGCATGCCGCAGCAAACAAGACCGATCTTTACCAACCACCAGCTCGTCACGCTGCTGTGGCCGCTGGTCATTGAGCAGGCGCTCAGCGTATTGGTGGGCATGGCCGATACCGTCATGGTCTCCTCAGCCGGGGAGGCCGCCATCTCCGGCGTGTCGCTGGTGGATATGATCAACCAGCTCATCATCACGGTGTTTGCCGCGCTGGCCACCGGCGGCGCCGTCGTCACCAGCCAGTACCTGGGCGCGCAAAAGTCCAAAGACGCCGCGCGCAGCGCCGGGCAGCTGGTCACGCTTAGCGCGGTGGCGGGCGTGGGCATCGCGGCGCTGTGCCTGGTCTTTTGCCGCGCGCTGCTGCGGCTGTTTTTTGGCACCATTACGGCCGACGTCATGCAGGCCGCGGTGCTGTACTTTACCATTACGGCGCTGTCCTTCCCGTTTTTGGCGCTGTACAACGCCGGGGCAGCGATCTTCCGCTCGGTAGGCAACAGCGCGGTGTCGATGAAAGTGTCGATGCTCATCAACCTCATCAACTTCTGCGGCAACGCGCTGTGCGTGTACGGGCTGCACATGGGCGTGGCCGGCGTGGCCGTGCCCACGCTGGTCTCGCGCGCGGTGGGCGCGGTGGTGATCCTGGCGCTGGCCGCCCGGCCGGATTTTGCGCTGCGCATCACCTGGCGCAGCGTCGCGCAGCTGCAGCGCGGCACCGTGCGCAGCATTTTGGCCATCGGGCTGCCCTCGGCGTGTGAGAACAGCTTGTTCCAGCTCGGGCGGGTGCTCGTCGTCAGCATGATCTCGCTGTTTGGCACCGTGCACATCACGGCCAACGCCGTGGCCAACAACCTGGACGGCGTGGGGTGCATCATCGGCAATGCGATGTGCCTGGGCATGATCACCGTCGTGGGGCGGTGCGTCGGCGCGCAGGACTTTGCGCAGGCCGCGCGCTACGCCAAAAAGCTGCTGCTGTGGGACTACATCGCCCAGGGGGCCGTCAACGCTGCCATGCTGGCGATGCTGACGCCGCTGCTGGGGCTGTACACGCTCTCGGCCGAGACGCAGGCCCTCTCGGCCCAGTTGGTGTGGATCCACGCCGGGTTCTGCATTTTGCTGTGGCCGCTGGCCTTTGTGCTGCCCAACGCGCTGCGCGCTGCCAACGACGTGCGGTTCACGATGATCGTGTCCGTCGCGTCGATGCTGGTGTGGCGGCTGGGGTTCAGCCAGATCTTGTGCGTGCAGCTGGGCTGGGGCGCGCTGGGCGTCTGGTGGGCGATGATCCTGGACTGGGTGTGCCGCCTGCTCTGCTTTGTTATTCGTTTCGCCAGCGGCGCGTGGAAAAAGCACGCCGCCAAAGCGCTGACCTGATCGTAAGGAGTTTGCCATGAAATTTGTGAGCTGGAACGTCAACGGCCTGCGCGCCTGCCTGAAAAAGGGCTTTGCCGAGACCTTTGCCGCACTAAACGCCGACTTTTTCTGCGTGCAGGAGACCAAGATGCAGCCCGGGCAGGCCGATTTTGCGCCCGAGGGCTACACCGAATACATCTACAGCGCCGATAAAAAAGGGTATTCCGGCACGGCGGTGTGGGCCAAAACGCCGGCGCTGGCCGTGCGCTACGGCCTGCCGCAGGACGCGCACAACCACGAGGGGCGCGCCATCACGCTGGAATACCCGGGCTTTTACCTTGTCTGCCTGTATGTGCCCAACGCCCAGAACGAGCTGGCGCGCATCGACTACCGCATGCAGTGGGAGGATGACCTGCGCCGCTACCTGCAGACGCTGGACGCCGAAAAGCCGGTGATCGTCTGCGGGGATATGAACGTCGCGCATGAGGACATCGACTTAAAAAACCCCGGCCCCAACCGCGGGGCGGCGGGTTTCAGCGACCAGGAACGCGGCAAACTGAACGAGCTGCTGGCCGCCGGGTTCACCGATACCTTCCGCCACCTGCACCCCGACGCCACCGGCATGTACAGCTGGTGGAGCATGCGGTTCCGCGCGCGGGAGCGCAACGCGGGCTGGCGCATCGACTATTTTTTGGTCAGCGACCGGCTGGCCCCGCGCATTGCGCGCGCCGATATTTTGATGGATATTTTGGGCAGCGACCACTGCCCCGTGACGCTGGAACTGGCCGAGGAAAATTAAAAATTAAAAAATAAAAATGAAAAATTGTGGTGGCCTCACGGCTGCGCCGCGAGAAAATTTAGCTTGCGGTGTGATAGAACACGGCGGCTGCCCGTTTACGGGGGCGTATGACGTGTATTTTTGCTCCGTAGGGCGGGGTCTTGACCCCGCCGTGGACGCTCTGCGGTGGGCACCCGCTTTGCCCATGTACCTGCTGTTCCCGGTTGGTTTGTAGGGGCCGCATGCATGCGGCCCGCGGGCGTGTACCCCACGACATTGTTTTTATGTTGTGGCCGCGTTTGGTCTGTGCGTAGGGGCGGCATACATGCCGCCCGCGAAACCTTGTCCGAGACGCCCGTTTATGGTTTGTGTGACGTTTATCTTGTATTGTAGGGCGGGCGTTTACGCCCGCCGAACCGATGATTTTTTAATTTTTATAATGTGCGGCGGGGTCTGCGCCCGCAGGCGCGTTTCGTAGGCCAACCGCCGCGTAGCGGCGGCTCTTAGGCCGAAGATCAAGACCCCGCCCTACAGAACGGCGTATACGGTCGTTTTTCCCGTAAACCCCGCGCAGCGCGCACCCCCGCCGGGCCGCATGAACGCCCGCCCTACAAAGCGGCGTATACGGTCGTTTTTTCCGCAAACCCCGCGCAGGGCACACCCCTGCCGGGAGGCAACTATGCCTCCCCTACAAATAAGGCAACTGCGTACGCGAGCCAAAAATGTTGCCACTGGGCGAACGGGCACGGCGGGCGAAGCAGCGCCATTTTTCATTTTTATTTTTTAATTTTCAATTTTTTCTCCCCCGCGCTGCATAAAACGGCGCGGGGAACTCGTTTATATAAACAGAAAGCCAACACAAAAGGGGGTGCGGGGTCTGACCAACGAGGAATTTACCGGCTTGATGCAGCAATACCAGCGGCTGGTCTATACCGTCTGCCTGCAATTCGTGCACGACCCCCACACCGCCGAGGACCTGACCCAGGACACCTTTTTGGCTGCGTTTTCGGCCATTGACCGGTGCGAACCGCGCTACTACAAGGCGTGGCTGATCCGTGTGGCGGCCAACAAATGCAAGGACCACCTGAAAAGCGCCTGGGTGCGCCGGGTGGAAGCCCCCGGCGACGACGCCCTGCCCGAACCCCGCGGCGCGCCGCCCGGCGACGCGGCCGATCCGGCCGAGCAGCTGGCCAGCCGGGCCGGGGCCGAACAGCTGGAAACGCTGGTGCGCGCCTTGCGCGAACCCTACGGCCGCATTGCCGTTTTGTACTTTTTGCAGCACAAAGACACCGCCGAGATCGCCGCGCTGGTGGGCCGCCCGCCCGCAACGGTGAACAGCCAGCTATGGCGCGCCAAACTGCTGCTGCGCCAACAGATCCAGGAAAGGAGGCTGCTGGAATGAGCCTGTTTTTTGACAACGAAAACCTGTTTGACCCCGACGGCCACCTGACCGACGGCGGCCTGTACGCGCTGAAAGACGGCACGCTGGACGACCTGGGCGCGCTGGAAGCCGCCGAGCACCTGAGCTTTTGCGACTACTGCCTGCTGCGCTACACCGCGCTGATAGACGCCGCGCCCGCCTGCCTGCAGACGCCGATGCGCGACCTGATCCCCCAGGTGCAGAACCTGATGCGGCTGCGGCGGTTCCGCCTGTTGACCAACCGCTATGTTTCGGCGGCCGCCGCCGTGGTGCTGGCCTTTGCGCTGTGGCGCTTTGCCCCCGCGCCCGACCCCGCCGCGCTGGCCGCCCGCCGGGCCGAGGCCCCGCGCGCAAGCATCGGCACGATGTTCAATGCGGCCGTGGATGATTTTTACGAGAACTTTTACAAGACCGTCGACGGTTTTACCCAGTCTGCGCAGGCCGGCCTGGCCCGGTGGCAGCATACCGAGGGTGGCCCCCTGACCGCCAAAGGAGAATGACCCCATGAAAAAGAACGCTTTGCTGACCTTTCTCTTCGCCTGCATCCCCGGCGCCGGGCAGATGTACTACGGCTATATGCAGCGCGGCCTGGCGCTGATCTCGCTGTTCTGCGTGACGTTTTTGCTCGGCTCGCTGGCCGGGCCGCTGGTCGTCACGATGGGCATCGTGTGGATGTACAGCTTTTTCGACACCTACGACCTCATCCGCCATCTGGCGGCCGGCGACCCCAAGCCCGACGGCCTGCTGCTGTTGGGCGACTGGTCCGACCTGAAAACGCTGGTGCCCAAACACAACCGCCTGCTGGGCTGGGGGCTTATCGTGCTGGGCGTGTGGGCGCTGTACGACCTCTTTATCGAGAACCTGCTCTACGACCTGCTGGCCCGCATCTCGCCCGAGCTGGCGTGGAGCGTCGTTGGCGGCATCCCCACCGTCGTTGTGGCTGCGGCGCTCATCGCCGCCGGCATCTGGCTGCTGGGCCTGCACCCGCAGCGCAAGGACGACGACAACAGCCTGCCCCCCTACCCGCAGGGCTGACCGCCCGCCAAATGGCGCGGGCCGCGCCGCCCAGGGCGTGCGCCCTTCCGATAATACAATTTGTATAAAACACTGTGAGGTAAACAAAATGGAGGAAAACAAGACTGCGGCCCCCAACGCCGCCGAACCCGCCGCGCCCCGCCCCAAAAAGGTGCGCCGCGTGGGCACCGTCGCCTTTGCGCTGCTGTTGATCGCCGCCGGTATTTTGCTGCTGGTGCAGCAGTTTGTGCCGGATTTTGACCTGCTGGCCATCGTGCGCTTTGCGCCGGTGCTGCTGATCGTGCTGGGGGCCGAGGTGCTCTACTACTCGGCCAAACCCGACGTAGAGGTCAAGTTCGGCTGGCTGAGCGTTTTGGGCTGCGCGTTCACGCTGGTGGTGGTCGGCTGCGCGGCGCTGATCCCGCTGATGTGGGACTACGCCGGCCCGGCGCGCGACCAGGCCCGCACGCGCTACAATGGCGAACTGCAAAACGCCGCCTATGAGGCGCTGACCGACGACCCCGACCTGAAAGCCCGCGTCAACATGCTGTATGCCAACGTCTGGTTCAACCATACCGAGCAGGGCGGCTACACGCTGCAAAGCGGCGACACGGTGGAGCTTGCCGTCGAGCTGCTGCCGAATACCTACGCCGACGCCGAGACCTTTGCCGCCGACTGCTACGCCATCACCCAGGCCCTGCAGGAGGCCGGCCTGCCGGTGACCGACTACCAGTTCAACAGCCAGACCGGCCGCAGCGACAGCGGGGTGCACTACTCGCTGCACTACCTCGCCAGCTTTGCCGAGGGGCTGACCGCCGACCAGCTGGCCGGGCGCGTAGCCTGCACCTGGCAGTATGAGGGCAACGTCTACGACAGCCAGGCCGAGCGCGACAACGCCGTGAAAGCGATCCTGCGCGAGGAAGTCATCGCCGCGTTCCAGGACGCCAACAACGGCGAGTACCCCGGCGAGGATACCATCCGGCAGGAGGTCGAGCAGCGCTTTGCCGAACTGTACCCCCAGCCCGCCGCGCAGGACGCTGAAGCCCTGCCCGCCGCCACGCCCGAGACCGCGGCCTGAACGCCCTTGCGCCGCCGCGCCGCGCATGGTATACTACAACCAAACCACAGCGCCGGACCCGCGCGGGCCCGGCGCTTTTTGTACGCTAACTGCAAAGGAGAACACGCCATGCGTTACCAGGACATCAACGCGCAGACCATCGACGGCTGGTGCCGCGACGGCTGGCAGTGGGGCACGCCTATCCCCCACGAGGCCTACGCCGCCGCCCAGCAGGGCCAATGGGACGTCTACCTGACGCCCACCAAGCCGGTGCCCCACGCCTGGTTCGGCCCGCTGGCGGGCAAGCGCCTGCTGGGGCTGGCCAGCGGCGGCGGGCAGCAGATCCCCATTTTTACGGCGCTGGGCGCACAGTGCACGGTGCTGGATTACTCGGCCGCGCAGTGCGAGAGCGAGCGCATGGTCGCCCGGCGCGAGGGCTACGACGTCGAGGTGCTGCAGGCCGACATGACGCAGCCGCTGCCCTTTGCCGACGCGACGTTTGACCTCATCTTCCACCCGGTGTCCAACTGCTATGTGCGCGAGGTCGAGCCGATCTTTCGCGAGTGCTGGCGGGTGCTCAAACCCGGCGGCGTGCTGCTGGGCGGGTACGACAACGGCATCAGCTACTTGTTTGACGACGGCCCCACGCTGGCCCACCCGCTGCCCTACGACCCGCTGGCCGACGAAGCGCTGCTGCGCGCCGCGCTGGCCAGCGGCGAGGGGGTGCAGTTTTCCCACTCGGTCGAGGAGCAGATCGGCGGGCAGCTGCGCGCGGGCTTCCGCCTGACGGACCTGTACGAGGACACCACCGGCTACGGCGTACTGCAAGAATACCGCGTGCCCACCTTTTTGGCCACCCGCTGCGTCAAGGACGCCTGACCCCATCTACGCAAAACCGCCCCGCCCGGGGGAAGAACCCCCGGGCGGGGCGGCGTTTGTTTTGGCGCGGCGGCGTCCGTGCGCGGCTGCTGCCCCCTTTGCGGTGTTCACCGCCGGGCGGTGGGGCCGTGCAGGTATTTCTGGTCCAGGCCGCGGTCGCAGGCGGCGCGCAGCACCATCCAGGTCAAAAACACTTCCAGCGGCAGCAGCACGGTGTTTTTGGCAAGCCCCGTGGCCGCATAGTAGAGGTAGCCCTTGCCGTAGAGCATGGCTTTCCACACGCTGCCCAGCAGCACGTTGCTGCCGTAGTTGATGAGCAGCCGCGTGACCAAAATGCGCGCCACCGTGGGGCGGCGGCGGTAGAGCGCCACGCCGTAGATCAACCCCGACAGCATGGCGGTGAGCAGGTAGCCCGGGAAATACGGCTCGCCATAGCCGGCCAGCAGAAAGCCCAGGCTGTCGATGACGGCGCCGCACAGCATGCCCACCAGCGGGCCGTAGCACATGCACCCCAGCGACACGACGAGGTAGCTGAAATAAATTTTAAGGCTGGGCCCCAGCAGGTAGATGGGCAGGCTTTCCAGCACGATGGCCATGGCGCACACCAGCCCCGAAAACGCCAGCACCCGCACGTTGCGGAACTCGGCTTTGGCGGCGCGCCAGTAGGCGGCAGAAAAGACGGACAACGGTTTTTGCGGCATAACAAAACTCCTCCTTGTGCAGTTGCTGCACAAAGGAGGAGGCAAAAACGCGGGCACGGCAAAATGCCGCACCCGCCGTTGCACACCGTCATGCAGCAGCGGGATGCGGAGACTGCACCGCGGACCGCTGCCGGTCGCTTCGTCCTGCCACAACTCCCCGTTGGTCAGGCACTTCGGGGCCAAAGCCCCACGCGCAGCCCCCTACTCTGCAAAAAAATAGGGTACGCCTGCATTATACCCCCTACCGCGCCCGTTGGCAAGCGTTTTTTGCCATGGGGCGGCGGTTTTGGGGCAAACGGCTCAGTTTTTGTCCGAATGGCTCGCCGCCGCGTGGGCCGCCACGGTGCCCGCCGTCGCGCCCGCGGCCACGGTGGTGTCGCTGTTGACGCAGTCGATGGCCAGCAGCACGCACAGCGCGGTGAGCGCGTCGGCGTCGTTGGCGACTTCCAGCGCGTAGGTGTCGCCCCAGGCAAACCACGCCTGGGCCACGGTGGCCACCGTCTCGCCGCCGCAGGTCATCGTGTAGTCATGCTGGGTAAAGCTGCCGCGGATCTCCCAGTCGCCGTCCGGCATCTCCAGCGTGTAGTGCGGGCGCAGCAGCGTGATGTGGCCTTTGAGCTCCACCTCCGCGCGGCCGGCCGTCTCGATAAAATATTTCGGCACCAGGCTCAGGACCTTCTGGCGGATGTAGGCCACTTCCTCGCCGCGCATGTCGGTGACGGTCAGCTTGTGCCCGATCGAGAGCACCTTGCCCTTGACCTCGTACACCGGTTCGCCGGTCCCGTCCATGACCTGGAAACGCTCATGCAGGGAAAACACTTTCTGTTGGATCGCCAGTTTCATTGTTTTTACATCCTTTCGCCATTTTCTGCGTCCATTCTACCAGAAACACCCCCGCCGCGCAAGCGCGGCACCACGGGTTTTGTTTAATTTCTACTATTTTTATAGAGATTAGTCTTGTACTTTCCTTTCGTTCATGGTATAGTAGTATTCCGGCGGGGGAAATGCCCATACTACCCCTGCGGCACACTGTAAAAAGGAGCATCGTACCCATTATGCTGGAACTGCGCAACGTCGGGTATGAGACCGACGATAATAAAGAGATCCTGCACGACGTCAGCCTGACCGTGCAGGAGCGTTTTGTGGCCATCACCGGGCCCAACGGCGGCGGCAAGTCGACGCTGGCCAAGGTGATCGCCGGCATCTACCAACCCACCAGCGGGCAGATCTTGCTGGACGGGGTGGATATCACCCACATGACCATCACCGAGCGCGCCAACCTGGGGCTGAGCTATGCCTTCCAGCAGCCGGTGCGCTTCAAGGGCCTGCGCGTCAAGGACCTGCTGAGCCTGGCCGCCGGCAAAAACACCAGCGTGACCGAAGCCTGCAATTACCTGAGCGAGGTCGGCCTGTGCGCGCGCGACTACATCGACCGCGAACTCAACGACAGCCTTTCGGGCGGGGAGCTCAAGCGCATCGAGATCGCGATGGTATTGGCCCGCGGCACCAAGCTCTCGATCTTTGACGAGCCGGAGGCCGGCATCGACCTGTGGAGCTTCCAGAACCTGATCCGCGTGTTTGAAAAGATGTACGAGCAGACGCGCGGCAGCATCCTGATCATCAGCCACCAGGAGCGTATTTTGAACATCGCCGACAAGATCGTCGTCATCAAGGACGGCTGCATCCAAAAGACCGGCGCGCGGCAGGACATCCTGCCCGGGCTGCTGGGCAGCGCCGACGCCGCCCAGCCGGCCTGCGATTACCTGACCAACAAAGTAGAGGGGGTGCGCAGCTGATGGACGCCATTGAGAAAAACCTGCTTTTGGAAATTGCCGAGCTGGACCGCCTGCCCGTGGGCGCGTACAACATCCGCACCAACGGTGCGCTGGAAGCGCGCAACACCACCGCCAACATCGACATCGTCAGCAAAGAGGACAAGCCCGGCATCGACATCTACATCCGCCCGTTCACCAAGAACGAGAGCGTGCACATCCCGGTCATCTTGAGCCAGACCGGCCTCAAAGACCTGGTATACAACGACTTCCACATCGGCGAGGGCGCCGACGTCACGATCATTGCCGGGTGCGGCATCCACAACTGCGGCGGCGGCGACGCCCAGCACGACGGCATCCACACCTTTTACCTGGCCAAAAACGCCAAGGTCCGCTATGTCGAGAAGCATTTTGGCGAGGGCGACGGCCGCGGCAAGCAGATCATGAACCCCACCACCGTCATCCACCTGGCCGAGGGCGCGCAGATGGAGATGGAGACCACCCAGATCGCCGGCGTCGACGACACCATCCGCAAGACCAGCGGCGACCTGGCCGCCGGGGCGAGCCTCGTCATCCGCGAAAAGATCATGACGACGGGCGATCAGCGCGCCGTGACGGATTTTGACGTCGACCTCAACGGGGATGGCTGCTCGGCCAATGTGGTGTCGCGCAGCGTCGCCAAAGACCACAGCCGGCAGGAGTTTGCCAGCCGCATCAACGGCAACCGCGCCTGCGCCGGCCACAGCGAGTGCGACGCCATCATCATGGACGATGCCTGCGTGGTGGCCACCCCGGCGCTGACCGCCAACTGCGTCGACGCCAGCCTCATCCATGAGGCCGCCATCGGCAAGATCGCGGGCGAACAGCTCATCAAACTGATGACGCTGGGCCTGACCGAGCACGAGGCCGAGGAACAGATCGTCAACGGATTTTTAAAGTAAGCGGCCCGCAAAAACCCCCGCCGCCGTGCGCTGAAAAAGCGCGCGGCGGCGGGGGCGTTTTGGTTTTTGTCAATGCGTCAGGGCGGCGTCCGCGTCCTCTGCCGTGTCCTGCGCTTCGGCGGGCGGCGCGCCGTCCAGGGGCTCGCCCTCGGCGTCGATGCCGCGGCGGCGCAGCAGCGCGGCCACAGCCTCATACAGCAGGCCGTAGAGTGTGGCAAACAGCGGCACGCCGATGACCATGCCCGGCAGCCCGAACAGATCGCCGCCGACGACGATGGCAAACAGCACCCACAGCGACGAGATGCCGATGGACTGGCCCAGGATCTTGGGGCCGATGAAGTTGCCGTCCAGCTGCTGGATGATGAGGATCAGCACCGCAAAGATCAGCGCCTGCAGCGGGTCGACCAGCAGCAGGATGAACAGGCTGGGGATGGCCCCGATGAACGGCCCGAACACCGGGATGATGTTGGTGATGCCCACAAACACGCTGATGAGCAGCGCAAAGTCCAGCCGCAGCAGCGACATCAGCACAAAGGTCAGCACGCCGATGATGGCCGAGTCGATGACTTTGCCCACATAAAACCCGGTAAAGTTCAAGTTGGCAAAATGGCACAGCCGCAAAACCTGCTCTGCCGCCGGCGGCGGCAGGAACGCCCGCGTGACGGTGCGCAGCTGGTGCAGCAGCCTGCCCTTGCCCGAAAGCATGTAGATGCTGGAAGCCACCGCCGTGAACACCGCCACAAAGTTGGAGGCCACGCTGCCCAGCGTGGCGACGATCTGCGGCATGGCGCTGGTGGCAAGGCTGTAGATCTCCTGCATGAGGACCTCCGAATCCTCCAGCAGTTCCAGGGCATGCTGCACCGGCAGGCCGTAGTCGCGCTGGACCAGCAGCAGCGTGTCGCGCACGCCCGCAATATACCCGGGCAGGCTGGTAAACAGCATCACAAAGCTGCTGCCGATCTGCGGCAGCACCAGCCAGCCCAGCAGCCCCAGCAGCAGCAGCGCCGTCAGGTAGGCCAGCAAGATGGCCGCCCAGCGCAGTTTGGGGTTGCCGCGCATCCAGGCGCGGTGCAGCGTTTCGACCAAAGGGTCAAGCACAAAGGCGATGACGACGCCCCCCGCAAACGGCGAAAGGATGCCCAGCAGCGCCTGCACCCCGCCCAGCACATAGTTGAGGTTGCTTAAAAACAGGTAAAACGCCACCCCGGCAAAGACCAGGCACAGCCAGTCCAGCATGGAGGCGGGCGGTTTTTCCAGCCAGAATTTTTTGTTCAACGTCCCTTCCCCTTTCCCTGCCGGCGGGCGCCGCGTTCTCTTTTGTTATTGTACCGTGCGGCGCGCCGCCAGACAAGGGGCAAAGTGTTAAATTTCCTCCACAGGCGGCAGCGGGTTGCCCTCGGCGTCGATGCCGCGGGCCTGCAGCCCGGCCCCCACCGCCTGTTTGAGCAGCGTCACCGCCACCGCCAGCGTCGGCACGCCGATGACCATGCCCGGCAGCCCGAACAGGTCGCCGCCGACGATGATGGCCAGCAGCACGCCCAGGCCCGGCAGGCCGGTGGCCCCGCCGATGATGTGCGGCGCAATAAAGTTGCCGTCGATCTGCTGCACGACGAGGATGATGAGCACGAACTCCAGCGCCTGCAGCGGGGACTCCAGCAGCAGGATGACCGCGCCCGGCACCGCGCCGATGAAGGGCCCCAGCAGCGGGATGATGTTGGTGACGCCGACGAGCACCGCGATGAGCGGCGCGTAGTCCAGCCGGAACAGCGACATCAAAAGAAACGTCTCGACCCCGACGAGCAGCGCGTCGACGAGCTGGCCGCCGATGTAGCCGCTAAAGGTGCGGTTGGCCATGGTGCATACCGAGAGCACATTGCCCACCCGGCGCGGCGGCAGCGCCGCGCGCAGGCAGGTGCGCACGGTGCGCAGCAGCATCTCTTTGCCCGTCAGCAAATAGATGCTGACGGCCAGCGTCACAAAGCCGTCCATGGCGGCCCCGGCCACGCCGGCGGCCGCGCCGGCCGCCGCCTGCGCCGCCGCGCCCGAGATGCCCTCAAACCATTGTTCGAGGCGGATGGTCAGCAGCTCGACATAGCTTTCCAGCGTGGCGGTGTCCAGGCCAAAGGTCGTCTGCACCCAGGCCAGCGCGTCCTGGACGGCGGCCTCGTAGATGCCGAGCCTGCCGACGAAGGACTGCACGCTGGATACCAGCTGCGGCACCACCAGCGCCACCAACAGCCCCACGACGCCCAGCATCAAAATATAGCTCAGCAATACCGCCAGCGGCCGCTTGCCGCCAAACAGCTTTTTGGCAAAAAAGCGGGTGGGGATGTCCAGAATATACGCCAGCACGATGCCCCAGGCAAACGGCGTCAGGATGCCCAAAAACGCGCCGATGCCGCCGGCCACCGCCGGCAGCTGCATCGCAATGCCAAAGATCACGGCCACCCCGACCGCCAGGGTCAGGAAATCGCCGATGGTGCGGGGGGTGCGTTGGAACCAGTGTTTCAAGAAAAAACCCTCCTGTGGGCCGTATAGCGGCCCGGTCTTTTTGTGGGAAACCATTCATACTGTATTATACCACATTCCCCGGCCGGATGCTACCGCCCGGCGCGGGCAAAAACCGCGCCGCGCGCCGCGCAAAAAAATTTGCCCCGCCGGGTTGACAACGCCCGGCGCGCGTGCTATAGTGTATGCGTTAGCAAGGACTAACCGGCAGACCGACCCGATCTCTCCACTTTATAAAGACCGCACCGTGCGCCCGGCAGGCGGCGGTGCGGTTTGCCCGGGCCGGGCGTTAGTTTATGCTAACACAATATGCGGGGCGGCGCTGCCGCCTTGCCAGCCGCGGCCGCCGGGCCGCTGATTTTTGGCCCGCGGGTTAGCCGGTTCTAACCCGTGAGCCGCCGGGAAAGAGGGTGCAAACGATGCCGTTGACGATGGCAAAACCGGGCGAGGTGCTGACCATCCGCAAGATCACCGGCCGGGACGAGGTGCGCCAGCACCTGGCCGAGCTGGGCTTTGTGGTGGGCGAGCTTGTCTGCGTCGTGAACGAGCTGGGCGGCAACCTGATCGTCCAGGTCAAAGAGAGCCGCGTCGCGCTGGACAAAACGCTGGCCGCGCGCATCCTGGCAAGCTGAACATGCGCACACGGGGCCGCGGCCCCGATGCAAAAACCAGAGGAGGGCATTTGTATGAAAACACTCAAAGACCTGGCCATCGGCCAGACCGCCACGGTGGTGCGCCTGCACGGCGAAGGCCCGGTGCGCCGGCGCATCATGGACATGGGGCTGACCAAAGGCACCCAGGTCTACCTGCGCAAAGTCGCGCCGCTGGGCGACCCGCTGGAGTTGACGGTGCGCAACTATGAGCTGAGCATCCGCAAATCCGACGCCGCCATGGTGGAAGTAGAGTAAGCGCAAGCGCGCAACGCAGAAAGGGGTATGCATTTATGGCGATCAAGATCGCACTGGCCGGCAACCCGAACAGCGGCAAGACGACGCTGTTCAACGACCTGACCGGCTCCAACCAGTTCGTCGGCAACTGGCCCGGCGTCACCGTAGAAAAGAAAGAGGGCAAGCTCAAAGGCCACGACGACGTCGTCATCCAGGACCTGCCCGGCATCTATTCGCTTTCGCCCTATACGCTGGAGGAAGTCGTCGCCCGCGGCTACCTGGTGGGCGAAAAGCCGGACGCCATCCTTAACATCATCGACGGCACCAACATCGAGCGCAACCTCTACCTGACGACCCAGCTCATCGAGCTGGGCATCCCGGTGGTGATGGCCGTCAACATGATCGACCTGGTGCGCAAAAACGGCGACGCCATCGACCTCAAGCGGCTGAGCAAAGAGCTGGGCTGCGAGGCCGTGGCCATCAGCGCGCTGAAGGGCGAGGGCAGCCGCCAGGCCGCCGAGCTGGCCGTGGCCGCCGCGCAGCACCGCCGCACCGGCGAGCTGCCGCACGTCTTTACCGGCAGCGTCGAGCATGCCATCGCCCATATCGAGGAATCCATCCAGGGCAAGGTGGACGCGCGGTTTTTGCGGTGGTACGCCGTCAAGCTGTTTGAGCGCGACGACAAGGTCCAGCAGGAGCTGGGCCTGGACGACACGACGCTGGCCCACATCGACGCGCACATCGCCGACTGCGAAAAAGAGATGGACGACGATGCCGAGAGCATCATCACCAACCAGCGCTACGCCTACATCAACACGGTGGTGGGCCGCGCGGTGCAGAAAAAGGCCCGCACCGAGCATATGACCGCCTCCGACAAGATCGACCGCATCGTGACCAACCGCATCCTGGCGCTGCCGATCTTTGCGGTGGTCATGGCGCTGATCTACACCATCGCCATGGGCAGCACGGGGTTCTCCTTTGGCACAATGGCCACCGACTGGACCAACGACGTACTGTTTGGCGAGGTCGTGCCCCCCGCGGTCTCCGGTTTTCTGGAAAGCATCGGCTGCGCGCCGTGGCTCAGCGGGCTGATCGTGGACGGCATCGTGGCCGGCGTCGGCGCGGTGCTGGGCTTTGTGCCGCAGATGCTCGTGCTGTTTTTGCTGCTCTCGATCTTGGAGGATGTCGGCTACATGGCGCGCGTCGCCTTTATCATGGACCGCATCTTCCGCCGGTTCGGGCTTTCGGGCAAGAGCTTTATCCCCATGCTGGTGGGCACCGGCTGCGGCGTGCCCGGCGTCATGGCGTCCCGCACCATTGAGAATGAGCGCGACCGCCGCATGACCATCATGACGACCTGCTTTATCCCCTGCAGCGCCAAAATGCCCATCATCGGCCTGTTTGCGGGCGCGCTGTTCGGCGGGTCCGGCCTGGTGGCGACCTCGGCCTATTTCATCGGCATGGCGGCCATCATCGTGTCGGGCATCATGCTCAAAAAGACCAAGCTCTTTGCGGGCGACCCCGCCCCCTTCGTCATGGAGCTGCCCGCCTACCATATCCCGGCGTGGGGCAACGTGCTGCGCGCCACGTGGGAGCGCGGCTGGTCCTTCATCAAGCGCGCCGGCAGCGTGATTTTGGCGTCCACCATCGTGCTGTGGTTCTTGCAGGGCTTCGGCTTTACCGACGGCGCGTTCGGCATGGTCGAGGATAACAACACCAGCCTGTTGGCGTCCATCGGCGGCGCGGTCAGCTTCGTGTTTGCGCCGCTCGGCTTTGGGGACTGGCGCTCGACCGTGGCCACCGTCACCGGCCTGATCGCCAAAGAGAACGTCGTCGCCACCTTTGCGGTGCTGTTTGGCTTTGCGGGCGAAGTGTCCGAGAACGGCGACGAGATCTGGGGCACCATCGCCGCCAACTTTACGGCGCTGACGGCCTACAGCTTTATGATCTTCAACCTGCTGTGCGCGCCCTGCTTTGCGGCGATGGGCGCCATCAAGCGCGAGATGAACAACCCCCGCTGGACGGCCATCGCCATCGGCTACATGTGCCTGCTGGCGTACTGCACCTCGCTGGTGGTCTACCAGCTGGGCGGCCTGGTCACCGGCGAAGTGGCGTTCAACTTCTTTACCGTTGTGGCGGCGGCGCTCGTCGTGCTGGCGCTGTGGCTGCTGCTGCGCCCCAACAAGTATGAGGGCGTGAACGAGACTTCCTACCGCGCCAAAGCGGCCGCGTCCTCCAAGGCCTGAGGCTTTGCCCAAGAAAGGAGCCTGCCATGCTGGAATTTTTGGCTGTGAACTTTAACCTGCCCACGCTGCTGGTCGCGGCGTTGGTGTTTGGCGGCACGGCCTGGCTGCTGTACCGCACGCGCAAGGCGGGCGGCGGCTGCGGGGGCTGCCCCGGCGGCTGCCCCCACTGCACGGGCGGCTGCCACGGCTGCGGCCACTGCACGCACGAAAAAACCCCGGGCTGACCCGGCACGCAAAGCCCCGCGTCCTTTGACGCGGGGCTTTTTGCTGTGCCGGGAAACCAGCCGCTTCCCCTTCGGCTGCCTTTGTGCGGCGGGCGAAATCGCCCGCCCTACAGAGCGGCGTAACCGGTCGGGCTTCCCGCAAACCCCGCGCGGGGCGCACCCCTGCCGGGAGGCATGTATGCCTCCCCTACAAACACCCGGTATCGCGTCTATGACCTCGGGGACGGGCAGCGGCGGAAGGTTTGCCCCACGATACCGTTTTTGCATTGTGACGGCGCTGGGTCTATGCGTAGGGGCGGCATATATGCCGCCCGCAAAACGGTACGGGCGTTGGGTGTTTACGGGTTGCGGGGTGTGTATTTTGCCTTGTAGGGCGGGCGTTCACGCCCGCCGAACCAATCAATATTTTAAATTTTTTCAATGTGCGGCGGGCGAAATCGCCCGCCCTGCAGAGCGGCGTAACCGGTCGGGCTTCCCGCAAACCCCGCGCGGGGCGAACATCCGCGGTGGGACTTGACCCCGCCGCACAAGGCAAGGCAAAAGGCCTGCCGATGGGAAGCAAACGCCTTTTTTGACAGTCAAAGCCCCGCGTCCATGGACCATGGACGCGGGGCTTTGGTTATGGGTTTACCGTTTGCGGCGCAGCAGCAGGTAGGCGCCTGCCGCCGCGACGGCCAGGCCGCCGCCGATGGCGACCGGCACGACCGGGAAGCCGCCGCCCGCCGTTGTCTCGGGTTCCGGGGTGGCCGTGCACCCGTTGCTGGTGAAGAGCAGCTTTTTCGTATTTGCCGCGCACATGGTGCCGGTAGGCCACGGCAGCCTGTTG
>DXEI01000047.1 GCA_019115045.1 Candidatus Gemmiger excrementipullorum | reverse complement strand
GGCATTGCCGCGGCCAAGGCGCGCGGGGTGCGGTTCGGCCGGCCGCCCCGCCCGCTGCCCGACGGCTTCGCCGAGGTCTGCCGCCGCTGGCACAGCGGCGAGCTGAGCTGCGCCGAGGCCGCCCGGCGGCTTGGCATGCCGACATCAACATTTCGGTATCGGATGGAGGGGATAAGGTGACATACAGCGAAAAAAAGGCCTGGCTCTCCCGTTATCAGATCAGCCTGAAACGGGAAAAGGTGCTGGAAGATGAGATCGAGGTCCTGCGCAGCCGTGCCTGCCGCGTGACGCCAGCCCTCACCGGCATGCCCGGCGGGCCAAGCGACGGCCAGAGCCTGCCGCGCGCCGTCGAGAGCATCCAGCAGGCACAGCAGGACCTGCGAGACCAGATCGCCCAGTGCGAGAGCATCCGGCGCGAGATCGTCGAGGTCATTGCGCACCAGGTCACCGACCCGCTCGACAACGAGATCCTCTGCCGCCGCTACCTCTGCGGGCAAAAGTGGGAGAAAATCGCGGTAGAGCTGAACTATGCGTACCAGTACGTATGCCAGCGGCACAAGCGCGCCATCGCAAAACTGTTGATAGAATCTTACATAGATCAGCGGTAAAATGGTAGTGTCAGAAACCGGACGGGTAAACGGTTCTGAGCAGTCACCTCCTGCCACACATCCGGCTGTGCGCCTGCAAGCGCATCGTGGCCATGCAAGCCGGATACCATGCCGCACAGCCTCCGCCATCCTGTCCGCCCGGCGGATGGGCACCACCCACCAGGGCGGCGCGGGTGCAAGGCCCGCGTGCGGCGCCGATGCCTCCGCCCAGCCGGGCCGAGGCGACCCCGGCACGCCTCTCAACGATGCGTACCATGCCGGGTTCTTTGACCGCTTGCCGTGGCGGGATATAAGAAGGCGGCTTCCAAGCCCTCGGCTTTGCCGGGGGCTATTTCATGCCCGGCCCCATCCGCAAGAGGTTGGGCAAGGCGAGCACCGCCCGGCAGGCGGGACAGGGATCGACCATCTTTGACAGCAGAGCTTGTGGCCCTGCGCTGCCGGGCGGGTATTTTACTACCCCGGGGGGATATCCATGGCGCAGAAACGCAACCGGCCAGACCACGACGGCACCCACCGCCTGGCTTTTGAGCGCAACAAAAAGCGCATCTATGCCACACAAACGGTGTGCGGCATCTGTGGTAAGTCGGTAGACTTCAGCCTAAAGTATCCGCACCCAATGTCACCGTGCATAGACCACATCATACCCATCGCAAAAGGCGGGCATCCAAGCGACATAGACAACCTGCAGCTCGCGCACTGGTGCTGCAACCGCAAGAAGTCCGACAAAATCAAAAAATCCAAGGCTGAACCGGGCATTTTGGACACGATCTCCAACCGTATCCTGCCGCAAAGCTGCGACTGGGCGGCGTATCGCTCCAAGTAGAGCGAGAGGGGGCATACCCCCCTCCCCCTCCCCCCTTCGGGGCTTCAGCGCCGTTACTGGGAATATTTTCACGCGCGAAATATCCGCGCGGGCAAAGGAGGGCCGACCATGGCCGAATATCGGGGCATATCCTACCTGCGCAAAAAGCTGGAATGCAAGCGCAAGCGCGTACAGCTGCGGTACCGCTATTACGAAATGAAGAACCTTGTAAAAGACTTCAACATCGTAACCCCGGCGGAGTTCCGAGCGTTCAACGAAAGCCTGGGCTGGTGCGGCAAAGCCGTCGACAGCCTGGCCGACCGGCTGGTGTTCCGCACCTTCCGGGTGGATAACTTCGACCTCAACACGATCTACCAGATGAACAACCCCGACATCCTGTTCCCGTCGGCGGTGCTGTCGTCGCTTATCGCGGCGTGCAGCTTTGTCTACATCATCCGCGGTGACGACGGCTATCCGCGGCTGCAGGTCATCGACGGTGCAAACGCCACCGGCGTGATCGACGATACGACCGGCCTGCTGAAAGAAGGCTATGCCGTCCTGCAGCGGGACACCTACAACCGCCCCCAGCTGGAAGCCTACTTCCTGCCCGGCGTAACGGAATACTACACCCGGGGGCAAAAAAGCGTGGAGCGTGTGCCCAACGTCGCGCCCTACCCGCTGCTGGTGCCCATCCTGTATCGGCCGGACGCCGCGCGGCCGTTCGGCCACAGCCGCATCACCCGCGCCTGCATGAGCCTGATGCAGGGCGCGCTGCGCACGCTCAAGCGCAGCGAGATCAGCGCCGAGTTCTACAGCTTCCCGCAAAAGTACATCACCGGCATCGCGCAGGACGCCGAGTGGGACAAATGGAACGCGACGATCTCCAGCTTCCTGGCACTGACAAGCGACGAAAACGGCGAAAAGCCGACGCTGGGCCAGTTCCAGCAGCAGAGTATGAGCCCTTACACAGAGCAGCTGCGCACCTTTGCAGCGCTGTTCGCGGGCGAGACCGGCCTGACGCTGGACGACCTCGGCTTTGTGACCGATAACCCGTCAAGCGCAGAAGCGATAAAAGCAAGCCACGAATCCCTGCGACTGGCCGCCCGGCGGGCGCAGGCGACGTTCGGCAGCGGCTTCCTCAATGCCGGATTCCTGGCCGCCTGCCTGCGGGACAATTACGCTTACCAGCGCCGCCAGTTCTACCTGACAAAACCCGTGTGGGAGCCGGTTTTTGAGCCGGATGCCGCCATGCTGTCCAGCATCGGAGACGGAGTTAGCAAGATCAACCAGGCGGTGCCGGGCTATTTCGGCGTAAATAACCTGCGCGACATGACCGGCGTAGACGCCGAAACTGCGGAGGGGATCGTCAATGCCTGAAGATATCGCCCCCGCGCTGCTGGAATCCATCCGGCAGGATTTTGAGAGCAACCTCGGCGGCCGGCAGCGTGCAGTCCAGCTGCTGGAAAAGATCCAGGCGAGCGGTGCAAACTACGCCGACGCCGGCGACTACGCCGAGGAAGTCGGCGCCGCGCTGGCCGACGCTTTCCGCGCCAACCTGTCCAGCGCCGCCCTGCCGGACGGCCGCATGTACTGGAACATCGCCGACCGCGTTGTGCGCCCGCTGCTGGAACAGGATCACACCCTTGTGGCCGAGGCGGCGCAGACCGTGCAGCAATCGCTCAACACCGCCGCGGGGCTGGGCATACGTCCGCAGCCCGTGCCCCTCAACGAGAGCCGCGTGGAGGGCATCCTCAACAAAATTTCGGCTGCCGAGCAGTACGACGACGTGGCATGGGTGCTGGACGAGCCGGTGAAAAATTTCAGCCGCGCCATCATCGACGAAAGCATCCGCCGCAATGTGGAGTTCCAAGGCGGGGCCGGGCTGCGGCCGCGTGTGATCCGCCGCGTCGTGGCCAACTGCTGCCGCTGGTGCAGCAACCTGGCGGGGACCTACACCTACCCGGACGTGCCAAACGACGTATACCGGCGGCATGAGTATTGCCGCTGTACGGTCGAGTACGACCCCGGCGACGGACGACGGCAAAATGTGCACACAAAACGGTGGACAACCGCGTCGGAACGTGATAAAATCGAAACAAGAAAGAAAATCGGCATCGGCTCTGGTGTAAGCCTTGACAATGACAAATACGTAATTCAAGACGAAAAAATTTCCGGGTATCTTTTGAAACCGGGAGCAAAGCACGCGGCCGAGTTTTTTGGCGTGGGTTATTCTGCCGAGGATTGGCAGCTGTTAAACAGCGACATCTACGAGCAGTTCGACGAATCGAGAAAAACGGACGTCCGTATACTGGATGACGGAACAGAACGGTTCAGCATATTTATGACGCTCGGAAAAGGGAAAAAGAAAAGATTTCGCACGGTATGGCAAAAAGAGCCGGGAGAAGAAAAACCGCGCCTGATCACAGCCTATAGAGAGGATACGAACCATGAAGATATATGACCGGGTAAAAATCAAAAAAACTGGCGTTACCGGCATCATCGTAGATATCCGTCACACTTCCGGGGCTGTTTACACAGTGGAGGGGGACGCCAAAGATACATCGGGCGGGTATCCGCTTTTTGACTGCAAGCAGGACGACCTGGAAATCCTGATCTGAAAAAATTCTATATAAAAGCACGATGCAACCGCACCGTGCTTTTTTCATGCCGTTTTTTAGAAAAAGCAATGGATAAACAAGCAATCAAGAAAGTGCCGCACAGGTTATACCCGGATAAAAACGACAAAAAAGTCTTTATCGTAAGCGGTGCGCCCGGTTCCGGGAAAAGCACCTATGTGCAGAAAACCAGGAACGCAGACGACCTGGTCGTCGATATGGATCTGATCGCAGCCGCGCTGAAAGGGACGCCGGAACGGCACCCTCAATATCGGCCGGTCATGGACGCAGCGCTCTCTGCCCGGGAAGCCATATACTCCACGATCGAACGGCGCAAGGGCGAGTGGAAAACTGCTTTCGTCATAACCAGCAGCCCTGACGCTTCCCGCGTTGCCGCGCTGGCCAAAAGGCTCAACGCAGAGATCGTGGAAATGGATACGCAAAAAGACGAATGCGTAAAGCGCATACTCGAGGACGACAGCAGAAACGACGCCAAAAAAGACGTTGCGCTTGTAGAAGCGTGGTTTTCGAGAAAATAGGGAGGTGGCCGCCATGGGCCTGATACGATGTACTTAGGGGGTGGTGCTCCACATGGCCAAGAAACCGGCCAGGCTGGGGCGCCAGACCCCCACACGCTCCATCATTTTGCCGTACAAAGAGACGCGCGGCCCAGAGGCGGTCGCCCTGTATGAGCAGGGCGGCCGCCAGGCTATGGAATGGCAAAAACTGCTGACCTACGACATCATGGCCGTAAATGCAGACGGGCTGTGGGTCCATACCAAGTTCGGGCTGACCCTGCCGCGCCGCAACGGCAAAAACGAGGTCGTCATCATCCGAGAGAAAAAGGGGCTCGAGCAAGGCGAGCACATCATGCACACCGCTCATCGCACCAAGACGGCGCACGCCGCCTGGGCGCGCCTGTGCAGCGAGCTCGACCACTCCAACATACCCTACGAATCCATCCGCGCCCTGGGCAACGAGAGCATCACGCTGGAAAGCGGCGGAAAGATCGAGTTCCGCACCCGGTCGTCTACCGGCGGCCTGGGCGAAGGTTTTGACCTGCTGGTGATCGACGAAGCCCAGGAATACAAAGACAACGAGGAAAGCGCCCTAAAGTACGTCGTCAGCGACAGCCCCAACCCGCAGACCATCTTCATCGGCACGCCACCGACGCTGGTGTCCAGCGGCACCGTTTTCCTAAAGCTGCGCACCGAAGCCCTGGCCGGCCGCACCAAAAACACCGGCTGGGCCGAGTGGAGCGTCGACCGCCAGACCGACCCGCACGACGTGGAAGCCTGGTACGAGACCAACCCCAGCATGGGAGTGATCCTCAACGAGCGCAAAGTAGAGGATGAGATCGGCGGCGACGCCGTCGATTTCAATATCCAACGCCTGGGGCTTTGGCTGCGGTACAACCAAAAAAGCGCCATCAGCGAAGCAGAGTGGAAGGGCCTGCAATGCGAAACGCTGCCCAAGCTGCGCGGCGCGCTGTATGCCGGCATCAAATACGGCCACGACGGCCAAAATGTGGCGCTGTCCATCGCCGTCAAGACGACGGACGGCCGCATCTTTTTGGAGTGCATAGACTGCCGCCCCGTGCGCGCAGGCCGCGTCTGGCTGCTGGCCTGGATGCAAGCTGCCGACCTGGCCGCTGTGGCCGTGGACGGAGCAGGCAACCAGGATATGCTGGCCGCCGACATGAAGGATGCAAAACTCAAGCCGTCGATCGTGCTGCCCACCGTGCGCCAGATCGTCACCGCAAACGCCGCCTTTGAACAAGCGCTGGCAGAAAAGACCATCTGCCACATGGGCCAGCCCAGCGTCGTGCAGGCGGCGTCCAACTGCGAAAAACGCGCCATCGGCACCAACGGCGGTTTCGGCTACCGCGCGCTCAAAGACGGCATCGCCATCGAGCTGCTGGACAGCATGATCCTGGCCTACTGGCAATGCGCCACGGCAAAGCCAAAGCGCCGCCAGCAGATCCGCTACTAACACCAAATACGTTGCAAAAAGGACCTTACCGGGTCCTTTTTTATTTCCCGATACCACCGGGCAATTTGTGGGGAAAGGATGAACGATTATGGCAGAATTTACGCCTATCACGACCCAGGCCGAGTTTGACGCCGCCATCGGCGAGCGTCTCAAGCGCGAGCGCGAGACCCTCGCCAAAAAGTACGGCGACTACGACGACCTGAAAACCAAAGTGGCCGACTACGAAAAGCAGATCGCCACGCTGACCCAGGCGGCCAAAGACGCCGCCGAAAAACACGCCGAGTCCGACAAGGAACTGGCAGACCTGCGGGCCAAAGTCAAGGGCTACGAGACCGACTCGGTAAAAACGCGGATCGCCCACGAGACCGGCCTGCCGTATGAGCTGGCACAGCGCCTTTCCGGCGACGACGAAGCCGCCATCCGCAAGGACGCCGAAGCCCTCGCCAAACTGTGGGGCGGCGCAGGCGCCAGCACCGACACCCCGATGAAAGACACAGAGCCGTCCGCCGCTGACAACCGGCGCGCCGGATTGAAAGCCGTGCTGGACGGCCTGCAAGAGTAACCAACCGCGAAAGAGAGGTAAAAAACTATGGCCGCTATTTCTATGGGCACCAACTTCCCCCCGGAACTCGTCAAAGAGATGATGAACCAGGTCGTCGGGCATTCTTCCCTGGCCCGGCTGTCCGCGCGCAAGCCCATCCCCTTTACCGGCGAGAAGATTTTTACGTTCAGCCTGGACAAAGAAGCGGACATCGTCGCCGAAAACGGCGCCAAGAGCGCCGGCGGCGCCACGCTGGGCACCGTGAACATCACGCCCATCAAGCTCGAGTACAGCGCCCGCGTGTCTGATGAGTTCATGCGCGCCGACGAGGAGTACCAGCTCAACGTGCTGGAAGAGTTCGCCGAGGGCGCCGCCAAGAAGTTCGCCCGCGCGCTCGACCTGGCCGCCTTCCACGGCGTCAACCCGCGCACCAACGCCGACTCTGCCGTCGTGGGTGAAAACAACTTCGACGACAAAATCGAAAACGTCATCACCTACGCTTCCGCCACGCCGGACGACAACCTCGACGCCGCAATTGCCGCCGTGATCGGCGCCGAAAAAGAGGTAACCGGCATCGCCATGTCGCCCACCATGGGCGCGGCCATGGCCAAAGTTAAGGTCAACGGCGTTGTGCAGTACCCTGAGTTCCGCTTTGGCGGCAAGCCGCAGAGCTTTGCCGGCATGGGGATGGACATCAACAACACCGTATCCAAGATGCCCACCAGCGTCGAGACCACCAGCCAGGCATACGTAGGCGACTTTGCCAACGCCTTCCGCTGGGGCTATGCGACCGAAATGCCGGTGGAGATCATCCCCTACGGCAACCCGGACAACGACACCGTGGCCGGCGACCTCAAGGGCAAAAACCAGGTACTGCTGCGCCTAGAAGCCTTTATCGGCTGGGGCATCCTGGACCCGGACGCCTTCGCGGTCGTGCAGGAAGCCGCCGCCATCTGAGGGGGTGCACAGGCATGAGGTACAAGCACAAGATCACGGGCAACGTGATCACTACCGACAGCGTGCTTACGTCCCCGGCATGGGAGCCGCTGGATAACGAGCCCCAAAAAACCGCCGAGCCGGAACAGGAGGCCGCGCCCAAAGCAGCGCCCGCCGCCAAACCGGCGGCCAAACCTGCCGCCAGGACGCCCGCCAAAAAGCCGTCCGGCGCGGCCAACAGAAAGAAGCGGTAATCGATGGACTACGCCACGATCGACGACATCATCGCGCTGTTTCGCCCGCTGAAACCGGATGAAATCAAACGTGCCGAGGCGCTGCTGCCCATCGTGTGCGACTCGCTGCGCGCCGAAGCGTGCTACGTGGGGAAAGACCTTGACGCGATGGTGGCAGCTTGCCCGGCGCTGGCCAGCGTGGCCAAAAGCGTGACCGTGGACGTCGTCGCCCGCACTCTGATGACGTCCACCGACCAGGAACCCGCGACCCAAATGACCGAGAGTGCCGGAAGCTATAGCGCTTCCGCCACTTTCCTGGTTCCCGGCGGGGGCCTTTTTATCAAAAAATCCGAGCTGGCGCGCCTGGGTCTGCGCCGGCAAAAGATCGGGGTGATCGAGTTCTATGGCAAGCCTGCTGCACGGGATCCCTGTGACCCTGTATGAGCGCACGCAGACGGGCGTGGACGCGTTCAACGCGCCGGTATATACCGAGACGCCGACGACCGTCGAAAACGTCCTGGTGACGCCAACCAGCGCCGAAGCGGTCATCAGCGACCTGCAGCTGTACGGCAAGCGCAGCGTCTATGAACTCTGCCTGCCAAAAGGCGACGCCCACACCTGGGACGACTGCCGCGTCGACTTTTTCGGCCAGAGCTTCCGGGTGTTCGGCCCGGTGCAGGAATACATCGAGAGCATGGTCCCGCTGGACTGGAACCGAAAGGTACGGGTGGAACGCTATGGCTAAACTGCGCATCAAACTCAACCGCCGCGGCGTGCGCGAGCTGCTGAAAAGCCAGGAGATCATGGACGAGTGCGTGCGCATCGCGCAGCAAAAGGCCAACGAAGCCGGCAGCGGCTACGTGGCCGACAGCGGCTACGTCGGCAAGACCCGCGCCTCGGCCATGGTCTACCCGTCCAGCGCCGCCGCCCGCCAGGATAACTACCACAACAACACGCTGCTCAAAGCCTTTGGCGGCGCGCTGAAAGTGAGGGACAAAGAATGATCGAAAAGACCATCCTGGACCATCTTTCCGCGTCGCTGGACGTGTCCTGCGGCATGGAGGTCCCGCCCGACCCGCCGCCCCGCTTTGTGGTGCTGGAAAAGACCGGAGAAACGCGGGAGAACTACCTCAAAGACGCGATCCTGGCCGTGCAGAGCTACGCGCCCACCCTGCTGGAAGCCGCGACCTTGAGCGAATCGGTCGTGGCGGCCATGCTCGACGCCGTGCAGCTGCCCACCGTGGCGGCGGTAGCGCTCAACGGCAACTACAATTTCACCGACACCGCTACCAAGCAATACCGCTACCAGGCGGTGTTCGATGTGACCCACTACGAACAGAAAGGATGATGAACAATGCCTACTGGCGCAAACAGCGTTTCCAACGTCACGGCCGGCAAGCCCAAGATTGGCGGCTCGATCTACCGCGCACCGCTCGGTACGGACGTGCCCACCGACGCGACTACCGCGCTGGACGCCGCGTTCAAGTGTCTCGGCTATGTTTCGGAGGACGGCGTCACCAACGCAATCTCCATTGACAGCGAGGACATCAAGGCTTGGGGCGGCGATACCGTGCTGAACCCGCAGACCGGCAAGACCGACACCTTCCAGGCTGCGCTGCTGGAATCCCTCAACGTCGAGGCGCTCAAAGCCTACTTTGGCGACGACAACGTCACCGGCACCGACATCAAGACCGGCTTGTCTGTCAAGTGCAACAGCAAAGAACTGGAGCCCTGCGTCTGGGTGGTCGACATGATCGCGGTCGGGAACATCCCGCACCGCATCGTGATTCCCAACGCCAAGCCCAGCGAGATGGACGACATTGTCTATGTGGACAATGAGCCGGTCGCCCTGGGCATGACGCTGACCGCCCTGCCCGACGACGACGGCAACACGCATTACGAATACTTCGGCGGAAGCGCCGGTTAAGGAGGTACACCATGCAGATCACGACCAAATCCGGCTTTGCCTGCGACATCGACCCCAAAGTCACCGAGAACATGGAGCTCGTGGACGCCATGGCAGAGCTGCAGGGCGGCGACAAGCTGGCCTACTCCCGCGTCTGCCTGCTGATGCTGGGCAAAGAGACCCGCGCCAAACTCTACGACCATGTGCGCACCAAGGACGGCCGCGTGCCGCCCCAGGACGTCGACCGCGAACTGGGCGAGATCATGACCGCCCTGGGCCAGCCCGCAAAAAACTGATCGTCCTTGCCGCCATGCTGGCCACCGACCGCACCGCCCTGGCCTGCGACCTGGCCGAGACCTACCATGTAATGGACATGACCGCCCTGCCGGTCTCGCTGCTGGCCACGCTGGCAGCGGGCCTGCGGGGCGATTCTCGCATCCGCATGGCCATGGCGGGCGAGAACGTGACCACGCAGGAAACGCTGCTGGCCGCCGCGGTAGACCGCCTGAGCTCCCTGGCCTGGATGCAGACCAAGGACGGCGCGCACGGCCGCAACCGGCCACCGTCGGTACTGGCGGCGCTGGCCGGCAAGGACAAAAATGCAAAGCAACCGCACGAAAAGCCGGTGGCCTACGACACCCCGGCGGATTTTGAGCGCGCACGCGCTGCACTCCTAAAGAAAGCGAGGTGACGCCTATGCCGTCACAGGTAGCCACTGCCTATGTGCAGATCATTCCGTCGGCGCAGGGCATCGGCGGCGGCATCGCCCAGGCCCTGGGCGGGGACGCCGCTGCCACCAGTGCCGGGCAAAGTTTCGGCGGCAAGCTGGTGGGCGCCATCAAGGGCGTCATCGCGGCCGCCGGCATCGGCACGGCGCTATCCAAAGCCATCACCGAGGGCGCAGCCCTCGAACAGAGCATCGGAGGCGTAGAAACGCTGTTTGGCGACGCCGC
Organism: Candidatus Gemmiger excrementipullorum; assembly: GCA_019115045.1. Lineage (GTDB taxonomy): Bacteria > Bacillota > Clostridia > Oscillospirales > Ruminococcaceae > Gemmiger > Gemmiger excrementipullorum. The sequence goes on along the minus strand of DXEI01000047.1, from coordinate 6,484 downwards.
AAGCCAGGTCATCGCCGCAGCGGACAACGCCTTTGCCACAGCCGGGCTTTCCGCCAACGCCTACATGGAGACGGTCACCGGCTTTTCGGCCCGCCTGCTGCAGGGCCTGGGCGGCGACACCCAGGCCGCCGCCGCGCTGGCAGACACGGCCGTCACAGACATGGCCGACAACGCCAACAAAATGGGCACCAGCATGGAGACCATCACCCAGACCTACCAGAGCCTGGCGCGTGGAAACTACGAGATGCTGGACAACCTCAAGCTCGGCTACGGTGGCACGCAGTCCGAAATGGCCCGCCTCATCAATGACAGCGGCGTGCTGGGCGACACGATGGTGGCCACGGCCGAAAACGTAAACAGCATTGGCTTTGATAAGATGATCGAAGCCATCCATGTTGTACAGACCGAGATGGGCATCACCGGCACCACCGCGATGGAAGCCGAGACGACCATCACAGGCAGCCTGAGCGCCTTGCAGGCGTCGTTTTCCAACGTCTTAGCCAACCTCACGCTGGGGCGCGACCTGGGGCCAAGCCTCAACGCCCTGGCCACGACGCTGACGACCTTCCTGACCGGCAACCTGCTGCCGGCCGTATGGAACATCTTGTCGGCCTTGCCAGGCGCGCTGGTGACCTTTGTGTCCACCCTCGGGCCGCAGCTGGTAAGTGGACTTCAAACCATGGTGCCGCAGATTCTCACATCCGGCACGCAACTCATCCAAAGCCTGGGCGACGGGTTCGTTCAGGGCATCCCGGAATTTCTCGCCAATGCGCTGCCCATGGTGTTGCAATTCACAGAGCAGCTGCGCGCAAATTTTGGAACGATGGTAGACGCAGGCATAGACCTGCTGCTAAACCTGGTACAAGGTATTGCCGATGCTTTGCCTACGCTCATCGAGTATGTGCCGCAAATTGTATCAAACATTGCAGGGCTTATCAACGACAACGCTCCAAAAATTCTGTCGGCAGGTGTACAAGTCATCGTAACACTGGTAAAAGGCCTTATCAACGCAGTGCCGACGATCATTGACAACATTCCGCAAATCATCAGGGCCATTGTCGATACGATCACCGCATTTAACTGGCTGAACCTCGGGGCCACCGTCATCAAGACGATTGGCAACGGCTTGGTGTCGATGGCCGGGGCGCTCAAAGGTTTCATGCAGAGCACGCTGTCCGGTGCGCTTGATTACATCAAGAGCCTCCCGGGACAGGCTCTCAAATGGGGTAAGGACCTGATCAGTGGGTTTGTCGATGGCATTATAGGCAGCGTTGGAAATCTTATAAATTCTGTCAAAAATGTGGCGGCTACCGTTGCGTCCTACCTGCATTTCAGTCGGCCGGATGTGGGTCCGCTGCGGGAATATGAACAGTGGATGCCCGATATGATGAGCGGCCTTGCCAAAGGCATTACCAGCAATATCTACCGCGTGACCGACGCTATGGGCCAGCTGACTGCCTTTATGGCCGAGGATTTGCAGCCGAATGCAATGGCGACCAACCGCATGCGCACCGCTCTCACGTCCGGCGCGCCGGGCGCAAGCACCGCCCCCGCGCGGCCAGGGCTGTACGGCACGGCGGACACCGCTGCCCTGCTGCAAGAGGTCATCGACCTGCTGCGCATGATCCTGGAAGCCGTCTACGGCATCCACATCGGCGACGACGACATCGGCCGCGCCAACGCGCGCTACCAGGCCAGCCGCGCCATCATGTTAGGGGGTACGGTATGATCTTACAGCGAACGAACCTGCTGCAGATCGACGGCCAGCCGCTGCCGGTGCCGACCGAAACAGCCGACATCCAGTACACCGACGTCGAGAGCGACGACAGCGGCGCCGACGAGATGGGCGTCTACCACCGCGAGGTGCTGCGCTCTGGCGTGCTGTCCTGCACGCTGACCTACGGCTACCTCGACAACGAGGATTGCGCCTACCTGCTGGGCCTGCTGCAAGGCAAGACGACGTTCGCGTTCACATGCCCGGTGGCGTCTACCGCCGCCGACGTGACGCAGACGACAACCCGCACCTGCTACTGCGCAAACCGCGGCGCGGCCCTGCAGCGGCTCAAAAGCGGTGTCTGGCGCGACATGACGCTGCAAATCCAAGAGTGCTAGGGGGTGCTTATGCTTAAAAACATCCTGGTGCTGGACGACGGCACCGAGATCGCCGCCGGCACAGCAGGGGCCAACGCCATCCGCGCGCTGACGGTGACCGAGACCGTCTCCAGCACCGACGACCTGTGCCCCGGCGGGGCCTGCGCCAATAAGCTGGAGATCACCATCTGGGTGGAGCCGGGCAGCGCCCTGGCCATCACATCCGGCACGCGCCTGCGCCACTACCGGGCCGACGCCGCCGGCACGCGCACGCTGTGCGGCACCTACTGGGCCGTCAAGCCAACGCGCCAAAGCCGCAACACCTACAAAATCTACGCATACGACGCCGTCAGCAAGCTGGACGGCATGCAGTCCACCTGGCTGCGCAGCATCCAGGGCAATTTTCCCATGACGCTGTGGGCGTTTGCCCAGGCCGTGGCGCAGCGCTGCGGCCTGGCCATCACCAACACCGAGCTGCCGCGCAGCGGGGACTACCAGGTGCAGGCGTTCTATGCCGATAACCTCACCGGCCGGCAGTTGCTGGCCTGGGTGGCCGAGGCGTCCGGCACCTTTCTGCGCGCCACGCCAGACGGTGCGCTCGAATTTGCCTGGTACACCGGCTTTGCGGGGTACGGCATCGGCCCGGGGGATGACGCCGCGGGTGTGCCCACGGCGCTGGGGCTTTCGGGGCCGCTGCTGGGCACCGTGGACGGCCTGGTATGGACGTTCCGGCGCGCGCAGAACGGATATTTCCAGGGCGGGCTTTCGTATGAGGACTACGAGACCGCACCCCTCGACAAGGTGCAGATCAAGCAGTCTGACGACGACGTCGGCGTGATCTACCCGCCCGACGAGACCGGAACCAACGCCCTTGTCATCCAGGGCAACCTGCTGCTGACGACGGCCAGCGCCGACGCGCTGCGCCCCGTCGCCCAGGCATTGTATGAGCAGCTGCGGGGTGTTACCTACACCCCGCTGGAGGTCAGTCTGCCGCTGACGGCCGGCGCGCCCGCGCCGGGGCAGATCATCGCGGTCACCGACGCCTGGGGCCGCACGATGCAGGCGTACGTAATGCAGCGCACGGTCACCGGCCAGCGCATGACGCTTACCTGCACCGGCAACGCCCGGCGGGACGGCACCGCCGCCGTCAACAGCCAGACCTGGCAGAACCTGCAGGGCAAAATGCTGGAACTGCAACTCGGCGTCGACGGGCTGAACGTAAAAGCCAGCGAACTGCAGGGCGACTACGCCCAGCTGTCGGTCGCCGTCGACGGCATCTCGACCGAAGTATCCAGCGTGCAGGGCGACATGACCAACCTGGAACAGACGGTGGACGGGCTGGAACTGACCGTCGTCAAGGACGGCGAGGTGCGCACGGCCTTTGCGGCCGACAGCACCAGCGTGACCATTAATAGCGGGATCATAACCTTTTCCGGTAACACTATCGTGATACAGAGCACGAACTTTTCGCTGGACGCACAGGGCAACATCGTCGCGACCGGCAAGTTTTCTTCCAACAACGGGATCGTTGGTAGCGGAAGAAATGAGGCGTCGCTTACAAGTGGCGGCGTATATGCTTACCGCTACCCGGGCAATGCCAGTCGTATGGTGGCACGCTTGGACGGATACGGCGAGGCAACGGCGATGGGGCAGCTCATCCTGTACGCCACCCAAGGAGGATCGGAAGATCCTCAAGCCTCCATCACTTGCCAAAATATCGGGGCACGCCTGGCCCTCGCCAACGGTCAAGGCAGCACAAGCATCGTTCTTAACGGTGCACAGGGGGCCGGGCATTTCGATGGCATGCTCGAGGTCGCAGGCCAGGGCGGACTGGCGGTTACAAGGACCATAACCTGTCAAGACCTGACAGCATGGGGGAACAAAAACCGTGCCGTGCGCACAAGCTACGGCACGTTGAAAATGGCCGCGCTCGAAACTCCGGAGCCGACTTTTGCTGACAGCGGCAGCGCCAGGTGCGGTGAGGACGGAACGTGCTATGTCGAGATCGAGCCGCGATACGCTGAGACCGTCGACCGCCGCAGGGCGCTGCAATGGCTCGTGACGCCAACGTCGCCGGGCGCGATGTGGGTAGAGGCCGTCGACAGCGGCGCGGTGATGCACGGAACGCCAGGACAGGCGTTCTACTGGCTGTGCCTTGGCGCACAGGAGGGATTTTCCGGCGAGTACGCCGAGCCGAGCGAGGTCAATAAGCCTAAGTCGGTAGACCCCGCACATGGGATTATGACCGACCTCGAAAAGATCGCCGGTACAGACATCCAGCAGGCAGACGCCTTGATGGATGAGGAAGGAGCATTGCTATGACAAAAAAAGTGACGGGAGTGGGCTTTGTGCGGGCCCCCGAGGGACTGCGCGTGGCATATCGCTACGCGAAAATCGACGATCAAGGCAACATCACGGACAGCAATATTCGCGGCAGCTACATCGACGACAGCGAGGAAACGGCGGCCTTTTTGCAGGGCATCGAGGCCGCCGTGCTGGCGCATATCGGGGAGGGTTAATGTTGACAGACGACGACCGTATTCAAGCCTTGCAGGCTGCACTGGTGGACGCCGTGAACGCGGCGACGCTGCCGCTGTCCGTCAAGGCGCTGGCGCTGGAAAACACCCTGCTGCGCATCCAGCTTGCCATGCAGGCTGTGCGCGGCCAAAGAGAGGAGACCCATGATGCCTGATACCTTCCAAATCTACCAAAGCGACCTGACCGGCCCCGAGCTGGACGAGGCGCTGCGCAACATCGGAAAGGTGCAGCAGTCGGTGGCTGACGCCGCTCAAAGCGCGGCGGAGGCCAGCAAGAGCGCGGAAGACGCCGAACAGGCCGCCCAAACGGCCAAGACCTACGGCACCATCGTACAGCAAAACCAGCAGGCTATCCAGGATATTGCCGACAACCTGGACGCCGTGCAGGGCGCGGCGCAAAACGCCCAGACCGCGCAAAGCGCGGCGGCAGCCGCCGGCGCCAGCGCGCAGGAAGCCGAACAGTGGGCCGAGCAGGCCCAGCAGATCAGCCAGGGCGCGCTGGGCTGGTACGCCACGCCGCAGGCGCTGCGCAGCGCCCACCCCACAGGGCAAAACGGGCAGTGGGCCATCGTGGGCACCACCGATACCATCTGGGTGTGGGACGGCGATACGTACGGTTGGGCAGACAGCGGCGCGCAGATGGACTTGAGCCAGTATTACACCAAAACCCAGGCCAACGCGCGGTTTGGCACGGTGCAGCAGGTACAGCAGGCGCAATCCGCCGCCTCCTCCGCACAGGAAGCGGCCGGTGCGGCGCAATCTGCCGCCGATGCCGCGACAAGCAAAGTCTACACTGCCATTTTCCGGGCGTCGGGCTGGGCAGAAATGGGCAGCGGCGGGTATGCCCAGACGGTATACTGCACCGGCATGACGGCAAACGTTGTGCCGCAACCACCAACCGTGCAAACGACCGGCACCGCCGAAACCGACAAAGCCGCATTGGCAGCGCTTGCCTGTATCCAGGCTGTACAGACGCTGGCCGGGCGGGTGCGCGCACTGTGCTATGACGACAAACCTGCAACCGACGTAACAATTTACCTGACGGAGGTACGTTAATATGGCATGGGGTTATATGCGTGCACAGAGTGGCGGCGCGGGCGCAAAAGTCTACAAAATCGCGGACTACGTTGCGAGCACATCCACTGTGGACGTAAAGACAAAAACGCCCAACTGGGGGGCGCTCACAAACGCCAACTTCATCATTGCGATTCGCAACGGCCAAACGAACAACTTCGGCGAATATGGAACGATCGTTTACGGCCGGTGCTTCCCGATAACGCCAAGCTACAACGCGCAGACCGGCGTGCTGGCTTTTAGCGGGCAGAGGACATGTATGGTGCGCGCCAGCGACGGGTATTACCCGATATATGCCGGCAGCACGATGGTCGATGTGTACCTGGTCGAGGGAGAGATCGAAGATGTGAGCGGATGACACACCGGAAAAGGCGGAAGCGCGATACGGCAGAGGCCATGGCGCCGCCTGCGCCTGTGGGCCGGCTGTTTCGAGCTTTCCGCAATAACGTGAAGGGAGAGAAAAAACGAATGACCCCATTCCGAGAGACGAACCGCATCACCAGCCCCTACGGCTGGCGGACGTATACCAACGCGGCGGGCAAGACCATCCGCGAGCACCACAACGGCATCGACGTCGTGCCGACGCGTTACCCCGGTGAGAGCGTCACGGACGATGCCTGGGATTTCCGCGAGGTCACGGGCGGCCGTGTGATCGAGGTCAGCACCGGCTGGAACAGCGGGCGCGGCACCCTCATTAAGGTGCAGACTGCGCCGGGCGTCATCGAGTTTTACCAGCACTGCGCGGCCGTCTATGTCAAGGTCGGCCAGCAGGTGCCGCAGGG
>DXEI01000006.1 GCA_019115045.1 Candidatus Gemmiger excrementipullorum | reverse complement strand
GCCCGACGGCCGCACCGCAGCCGGGCTGGCCGCCGCCGCGGGGCGGTTCGTCTTTACCGCCGCGCCCGGCCAAACGCAGACCTTTGCGGTGGTGTTCGGCCTTGAAGCGCCGCTGCCCAAGGCGCGCGCGGTGCTGGCAGGCCAGGCGCGCCGCCGCAAAGCGCAGGCCGCGGCCGCCGGGCTGAAAAGCCCATTGGGGCAGGCGCTATCCGCCGCGGCGGATGCCTTTTTGGTACAGCGGCAGTCCACCGGCGGCATGACGATTTTGGCCGGGTACCCGTTTTTTGGCGACTGGGGCCGCGATACCATGATCGCACTGCCGGGGCTGGCGCTTTCCACCGGGCGGTACGCCGACGCCAAAAGCATCCTGCGCACCTTTGCCGCGCACGAGCAGGACGGCCTGATGCCCAATCTTTTCCCGCAGGACGGCGCGCCGCCGCAGTACAACACGGTGGACGCGGCGCTGCTGTTTTTACACTGCCTGTGGCTGTACCACCGCCGCACCGGCGACGCCGCCTTTGTGCGGGAAGTCTGGCCCGTGGCGCAGCGCATCGTGCAGCGGTACTGCGCCGGCACGCGCCACGGCATCCGCCGGGATGCCGACGGCCTGCTGTGCGCCGGGCAGGGGCTGGACCAGGTGACCTGGATGGATGTGCGCATCGGCACCCACCTGCCCACGCCGCGCCACGGCAAACCGGTGGAGGTCAACGCCTACTGGTACAACGCCCTGTGCCAGATGGCCGACCTGGCCCCGCTGGCCGGGGCCGACGCCGCCCCCTATGCCGCGCTGGCCGAACAGGCGGGCGAAAGTTTCCGCCGCGCGTTCTGGATGCCGGGCGAAAACCGCCTGCGCGACGTCGTCAGCGCCGTGCCCGGCCCCGCCGACACCCAGCTGCGCCCCAACCAGATCTTTGCCGCGGCCATGCCCTACACGCCGCTGACAAAGCCGATGGCGGCGGGCGTTGTGGCCAGCGTGCGCCGCGCACTGTGGACGCCCTGCGGCCTGCGCACGCTGGATGCGGCCGACCCGGCCTTCCACCCCGTGTACGGCGGGCCGCAGCGCGTGCGGGACCTCGCCTACCACCAGGGCACGGTGTGGCCGTGGCTGCTGGGCGGGTACTGGCTGGCCGTGCTGCGCCTGGGCGGGTTTGACGCGGCGTCCCGCGCGGCGGTGGCCGATGACCTGGCCGCGCTGGCCCCGGCCCTGCGGGAAGGCTGTATTGGCCAGCTGCCGGAAATTTACGACGGCGGTGCGCCCGGCGTCAGCCGCGGCTGTTTTGCCCAGGCCTGGAGCGTGGGCGAGGTGCTGCGCGTGTGCGAGGCGCTGGAACGCCCGCAAGCCGCCGGCTTTGCCGGGACCTGGGCGCAGGATGCGTAAAAGGAGGGTTTTCACATGACGTTTTGGGCACAGAAACACCGGCCCGGATGGTGGAAAAACGCCGTCCTCTACCAAATTTACCCCAAGAGTTTCCAGGATGCGAACGGCGACGGCATCGGCGACCTGCCGGGCATCACCGCGCGGCTGGACTACCTGCAGACGCTGGGCGTCGACGCGCTGTGGCTCAGCCCCATCTTTGCCAGCCCGCAGGTGGATAACGGCTACGACATCAGCGACTACCGCGCCGTCGACCCGATGTTCGGCACCCTGGACGACCTGCGCGCGCTGATCCGCGCCGCGGACGCGCGCGGCATCGGCATCGTGCTGGACCTTGTGCTCAACCATACCTCGGACCAGCACCGCTGGTTCCAGGAAGCGAAAAAGAGCAAAGACAACCCCTGCCACGACTATTACATCTGGCGCGACGGCACGCCCGACGCCCCGCCCAACGGCATGAAAGCGACGTTCGGCGGCCCGGCCTGGACCTGGGTGCCGGAACTGGGGCAGTATTACTTCCACCAGTTTGCGCCGCAGCAGCCCGACTTAAACTGGGAAAACCCCGCCGTGCGCCGCGCGCTGTACGATATGATCAACTTCTGGATCGCGGAGGGCGTCGCGGGCTTCCGCCTCGACGTCATCGACCAGATCGCCAAGGAGCCGGACAACGGCATCACGGCCAACGGCCCGCGGCTGATGGAATTTCTGCGCGAGCTCAACCGCGAGACCTTCGGCGGCAAAGACCTTGTGACGGTGGGCGAAGCCTGGGGCGCCGACCTGGCGCGGGCGCGGCAATACAGCGCGCCGGACGGCAGCGTGTTCAGCATGGTGTTCCAGTTTGAGCAGATGGTGCTGGACCAGGACGGCAGCAAGTGGAAAGCCCGGCCCTGGGCGCTGCCCGAGCTCAAGGCCAGCATCGCCAAATGGCAGCAGGGCCTGCACGGCGCAGGGTGGAACAGCCTGTTCTGGAACAACCACGACCTGCCGCGCATCGTCAGCCGCTGGGGCGACGACGGCGCGCACCGTGCCGATTCCGCCAAGGCGCTGGCCGTAGTCTTGCACGGGCTGCAGGGCACGCCCTATATTTACCAGGGCGAGGAACTCGGCATGACCAACGCGCCGTTTGGCCCGCAGGACTGGCGCGACCTCGAAAGCCTGAACGCCTACCGCGAACTGTGCCAAACCGGCACGCCGCCCCCGCAGGCGCTGGCCGCCGTGCAGCGCATGGCGCGCGACAACGCCCGCACCCCGATGCAGTGGACGGCGGGCCCCAACGCCGGGTTTACCACCGGCACGCCGTGGATGCGCGTCAACCCCAACTATACGGCCATCAACGCCGAAGCCGCACTGGCGGACCCTGGCTCGGTATTTTACACCTACCAGAAACTCATTGCGCTGCGCAAGGCGAACCCCGTGTTTGCGGCGGGCGATTTCACGCTGCTGTGCCCCGGCGATACGCAGGTGTTCGCCTACCTGCGCCGCGGCGGCGGCCAGACGATGCTGGTGGCCGCCAACCTGAGCGGGCGGCCCGCCGCCTTTGCCCTGCCGGCGGACTTTGCCGCCGTGCCGCCGGCGCTGGCTACGCAGGGCGCGCCCACGCCCGGCACGCTGCGCCCGTGGGAAGCGGCGCTCTGGCTGCTGCCCGGCGAAGCGTAAGCGCCGCCGCAACGACTTTTTGCAACCAAACAAGGGGGCTTTTGTATGGACCTCAAACTCGAACTGACCGCTGTCACCCGTACCCGCTTTGGCAAAACGCCCGAAGCCTGCACCGACGCCGAACTCTGCCAGGCGCTGCTGGCGCTGACGCAGCAGCTTGCCGCCGCGCGCCCCGCCCCGGCCGAAACCCAAAACGGGCGCAAACTCTACTATTTTTCGGCCGAGTTCCTCATGGGCAAGCTGCTCAGCAACAATCTGCTGGCGCTGGGCCTGTTTGAACCGGTGCGGGACCTGCTTAAAACGATGGGCCGTTCGCTGGCCGACCTCGAGGAATATGAGCC
>DXEI01000046.1 GCA_019115045.1 Candidatus Gemmiger excrementipullorum | reverse complement strand
GGTCCCGCCGTGACGGTGTCGGTCGTCTGCCCCCAAAAGCTGGCCGTGATGTTGCCGGCTGTTTCCGGCGGCATCTCATACACCGCTTTGATCTGGGCCTGCGTCAACGGCTGGGCAAAGCGCAGGCCGGTCGTCTGGTTGCGGTGGGCGCTTTCCCCCGCCCAGGCGCACAGCAGCCCCTGCACGGCCGCCAGGGCAGCCAGCAGCAGCGCCCAGCATAAGCAGCGGTAGGCCGGCGGCAGTGCGTACAGTTTATGCGGCATCGTTCACCCTCACCCGGTCCCCGGCCGCGACCGCCTTGTTGCTGCCCACCACGACCTGCGTCGTGTGGTCCAGCGCGCCGGCTACGGCGGCTGTGGTGTCTCCGCTTTCCAGGACGGTCACCGGCAGCGCCACCACAACGTTCTGCAGCCCCAGCAGGGTGTTTTGTTCTTCCAGCGCCAGCACATAGATACGGCTGTTGTCCTGCCGGACGGCAGACGCCGGCACAATGAGCTCCTGCCGCACCCCCTGCGCCGTTGCGTTGACCGACGCGCTGCCCGCCGTCCACGCCCCGTCCGGCAGCGTTGCAGCGGCCGTGACAGCGCCGTCGGCGTCCGGTGCCGACAAGCTTTGCACCGCGGCGTCCCCCTCGATCTTGTTCTGCCGCACATGCAAAACCGTGCCCACTGTGATGTGCTGTGCCTGCCCTTCGTCAAGTTTGAGTTCCAGCGTATAGCCGCCGTCCCCGCCCGCCAGCAGGCCGCCCACCGCCGTGCTGACCTGGCCGGGCTGCAGATCCAGGCGGATGATCGTACCGGACATCGGCGCCAGCAAACTACCCCCGGAACGCTGCAATGCCAGCAGTGCGTCCAGTTCTGCCTGGCAGGCGGCGGCTTCCGCCTCGCTGACCGCCGCCGCTGCACGGTCCAGCGCGTTTTGTTCGGCCACCTGTTCCTCCTCTTTTTCCAGGGCATGCAGGGCGGTGTTGCGGGTATCCTCCACGCTTTGGGCAGCCGCCAGCGCGGCCTCGTTGGCCGCCTCGGCCGCTTTCTCTGCCTGGTACAGCGCTTCGTCGGCAGCTTCCAGCGCGGTGGTGGCGGCTTCTACCTCCGCCTGCTTTTGCGCCTCGGCCTGATCGCCCGGCAAAGCGGGGTCCAGCGGGGCGTTGCGCGCGGCTTCCACCGCCTGGGCTGCTTCGCTGCGTTTTTGGCGCGCGCGGTCCACTTCTTCCTGCCCGTCCGCCCAGGTGTTTTGCGTGTCTTGGTAGGCGCGCTGCAGCTGCTGCTGGGCCAGCTGGGCGGCATACGGGTCGGCTGTATCGCCTTTTGCCTGCTGCGCGGCCTGGGTCTGCAGCTGCTGCAGCTGCGCGCGTTTGGCATCAATGGCCCGGCCCAGCTCCGCTTCGTCAAACGTCGCCAGCACATCACCGGCCGTTACCTGCTGGCCCTGCTGCACCGGCACCCCGGTGACGAGCAGCCCCGCCGGCACCGTGAACGGCGTGCCGCCGGTATAGCCGACCGTACCCGTGGCCTCTACGCTTTGGCTGACGCTGCCGGACGACGGGGTCTGTACCGTGACCACCGGCATCGTGGCGCCGGACGTCCCCCGCGCCACCAGTGTAAGCACCAGCAGCACAGCAAAAAAGCGTGCGATGCTGCCCGCACGCCGATGCTGCTGCGGGTCTAAGTTTCGCCATGCCGGCGCGATTTTTTCTGCCAGTTTCATCCGTTTTCGTCCCCAGACTACCCCATTTGCAAGACTACGATGCGCTGCGCCGCAAACGTTTCGCCCGCCCACGCGCCGTACAAATAAACCATGTCCCCCGGCGTCAAAGCGCTCTCATCCGCCGGCTGCGGCGGCTCGTGACCGCCGTTATACACTCTGACCGTTTCGATCTGTGCCGCATCGGTTTGGACGGCGACCGCTGTTCCCAGCGCCCCGCCGCCGCCCGCTACGGCCCAGCCTTCGCCCTGCGCTGTGACCCGCACAGGATCCAGCAAAAGCGTCGTGCCGTCCACGACTTCAATGGTGCCGCGCAGGTCGGGGGCAGGCAGGGCGTCCTGTGCTGTTTCGACACTGGCCGGCGCCGGCGTTGTTTCCGGCGGCGCGGGCGTGTATCCCGCCTGTGCCGGGGCCATCCCTGGTGAAAGCGCGGGCGACGCGGTTTCCTGCGCCGGCGCGCAGCTTTGCACCAGCACCGCCAGCCCCGCGCACAGCAGGGCCGCCAATATGCATACGATCAGCAAGCGTTTCATACCGTCATCCTTTCACAGCCCCGGCCAAAATCCCCTGTTCGAGGTAGGGCTGGCCAAAAGCAAAGATCAATACCGCAGGCAGCAGCATAAACAGGCTGGCCGCCATCGTCAGGGCCAGGTCCTGGCCGGTCATGTTGGTAAGGTACAGCGAAAGCGGCCAGCGCAGCGGTGTGGGCAAAAAGACCATCGGCTGTTCCAGCGCGTTCCAGGCGTCCAGAAAACTGACAGTCATCGCTGCCAAAACGCCCGGCATCCCCACCGGCAGGCCGATGCGCCAAAACTGCTGCCACGGCCCCGCGCCGTCGATGGCGGCGGCTTCCAGCAAGGGCAGCGGCACGGTATCGAACCCGCGCTGCATCAGAAATACCGGAAACGCCGCAAACGCACCGGGCAGGATCACCGCCCACACGGTATCCATCAGCCCCAGCGTATTCAGCGTCAGGTAGGCGGGCACCATCGTGACCTGGAACGGCAGCAGCATCAGGATCAGATACAGCGCCTGCAAAGCCCGTCGCCCGCGGAACCGCAAACGGGACAGCGCCCACGCCGCCGGCGCGCCGACCGCCAGCTGCCCGGCCAGCTGCGGGAACACCTGGGCGCAGGTGTTCCAGAACGCGGCAAAATACTCTGGCGTGTCCAGCAGCAGCTGCAAAATGGGCTGCAGCGTGGGCCAGCTTGGCAGCAGCGTCCAGGCGGCCTGGCCTTTGCCGGCCAGGGCCGGGCCCCAGGTCAGCTGCAGTTCGGCGCTGCCGGTCACCGCCGCTGTGGCCAGCAGCCACAGCGGCGCCCATACCAGCGCTGCAAAGGGGAGCAAAAACCATTTTTTCATCGTTTCCCAACGCGCAGCCCCGCAAGGCCCGCCAGCGTCGCCAGCGCCACCAGCACCGCCGCCGCGCACAGCCGCGGCAGGTCCAGCGCCAGAAACCAGTTATTGAACAGGTGCTGCAATAAATAGATGCTTTGCGGCGGGTAGGCCCCCGCCACCAGGTACGCCTCACGGAAGACCTTGCCGGTGTTGAGCAGGCTCAAGATGCCCGTGCCGGCCAGCGTGGGGCCCAGCTGCGGCAGCGTCACCGCCGTAAACTGCCGCACCGCGCCTGCGCCGTCCACAGCGGCGGCCTCATACAGTTCCTTAGGGATGGCGTCCAGCCCGCCGGACCACAGCACGCTGGTGTAGCCAGCGTTTTTCCACACATAGGTGGCGATCAGCACCCAAAAGGCGGCGTCGCTGCCCAAAAAGTCGCAGTGCATGCCCAGCAGTGTATTCAGCAGCCCGTTTTGGGCAAATAGCACCTGCCACAGCAGGGCAATGCTGGGCACCGGGATAGCCATCGGCAGCAAAAACGTTGTGCGGTAGCGCTGCGCCCACCGCGTGCCGCGCAGCGGCCTGCTGCGCAGCGCCAGCGCCAGCAATAAGCTCAGCCCCAGCAGCAGCGGCACGCAGACAGCCGTAAACCGCACGGTGTTGCGCACCGCCAGGCGGAACGCCGCGTTTTGCAGCACACTTTGGTAGTTGGCAAGGCCCACCGCCTGCCGCCCCAGCGTATCGCAAAAGCTGCGGCGCACCGTCTCGGCAAAGGGGGCCAGCACAAACAGCGTCACCCCGCACAGGCTGGGGGTCAAAAACAGCCACGGCGCGGCCCGCTGCCGGCGCCGGGTTTGGGCGTAGTTCCGCCTCACTGCTGTTCCGCCAGGTAGAGCGAGAGTTCGCGCTCCATGCCTGCGGCGGCCTCGTCGACGGTCTCGTCCCCCGCGATCATAGCGTCAGCATGCTGCACAAAGCTGTTGCGCAGCACTGCCGGCACCGCGACCGGCGTCGTGCAGCCGTCCAGCAGCGCGTGCAGGTCGCCGGCAAAGACATCGGGGTCATAGCCCTCGTTGTGCAGCACAGCGTCCAGTTTTTCGGCCAGGCAGTCGGCGCGCACCGTCATACCGTCGTTGTAATAATTTTCCTGCACATCGCGGTCAAAGAAGGTCGCCGCCAGCGCCTGCGCCTGCTCCAGGTTCTGGCTGGCGGCGTTGACGCCCACCAGCACTTTGGGCGTGTAAGCGCCCTCCGTCAAACCCGGCCGCCGGATGATGGAAAACGGGATGTCCTGCGCTTCGGCAGACATCGGGTCGCCGTTGCGCGCGAGCATCAGCGCGGCATAAGGGGTATCCAGCTGCGCCCAGCCGTACAGCGCGCGGTTGCAGTAGGTGTATTCGCCCATCGGCGCATTGACGGTGACGGGGTCGGCCCCCGACCAGCTCTGGGTGGAAGCTACGTTATTTTCCAGCGTGTACGCCTCCATGCCGTAGTAGTCGGCCACAGTTTGTACAAAGGTCAGCGTCTCGCGCAGCGCGTCGGCGTCCAGTGCACCGCCTTGCAAGATGGAACTGGCACACACCGGCAGCAAAAAGTCGGCCATATCTTCGGCGTCGGTCAGGCCCAGGGCATACTTTTCGCCATCGGGCAGGCCGTCGTAGTAGTCGGGGCTGTCATCGCCGAAATCGGCGCGCGGCGCAGCGTCCAGCACGGCCTGCTGCAGCGCCGCCAGGCTGTCCAGCCCGTCCAGCGTGCCGTCGTCACCCACCAGCACCGGGACGCTGAACCGCGCCGGCAGCACGAACGTCTTGCCGTCGGCCGCGAACGCCGCCACAAGATTTTGCTGCAGTTCGTCCATCGGCACCGCGCCGCTCAGGTCCGCCAAAATGCCCTTTTGCACGTAGGTCTCGTAGTCGACGCCGTCCAACAGCAGCACATCGGGGCCTTCGCCCGCCAGCAGCTGGGTGTTGAGCTGCGTCAGCGCATCGTTGCGGGCCGCAGCCGGGTCGGCGGCATCCTCCTGCAGCGCCACCGTGAAGTTCACATCCACCTCGGGGTGTTGCTGCTTGTAGGCGGTGACGGCCGCGCGGGCGGTGGCCGAATCTTCCAGCGCCCAGATGTTCAACGTCGTGGCGGCGTGGGTGGGCAAGCTTTCGTCGTAGTGGTAACGGTATACCGTCTGCACTTCATCGCCCATATTAAGCTGGGTCACCAGAAAATCCCCGTTGGCAGTGCGGCAGATGCTGCGCGGGTAGTTGCTCTCCACACTCAGGGCCGTGGCGTCGGCGGGCACGATCTGTTCCGGCAAGGTGCCGCCGGCCGCCAGACGGTAGATGCCCTGGTTGCTGGGGTAATAGGCGGCGCCGCTTTCATCCGCCGTCAGGGCGCCGCTGATCGCAGCGCTCAGCGGGTCCAGCACGTCGGCCACCGCCCCGGTCTGCGGGTCCAGCGACACGAGCTTTATGCCGTTGTCGCCGTAGGCGGTGAACAGCAGCTTGCCGCCGGCGGCGGCCGGCTGCACCATAGCGCCGTACGACGTGTCGAGATCCAGCGGCAGCACCGTTGTGGTCTTGTCCGCCAGGTCGTAGCGCACCAGCTCGTAAGTTGCATCCTGCGCCGGGTAATTGGAAACCACAAACACAAGCGCATTGCCGCAGAACGCCGCATACCTGGCGCTGACGTTGCCATTCTCGACCCCATCGAGCTGCAGCGGTTCCGGCTGGCCGCCCGGCTGCACAAGATAAGTGCCGTATTCATTCTGGCCGCGGTCGTCGAGCCTTTGCGTCACGCACGTCAGGCAGACGGTGCCGTCGGCAGCTTCCAGCACCTGCAAAACCGGCCCGTCGATGAGTTCGCCCCAGCCGGTGTCCTCCTCGGTCCAGGTCTCGCCGTTGTCGGCCGAAGTCAGGCGCATCAGGCTGCCGGCGGTCATAGCGTCCAGGTCGTTTTCGCAGGTATACAGCACCAGCGTGCCGTCAGCGCGCAGCATGGGGTCGCCGAGCACTTCGCGGCCGCCCAAATCTACCGTGCTCTCGACCCAGCGGCCCATCGCTTCCTGCCCGGCAGGTTCCCCCGCCGTGCCGCTTTGCGCGGTACCGGCAGGCGCAGCGCCGCAGGCGGCCAGGCTGGTGGCCAGCAGTGTGCATAAAAAGGCACGGGTGCCTCGTTTCATAGGTGTAAGCCCCCTTGTTTTGGTTTTCTGGTTCCCAGTATAGCGCGCTTGGCTTGAAGCGTCCTTAAAAAAGCAAAAAGATTTTTCAAGGTTTCTTCAAGGCAAAAGGTGTATAATAAAGAAAGTGAACTGCAAGGAGCCTGCTATGAGATTGCTGCTGATCGAAGATGACTGCGCCTTATGCGAAGCGCTGCGCCCTGCGCTGGAGGGTGCCGGGTACCGGGTGGACGCCTGCCACGACGGCGCCGACGCCCTGCCGCTGCTGGCCAGCGACGCCTATGAACTGTGCATTTTGGACCGCATGCTGCCCGGCCTGGACGGCCTGCGCCTGCTGCGCGCCGCGCGGGCGCAGGGCGTTGACACGCCGGTGCTGATGCTGACGGCGCTTTCCGGCGTGGGCGAGCGCGTAGACGGCCTGGACGCCGGTGCCGACGACTACCTGGCCAAACCGTTTGACACCCGCGAACTGCTGGCCCGGCTGCGGGCGCTGGCGCGCCGCCCTGCAACGGCCGCGCCCACCATTTTGCGCTGCGGCGATGTTGAACTGACGCCCGCCGAACTCACCCTGACCGGCCCGGCCGCCGCCACCGACCTGACCAAACGTGAATGCGACCTGCTGGAAGCGTTATTGCGCGCCCCCGGGCGCCTGCAGACGCGCCCCGCCCTGCTGGCCCAGGTGTGGGGGCCGCTGGCCGAGGTGGAGGACGCCAACCTGGATTGTTATATCCATTTTGTGCGTCGCCGCCTGGCCGCCGTGGGCAGCCGCTGCCGCATCGTCACGGTGCGGGGCAGCGGCTATAAGCTGGAGGCCGCGCCATGATGCGCGCGCTGCGCCGCCGCCTGGCGCTGGTAATGACCGCCCTGACAGCGCTGGTGCTGGCCGGGGCGCTGGCCGTCACCTGGCAGTTTTCGCAGCAGCAATATACGGCGAGCGCCGAAGCTCTGTTTGCCCAAAATTTTACCGCGCTGTGCGACCGCCTGGCTGAGGCCGCCACCGTAAGCGACGCCTGGCTGGCCGAGCAGGAGCGCGCCAGCGGCTGCCTGCTGTTTTTGCAGGATAACGGCGCCGCGCTGCACTACCCCGGTACCTCCGCCGCCCAAAACCGTGCCGCGCTGGAAACGCAGCTGTGGCAGGCGGCGGCCGGGCAGCTCCCGCCTGAAACTCTGGGCAGCGCTGCGGTGCGCCAAAGCGTCACGTTTGCCATCGACGGGCCCGACCATGCCCCCTACCGCTGCGCAGCGGCCCTGCTGCCGCGCGGGGCGCACGGCGATTATCTGTTGGTCGCGCTGGCGCAGGACACCCGCTTTTTGAGCCGTCACGGGCTGGCCACGGCGCTGCAATATGCCGCCCTGTGGCTGGCAGGCACCGCCGTCTTGCTGTGCCTGTGCTTTTGGCTGGCCGGGCGGGCGCTGGCCCCCACTGAGCAGGCATTGCGCCGCCAAAAAGAGTTTATTGCCGCCGCCAGCCATGAGCTGCGCAGCCCGTTGGCCGTCATCAAGGCCAGCCTGCAGGCCCTGGCCGAACAGGACCTGCCCGCCGCCCGGCAGGCGCAGTTTGTGCGCAGCAGCCAGGCCGAAGCCGACCGCATGGCCCGCCTGACCGACGACCTGCTGTTGCTGGCCAGCGGCGATGCGGGGCGGCTTTCGGTGCAGCTGCGGCCCGTCGCGCCGGATACGCTTTGCATTGTACTGTATGACCAGTTTTACCCGTTGGCGCGGCAAAGCGGCCATACCCTGGCGCTGGAACTGCCGGAGCACCCCGTTCCCGCCATACAGGCCGATGCCGAGCGGCTCAAGCAGCTGCTGGCGGTCTTGCTGCATAACGCGCTGGAACATACGCCGCCCGGGACCGCCGTCACACTGCGGCTTTGTGCCGGGGGTGCAAAGGCCCCACTGTCCATCGCCGTTGCCGACAACGGCCCCGGCATCGCCGATGCCGACAAGGCCAAAATTTTTGAGCGCTTTTACCGCGCCGACCCCAGCCGCACCGACAAACAGCACTGCGGGCTGGGGCTGGCCGTCGCGCAGGAACTGGCACGGCTGCACGGCGCGGCGCTGCGCGTAAGCGATACGCCGGGCGGCGGCGCGACATTCACGGTGCAATTTCCCCGGTGACAGCCAAACAGCGGCAGGGCGTTTGCCCTGCCGCCGGTTTTTGCACGGGGGCTTTGCGTACCTCCCCCTGTATTGTTGAAACGCGCATTCCCTGCTATAATAGAGGCATAGCACAACAGCCGGCCCGCCGCAGCAGGGCCGCAGGATAGGAGAGTCGTTTTGGCATTTTACGGTTTGCTGGCCCTCACGGCCGGCTGGTTTACCTTGATGACCTGGCTTTCCCACCAGGATGGCGAGCATACCCGCCGCACCAGCCGGCGCCTGGCAGAAGGGCTTTCTGCCCTGGAGCACGACACCCGCGCACTGGAGCTTTTTCTGCGCCGGGCAGCCCATGGCGTATTGTTTGCGGTTTTCTCTTTTTTGTACGCAGCTACCCTGCATACTGGCGGCCTGCCTGCCGGGCTGTTTGCCCTGGCGCCCGCCTGGGCCTGGGCCGACGAAGCCACCAAACGCTGGTGCCGCGGCCGGCATTTTTCCTGGGCGGACGTTGCGCGCAACCTGGCGGGCGTCCTTTTGGGGCTGGCGCTTTTTGCGGCACTGTGCGCGCTGCTTGCCCTGTGACGGCAGGGCATCGCCCGCTTTCGTCACTATATCCCTATATAAGATCGGAGGTTCAGCATGCAGGAGATCTCTATCACCCAGATCCCCCACTTTCATCTTGGCAATGCGCAGGACGCTGCCGCCGCTACCGGCTGCACCGTTTTGCTGTGCCCGCAGGGTGCGGCCGCCGGCCTTGATGTGCGCGGCGGCGGCCCGGCCTCGCGCGAGTCGGAGCTGCTGCGCCCGGTCGCAGCGGCCGAGACGATCCACGCGGTATTGCTCAGCGGCGGCAGCGCGTTTGGCCTGGACGCGGCCGGCGGCGTGATGCGCTGGCTGGAGGAACACGGCATCGGCTTTGACACCGGCGTGGCCAAAGTACCGCTGGTCTGCGCGTCCTGCCTGTATGACCTGACCGTGGGCAGCAGTACCGTCCGCCCCGACGCCGCTATGGGCTATGCCGCCTGTGAAAACGCGCTGCAGGGCGGCTACCGCGACGGCTGTTTCGGCGCAGGGACCGGCGCGTCGGTGGGCAAGTTCCGCGGCATGGACCAGGCAATGAAAACCGGCATCGGCAGCTATGCCGTGCAGCTGGGCGCGCTGGCCGTCGGCGCCGTCGTGGCCGTCAACGCGCTGGGCGACATTTACGACGAGCGCAGCGGGCGGCAGATCGCCGGGCTGCTGGCGCCGGACCACAGCCGGTTTCTTTCGACGGAAGAAGAAATGTGCCAAAGCAGCCAGGTCGTCAAAAACAAGTTCGTTGGCAATACGACGATCGGCGCGGTGCTTACCAACGCGCGCTTTACCAAAACCGAAGCCAACAAGATCGCCGCCATGGCGCAAAACGGCCTGGTGCGCGCGATCCGCCCCGTGAACACGACCGCCGACGGCGACAGCCTGTACGCGCTTTCGTCCGGCGATGTCGAAGCTGATCTCGACATGGTCGGCACATTGGCGGCGCAGGTCGTGTCGCAGGCGATCTTACGCGCCGTGGACCGCGCCGAAAGCGGGTACGGCCTGCCGGCGCGCGGCAGCCTGCCCTGGGCCTGACCGCCTGTACGCAAAAGCCCGATGCTGAACCGCGCGGTTCAACATCGGGCTTTTTGAGGCATCGTATAAAACCATAAACAAAAACCGCAGGGCAAACTGCCCTGCGGTTTTTCGCTGACCTTGCAGCCACGTTTGGTCCGAGTGGCGAGAGTCGAACTCACGGCCTCTTGAACCCCATTCAAGCGCGCTACCAAACTGCGCTACACCCGGTCAGAACCGAGCCGCCTTGAATCAGCTTGATTATTATAGCGTGTTTTGCCGCAAATGTCAAGGCATTTTTTGCAAAAGCCACGCTTTTTCTGGCGCATTGCCAAGCTGCGCCAAAATCCGTCGCTGGCACGTGCTGTGCCGCCTGCAAAAGGTCCGGTCAGGAGTTTTTCTTTTGACCAAAGCGGTACTCGGTGCCGTTTTTCAGGCGCTCGATGTTGGAACGGTGCAGCCAGATGACCATGACCGCCATTATGACGCTGCACAGCGTACTGAAGAGCACCGACGGCACGCTGGCCCCCATGACGAGCCAATAGACCAGCGTTGCCACCGGGAACAGCGCCGCCACGATGATGCTGCCCAGCGAGACGATGCGCGAAAACGCGAACTGCACCAAAAACACCGCCAGCAGCACCAGGCATACCACCGGGCTGATGGACAGCGCCGCGCCGGCGCCGACCAGCACACACTTGCCGCCCTTAAAGCCAAAGTACAGCGGACGGCTGTGGCCCACCATGCAGAAGATGGCCGCCAGGTACATGCCGCACACCGGTTCCAGCACGGCGTCCGGGCCCAGCAACGCCGCAAACAGCAGCCGGCCCAAAAATGCGGCCGCCACGCTTTTTCCCACGTCGCCCACGATCGTCAGCACGGCCGGCATTGCGCCGTAGGTGCGCAGCACGTTGGTCATGCCGGCGTTGCCGCTGCCGTGGGTGCGCACATCCTCTTTGTACAACAGCCGGGAGACGAGCACCCCAAACAGGATGCTGCCCAGCAAATACCCTTCCAGAGCTGTCAGAACGACCGCCGCGATCGCATGAAGCATCATTTCGTCACACCTTCCCTGCTTTTACCGTGCCGTCGCCGTGTTCGCGCGTGATCATGCGCACCGGCGTACCGGTCAGACCGAATGTTTCGCGGATCTGGTTTTCAAGATACCGCTGGTACGAGAAATGGAACAGTGCCTTTTTGTTGACAAAGCAGACAAATGTCGGCGGCCGCGTGGCGGTCTGGGTGATGTAGAACACTTTCAGGCGCTTGCCTTTGTCAGAGGGCGGCTGCACCTTGGCCGTGGCGCGGGCCAGCATCTCGTTGAGCGCGCCGGTCGGCACGCGGGTACCGTTTTGGATGTCGACATAGTGGATCGTCTCAAACAGCTTGTCGACGCGCTGGCCGGTCTTGGCGCTGATAAAGACGATGGGCGCGTAGGACATAAAGCTGAAATCCGCCTGCAGCTGCTTGCGCATGGCGTCCATCGTGTAACTGTCCTTTTCCACCGCGTCCCACTTGTTGACGGCGATGATGCAGGCCTTGCCCTGCTCGTGCGCGTAGCCCGCCACCTTGGAGTCCTGCTCGGTAAAGCCCTCGGTCGCGTCGATCATGATGACGCAGACGCGGCTGCGCTCGACCGCCGCCAGGCTGCGCAGCACGCTGTAGCGCTCGACGCCGCTTTCGACTTTGCCCTTTTTGCGCAGGCCTGCCGTATCGGTAAAGATGAACTTGCCGTACTTGTTCTCGACCGGCGTGTCGATGGCGTCCCGCGTCGTGCCGGCCTCGTTGGCGACGATGAGGCGGTTTTCGCCCAGAATGTAGTTGATCAGGCTGGATTTGCCCACATTGGGCCGGCCGATGACGGCCACCGTAATGCGGTCATCCTCGTCCTGGTCCTCGTCCGCAAAAGTAAGGTGCGCGCACACCGCATCCAGCAGATCGCCGGTGCCGTGGCCGTGCACGCCGGAGACCGGTACCAGATCCCCCAGGCCCAGCGCGTAGAAATCGTACAGTTCCATCGGCGGCTCGCCGATGGTATCGCACTTGTTGACCGCCAGCACGACCGGCTTGCCGCTGCGCATCAGCATGCCGGCGATGTCCTGGTCCTGCGGGGTCACCCCGGCAGTCAGGTCCGCCACCATGACGATGCAGTCCGCCGAGTCGATGGCGATCTGCGCCTGTTCGCGCATGTGGGCCAGCAGGCCGTCGTCGATGCGCGGCTCGATACCGCCGGTATCGACGAGCAGAAAAGTATGGCCGCACCACTCGCAGTCGCAGAAGATGCGGTCGCGGGTGACGCCGGGCGTATCCTCCACAATGGCAAGGCGCTGGCCGGTCAGCTTGTTAAAGATCGTGGACTTGCCCACGTTGGGGCGCCCCACAATGGCTACGATCGGTTTCGCCATGTCACTCTCTCCTTTCGTTGGGTCCCCGTTTGACCCGGCGGATGCGTTTGTGCGCGCTCAGGCAGGCTTTGCAGCACCCGCCGCCGTCGGTGGGGATGGCAATGACCCGGCAGCCCAGCGCCTCGGCCAGCTGCGGCAGCGTGATGTCGTCGAGGAAGCGGTCTTTTTCGTCCCGCAGCATGACTTCGGGCACGGCCAGCAGTTCGCTTTGCAGCTTGCCGTGGCATTGCCGGATGATGTCGGTGCCGGTGACAAGCCCGGTCACGCTGACATTGCCGCCGAAAAACTCGTTGCGGATGGGATGCACCGTCACCTGCACCTGCGGGTAGCGCTGCATCAGCGCCTGCATCGACTGTTCGATCAGCGGCGCGGCCAGCGTGCCGGTGACGACGTCGATGCCGTGCGGCAGCACCAGGCCGCGGTAGGCGGCCAGCTCCTCCAAAAACGTATCGTGGTAGAGCCGCCACATGCCGACGCCGTCCTCCAGCTGGGCAAAGTCGTCGTAAAATTCAGCCGGCGGCACTTCGCGCCCGGCCGTCAGGTACCATTCGTCGCTGGGGTATACGATGCTGCGCCCGTACTGTGCACGGCAGCGGCGGCTGTATTCTTCCAAAATATCCAGCGTCTGCGCGGCCGTGGCCCGGTCATAGGCTTGCAGCTTGTACAACCCCTGGCGGTAAGCGGTCACACCGGCCGGCACAACCGCGATGCTGCCCACCTGCGGGCGCAGCGCCAGCAGATCGTCCAGCGTGCGGCGCAGCTCGGCGCCGTCGTTGATGCCGCGGCAGAGCACCAGCTGGCAGTTGAGTTCGATACCGCCTGCCGCCAGTTTGGGCAGGTATTGCAGCGTTTCGCCGCCGCGCTTGTTGGCCAGCATCCGCACGCGCAGCTCCGGGTTGGTGGTGTGTACCGAGACAAAGATGGGGCTGATGTGCATCTCGAGGATGCGGTCGATCTCACGGTCGGTGAGGTTGGTCAGCGTGATATAGTTGCCGAACAAAAAGGAAAGCCGCTCGTCATCGTCTTTAAAGTACAGCGGTTCCCGCATGCCGGGCGGCAGCTGGTCGATAAAGCAGAACATGCAGTGGTTCGCGCAGCTGTGTTTTTCGTCCCCGAGGTAGGTCTGGAAATTGCAGCCGAACGGCTCATACTCCCCTTTTTCTACCTGCAGGGTCCGGCGCTGGCCGTCCTGGCAGAGCTCCAGCGCAAAACGCGCCGGCGTTGTATAGAACTGGTAGTCCAGCGCGTCGCACAGCGCGTGGCCGTCGATGGCCAGCAGCGTGCAGCCCGCGCCCAGCCCCAGTGCCTGCGCCGGCGAAGCCTCGTCCACCGATGTGACACACAAAGCCATGGCGGCCCTCCTTTCTTGCCTCGTCGTAACAAAAAGGGGGAAGGCAACGCCCTCCCCTTGCAGGAAACTTACGCTTCCTTCTTGATGACTTCCTGGCCTTTGTAGTAGCCACACTTGCCGCAAACCTGGTGGGGAACCTTCAGTTCGCCACACTGCGGGCATTTCACCAGCGTAGGCGCCTCCAGTTTCCAGACATTAGAGCGACGTTTGTCGCGGCGGGCTTGAGAATGCTTTCTCTTGGGTACGATAGCCATGATCGGACACCTCCTTGGTGAAATTTCAACTGAGCAGTTGTTTTAATATGCTAAGCCTTGCATCCGCAGGGGCAGCTTGGTCTGCCGGTTGGCAGGTACAACCCGCCGCCTTCTTCTTGCCGCAGATGGGGCATAGGCCTTGACAATCGGCACTGCAAAGCAGGACCGTGGGGACCTCAAAGATCAGCTCCTGATAGACGAGCTCGCTGAGGTCGAGGCAGCCTTCTTGGCAGGGCAGTTCAAAATCCGGGTCGTCAAGGTCGCGCAGGCGCACCAGATACTCGCGCTCAAACGCGTAGTCCCGATGCAGCGGCTCCAGGCAGCGGGCGCACGCGGCATCGACCTGTGCCTTTACACACAACAGCAACGCCGCGCCATCAGCGGTGGGCGTTGCCGTAAAGTCACATTCTGCCGGGGCAGCCAGCGTAAAGCCGCCGAAATCCGCCTGGGTAAGTTCCGCCAGAAAGTGCGTTTGGTACGGCACCCTGGCGCTTTCCAGAAACGATCGCAGATCAAATTGCATAGTACACCTCAAAAGGTTGCTTAAATAGTATACACAAGTGGCAGGGGCTTGTCAACCGGTAAAACACAAAAAGTTGCGCGTTTTTTCGAGTTTTCGGCACAAAAACGGGGCGGAAGACGCTGTCCCCCGCCCCGCTGCGCATGCAGGCTGTGCTCTGCGTGTCAGATCACGTATTTTTTGAGGCCCTCGGGCAGATCCGACGGATCGGCGGAGACCGTGACCACGACTTCGATGTTCTTGGTGATGCCGTCGATCTTCATCAGCACCTTTTCCGCTTCGTCGAGGTTGTGGTCGATGATGCGCAGGATGCCGTCGATGAACAGCTCGGTGATGTCGTAGTTGCCGGCCAGCACGCCCGCCACAAAGCCGTACAGCATGTCGGCGCCGACCACGTTGTATTCGTCCACGTCGACCAGGCGGGCGGCATGGTTGATCTCGGTGGTGAGTTTCATGCATTTTTCAATGACGACGATATTGCCGGAAGTGGTCTTGGTCGCCTTGTCGATCATCTCAAGCATCGTCTTGGTCTTGCCAGCGCCTTTGGTTCCAACGATCAGTTTCAGCATAGGGGGGTACCTCCTTGTATTGTGAGCGCCTTGCGGCGCGGGTTTCCGTCAGCCCTGCAGTTTGGCTTCCAGTTCGGCTTTGCGGTCCTCGTAACCGGGTTTACCCAGCAGCGCGAACATGTTCTTTTTGTAGCTCTCGACGCCGGGCTGATCGAACGGGTTGACCGACAGCAGATAGCCGGACACCGCGCAGGCTTTCCAGAAGAAATAGATCAGTTCGCCGACGTCGTGCGCGTCCAGCGCGTCCACCTCAATGACGCCCAGCGGCACGCCGCCGTCGGTATGCGCCAGGATGGTGCCCTCCATCGCCTTGCGGTTGACGATGCTCATGTTCTGGTCCGCCAGGAAGTTCAGGCCGTCGAAGTTGCCCTCCAGCGGTTCGATGTAAAAGTCCTTGCGGGTATTTTTGACATCGACGTAGGTCTCGAACATCACGCGGCTGCCGTCCTGCAGGTACTGCCCCATCGAGTGCAGATCGGTCGAGAAGATGCAGGAAGTCGGCATCAGGCCCTTCTGGTCTTTGCCCTCGCTCTCGCCAAACAGCTGCTTGTACCATTCGTTCATCATGGTAAAGTCCGGCTCAAAGCAGGCCAGCGTCTCGACGCTCTTGCCCTTGCGGTACAGGATGTTGCGGGTCATGGCGTAGCGGTAGGCGTCGTTGTCCATGCTGCAGCGGCCGAACTTTTCGCGGCCGTCGGCAGCGCCCTGCATCAGCGCGTCGATGTCGATGCCGGCACAGGCAATGGGCAACAGGCCCACCGCCGTCAGCACCGAGTAACGGCCGCCGACGTCGTCGGGCACCACGAACGTGGGCCAGCCCTGGGCGTCGGCCAGCTGTTTCAGCGTGCCTTTGGCGCGGTCGGTGGTGGCATAGATGCGCTTGTTGGCTTCCTCGGGGCCGACGGAATCCTCCAGCAGCTTGCGCAGCACGCGGAACGCCAGCGCCGTCTCGGTCGTCGTGCCGGACTTGGAGATGACGTTGATGGAAAACCGCTTGCCCTTGGTCAGCGCAATGATATCGTTGAGCGCCGACGGCGAGATGGTGTTGCCGCAGAAATAGATCTTGAGCCCGTCGCCGATCTCGTTATGGTACTGGCCGCAGACAGCCTCGACCACGGCGCGCGCGCCGAGGTAAGACCCGCCGATGCCGGCTACCAGCAGCACGTCGGAATCCGAGCGGATCTTCCGGGCAGCCTCTTTGATGCGGGCGAACTCTTCCTTGTCATAAGTAACAGGCAGGTCAAGCCAACCCAGGAAATCATTACCGGGACCGGTTTTGGTTTCCAGTTGTTTGTGGGCCAGCTCGACCTGCGGGTAGATCGCCTCATATTCTTCAGGACGGATGAATTTTGCCAGATGCTTACCGTTGTATTGGACAGCCATCTTTCGCTCCTCCTTTATGGTTTGATTGTCTCCATGATACCGTTTTGCGTCGTCATTGTCAAGCAAAACGCAGGGGATTTTTCTTTCTTTTCAGCAACATTGCACAAATCAGACGCTGGCAAGCGCAAGACTGCGCGCCAACAGGCCAAAGCAGTACCCCATGCGCAGCGCCTCCACATCGCCGCCGGCGCGCACCGCATACTGCCCGACGGTCTGCCCGCCGTTTTGCAGCAGCACTGTGCCCACCTGCGCCCCGGCCTGCACCGGCGCTTCGAGGGTCTCGGGCAGCTGTACCGTAACGCTGAGCGCCCCGCCCTGCCCCTTGGGCACCAGGCAGCGCTGCGGCGTCTCGTACTGCAGCGGCACCATGGCCGCCGTGCCGTGCGTGACCGCCAGCGTCTGCGGTGCGTCGGGCGGCAAAGCAGCCGCCGCGCTCTCGTAGTTGGCAAAGCCGTAGTCCAGCAGGGCCGTGGCCGCGGCAAAGCGCTCTTTGCCCGAAGCCGCCCCCAGCACCACCGCGATCAGCCGCAGGCCGTTGCGCTCGGCGCTGGCGGCGATGCAGACCCCTGCCCCGCTCGTGGTGCCGGTCTTGAGGCCGGTGATGCCCTGGTAACTGCGCAGCAGCTTGTTGGTGTTGACGAGCTGGGTCGCCCCGCCGCGCAGCGTGTCGGTCCAGATCGAACAGTAATCCCGCACCTCGGTGTGGTGCAGCAGCACTTCGCGGCTCATCGCCGCCACGTCGCGCGCCGTCGAGAGATGCCCCTCCTGATCCAGGCCGCAGGCGTTTTCAAAGTGGGTCGCGGTCATGCCCAGCTGCGCCGCGCGCGCGTTCATCTGCTGCACAAACGCCGGTTCGCTGCCGCCGACATATTCCGCCACCGCCACCGCGGCGTCGTTGGCGCTGGAAACGCAGATCGCTTTGAGCATATCGTCCAGCGTCATCTGTTCGCCGGGTTCCAGCCAGATCTGGCTGCCGCCCATGCTGTAGGCGTGCTCGCTGACCGGCACGATGTCGTTCAGCGCGATCTTGCCCGCTTCCAGCGCCTCAAAGGTCAGCAGCAGCGTCATGATCTTGGTGATGGACGCGACCGGGCGCTGCTCGTCGGCGTTTTTCTCATACAGTACCGTGCCGGAGTCCTCATCGATGAGGATGGCCGCGGCGCAGGGCACATCCAGCGTTTCCACGCCGGCCGGCGTGATGCCGGCACCCCCGGCAGTCTCCGGCGTGGCAGGCGGCGTCTCGGCATAGGCGCGCAGCAGCGTCAGCAGCGCCAGCGCCAGGCACAAAAACAAAGTTACCGCACGTTTTTTCATCACAGCAACACCCCCGCGGCTATGGCCGTTTTTCTGTAAAGCCTATGCTGCGCGCCCCGGTTTTAGTATTGCGCGCAAGGGCGGTATCTATTATAATAAAAGGCGTCAACAAACCAGGGTGTACCGGATCCGCCAAAAGTTCCGATGCGCCCTTCAGAAAAGGAACCAAAACCATGCGGGTAACATTTTATACTTTGGGCTGCAAGGTCAACCAGACCGAGACCGGCGCCCTGGCGCAGCTGTTTGAGGAAAACGGCTATACCGTCGTTCCCGGCGGGGAAGCCGCCGACGTCTACGTCGTCAACAGCTGCACCGTGACCAACTTCGGCGACCAGAAAAGCCGCAAATGGCTGCGCCGCGCCAAGCGGGAAAACCCCGGTGCGGTCACGGTGCTGACCGGCTGCTACCCGCAGGCTTTCCCGCAGGAAGCCGCCGCCATCGCGGAGGCCGACGTCGTGACCGGGTCCGGCAACCGCCGCGCCATTCTGCGCGACGTGCAGCGCATACTGGACGGCGAGGCCGAGCGCGTCGTGGACATCCGCCCGCACGAAAAAGGCGAGCGGTTTGAAGAACTGCCGATGGATAAATTTGCCGAGCACACCCGCGCCTTTGTCAAGGTGGAGGACGGCTGCAACCGCCAGTGTGCGTACTGCGTCATCCCCCGTGCGCGCGGGCCGGTGCGCAGCCGCAGCGAGCAGAGCATTTTACAGGAACTGCACCGCCTGACGGCGGCCGGGTACAAAGAGATCGTGCTGACGGCCATCAGCCTGCCCAGCTACGGCGCCGACACCGGCACCAGCCTGGTGGAACTGGTCGAGAAAGCCGCCGCCGTACCGGGGGTAGAGCGCCTGCGCCTGGGCAGCCTGGACCCCGACATGCTGCACGAGGACGACATCCGCCGCCTGGCCCGGGTGGAAAAACTCTGCCCGCAGTTCCACCTGAGTTTGCAGAGCGGCTGCGACAAAACGCTGCGCGCCATGCGCCGCCCCTACACCACCGCGCAGTACGCCGCCATCGCCGCCCGCCTGCGCGAAGCGTTTGGGCCGGAAAACGTCAGTTTCACCACCGACGTCATCGTCGGCTTCCCCAGCGAGACCGAGGAGGATTTTGCCCAAAGCATGGCCTTTGTGACGGCGCAGCACTTTTTGAAAGTGCATGTGTTCCCCTACTCGCGCCGGGCCGGCACGCCGGCGTATGACTTCCCGGAGCAGGTGCCGGAGCACGAAAAAGAGGCCCGCAGCCGCCGCATGACTGCCGCCGTGGAGGCTGTGCGCGCCGAGGAAGCCGCCCGCATGCAGGGGCGCACGGCCACGGTGCTGCTGGAAACGCCGCTTTCGGCCACGCTGTTCAGCGGCTACACGCCGCAGTACCTGCCGGTGCTGGTAAGCGCGCCCGGCTGCCAGAGCGGCGACATCGTAAAGGTAACGCTGGGCGCCTGGGACGGCAAGCGCTGCCGCGCCGCCCTGGCGCCGTAAAGCAAAGCGCCCGGTTTTTTACACGCCGCACGAGTGGGGAAAATCGCAGGATTTTCCCCGCTTTTTTGCGGTTTGCCCCTTGCCAAGCCGCGGCGTTTTTGGTAAAATTTTAACAGGAGCGGACCCTGCCGCCCACTACATGGTTTGGAACCAACGGAACTGAAGAAGGAGCAATCAGAATGAGAGGCATTTACACACCCGTTACGGATATCCGGCGTAAGGTGTTCACCGAGGTAGCCCGCATGGCTTACGAAGTGAACGAAATGTCCGATTACGAGTACCTGATGCGCGAACTGCCCTATCATATCATCCCCGGTGAGGAGAAGTCCCTGCGCAGCAGCATCTTCCTGGAGAGAGCCATCGTCTCGGAGCGTATCCGCCTGGCCATGGGCCTGTCGCTGCGCCCGCTGGATGAGAGCGTGCCCGCCAGCGAAGGGCTGGAGCATACGGTCATCGCCGACAAATACTACGAGCCGCCGCTGATCAACGTCATCAAGTTTGCCTGCAACCGCTGCGAGGAAAAGATCGTCAAGGTCACCGAGATGTGCCAGGGCTGCCTGGCGCACCCCTGCCAGGAGGTCTGCCCCAAAAAGGCCATCAGCTTCCGCAACGGCAAGAGCCATATCGACCAGAGCCTGTGCATCAAGTGCGGCCGCTGTGTCAACGCCTGCCCCTACGGCGCCATCGTCAAGACCGAGCGCCCCTGCGCCGCCGCCTGCGGCATGGGCGCCATCCACTCTGACAAATACGGCCGCGCCGACATCGACTACGACAAGTGTGTTTCCTGCGGCATGTGCCTGGTCAACTGCCCGTTCGGCGCCATCGTCGACAAAGGCCAGATCTTCCAGCTCATCCAGTCCATCAAGCGCGGCGACGAGGTCATCGCCATCGTGGCGCCGGCGTTCATCAACCAGTTCCCCGGCATGACGCCCTCCAAGCTGAAAGCCGGCATGCGGATGCTGGGCTTTGCCGACGTGGAGGAAGTCGCCATCGGCGCCGACCTGTGCACCATCGACGAAGCGCACGACTTTATGGAGGAAGTCCCCGCCAAGCACCCGTTCATGGGCACGTCCTGCTGCCCGGCGTGGAGCGTGATGGCGAAGAAGCTCTTCCCCGAATATGCCGACTGCATCAGCATGACGATGACCCCCATGGTGCTGACGGCCCGCCTGATCAAACAGAAAAAGCCCGACGCCCGCATCTGCTTCGTCGGCCCCTGCGCCGCCAAAAAGCTGGAAGCCAGCCGCCGCTCGGTGCGCAGCGAAGTGGACTTTGTGCTGACGTTTGAGGAACTGATGGGCCTGTTTGAAGCCAAGGAAGTGGACTTTGCCACCCTGCCCAGCGACCCCAGCGACGAGTTCAACGGCGCCAGCGCCGATGCCCGCGGCTTCGCGGTCTCCGGCGGCGTGGCGCAGGCCGTCGTCAACGCCATCAAGAAGATCGACCCCGACCGCGAGGTCAAGGTCATGAGCGCGCAGGGCCTGGCCGACTGCCGCAAGATGATGACGATGGCCAAGGCCGGCAAGTACAACGGCTACCTGCTGGAAGGCATGGCCTGCCCGGGCGGCTGCATCGCCGGTGCCGGCACGCTGGCCGACCCCGCCAAGAGCGCCGCCATGCTGACCAAGTACAAAGCGGAGGCCAAGATGAAGAATTCTACCGAGACCCCGTACCAGGATTCCATCAGCCTGCTGAAATATTGATGCCGTAAAACGCAATGAGAAAGGACCCGCACAGCGATGTGCGGGTCCTTTTGTTTATACCGGCAGCAGACGCAGCCGGCGGCGCTTTACTTATGATATTTCATGCCGGCGTTGATCGTGCACGCACGGTAGAGCTGTTCGGTCAATACCAGGCGGGCCAGCTGGTGCGGCAAGGTGATGCGCCCCAAGCTGATGCGCGCCTGTGCGGCGCGCTTGACGCGCTCGTCCAGCCCGTGGGAGGAACCGATGACGAACGCGACGTCCCCTGCCCCGCTGCCGGCGCGCTGCGCCAGCAGGCTGGCCAGCTCCTCGCTGGAGATCTGCCTGCCCTCGACGCACAGCGCCACCAGGAACGCCCCCTTGCGCACGGCGCGCAGGATGGCCTCGCCCTCTTTTTGCAGCGCTTTTTCGATCTGTTTGTCGCTGGCGTTTTTGTCGGCGATCGCAGCTTCGGGCAGTTCCAAAATGCGGAAATTGCAAAAGCCGGCCAGACGTTTTTGGTATTCAGCCACGCCGGCGGCATAATAGGATGCGTTGAGCTTGCCCACGCAGATCAGGTCTATGTTCTGCATCCGCGTCCTCCCTCAAAATTCCAGGTAAGGGCTGACATCGTTGCGCGCCTGCGCCTGGATGATGACATCGCGCCCGGGCTGGATACCGGCCGCCAGCAGCACGTTGTACACAGTCGTCAGCGCCAGTTCCGGCGAGTTGTTGGTCTGGCTCAGATGGCACAGGGCAAACTTTTTGCACCCTTCCTGGATCAGGTCCAGGATCGCAGCCGCGCAGGCTTTGTTGTCCAGGTGGCCGCGGTCGCTGGCAATGCGCTTTTTGAGGTAATACGGGTAGGGCCCGCCATGCAGGCTGAATGCATCGTAGTTGGCCTCCAGCGCGACAAGATCACAGCCGGCCATGTGGTCCGCCGCCACCGGCGTCAGCACCCCCAAGTCCGTCGCAATGGCCATACGGCGGCCGTCCGGCGTCAGGATGCGGTAGCCGCAGCAGGGCACGTCGTGGCTGGTGGGGAACGCCGTCACGCGGAACGGCCCCACATCCAGCGTCTGGCCGTCGGCGGCGATCCCCTCCACCGCAGGCGGCAGCGTGCCGCGGGACTCCAGCACATCGAGGGTGTCGGCGCAGGCGTAGACCGGCATCGGGTATTTTTTCAAAAAGGTATCCAGGCCCGCCACATGGTCCGAATGTTCATGGGTGACCAGGATGCCGGCGCAGTCGCTGAGCGCCAGCCCCAGTTTGCGCAGCGCCGTCAGGGTCGTACGGCAGCTCTTGCCCATATCGATCAGCAGGTAGCTGCGGCCGCAAAGTACCAGCCCGCAGTTGCCGGAGGAACCGGAATACAGTGTCGTAAAAAAAGCCATGACTGTTTGTCTTTTCCTTTGTTTTGGTAAAAAATCCGCAAAAAATGGGCCGCCGTCGGGCGGCCCATTGGCCCTATTTGTGTTTACATCGCGCGGCTGGCGGCGTGCGCCGGGATCTCGACACGGCGGATATCCGCGCCCAGCTGCTGCAGCTTTTCGACGATGTTTTCGTACCCGCGCTCGATGTGGATCGTCTCATCGATCTCGCTCACGCCGTTGGCGGCCAGCGCGGCCATGACCATCGCGGCCCCGGCACGCAGGTCGGTGGCGCGCAGCGGTGCAGGGTGCAGTTCCTCTACACCTTCAATGACTGCTACCTGGCCGTCGACCCGGATGTTGGCGCCCATGTGGATGAGCTCGTCCACGTAGCGGAAGCGATTCTCCCAGATGCCCTCGGTGATGATGGACGTCCCCTTTGCCAGCGACAGCAGCGTCGTCATCAGCGGCTGCATATCGGTGGGGAAGCCGGGATGCGGCATCGTTTTGATCTTGAGCGCGCGCAGCTCGCCCGTGCGGCGGATGCGCAGCGCGTCGTCATACTCCCAGATCTCGCAGCCCGCGGCGCGCAGCTTGGCGGTGATGGGCTCCATATGCTTGGGGATGACGTTGTGCAGCGTCACATCGCCCTTGGTGATGGCCGCGCCGACCATATAGCTGCCGGCCTCGATCTGATCCGGGATGACCGAATACTCGCAGCCGTGCAGTTTGGGCACGCCGTGGATCTTGATCACATCGGTGCCGGCGCCGCGCACATCCGCGCCCATCATATTCAGGAAGTTGGCCAAATCGACGATATGCGGCTCACGGGCCACATTTTCGAGCACCGTAGTGCCTTTGGCCAGCACCGCCGCCAGCATGGCGTTCATCGTCGCGCCGACCGAGACGGTATCAAAGAACACATGCGAACCGTTCAGCGCACCCGCCTTGACATGGATCTGGCCGTACTCGACCGAATCCTCTGCCCCCAGCGCGGCAAACGCCTTGAGGTGCTGGTCGATGGGGCGCGGGCCCAGGTTGCAGCCGCCCGGCATCGCCACCTGGCCGGCGCCGAACCGCCCCAGCAGCGCGCCCAGGAAATAATAGCTTGCGCGCATCTGGCGGGAAAGTTCGTTGGAGACCTCGGTGCTGACGATGTGGGTGGTATCGATCTCGTATGTACTGCGGCTGACCATGCGGATGCTGGCCCCCAGCTCGCTGAGGATCTGGAGGGAGGCCATCACATCACTGATGCAGGGCAGGTTTTCGATCAGGCATTTATCCGCGGCCAAAATCGTGGCAGGCAGAATGGCCACGGCTGCGTTTTTCGCGCCGCCGATATTCACATCGCCCTGCAGCGGGTTGCCCCCGCGGATCACAAATTTTTCCAAAGACAGCTCTCCTTTGTGCGGTGCCGGGCCGCAAAGCCTTTTGGCACGCTTTTACGCACTTTGCCTTATTATACACTATATATCCGTGTTTGAAAAGTATCTCGGCACAGATTGTGGAATCTTTGTGAAAATATACCAGAGCCTTACCGTTTGCCGCTGTGATTTTATCAAACGCGCTTACATGCCGGGGAACAGGCTCTGCGCGCTGAACAGGCGGCCGTTGTAGGTCATCTCGAAATGGCAGTGGTTGCCGGTAGAGTTGCCGGTAGAACCGATTTCGCCGATCTTCTGCCCCTGCGTGACGCCCTGGCCCTGGGTGACCGAAAGCGCCGACATGTGCCCGTACAGCGTCGTATAGCCGTTGCCGTGGTCGATCTCGACATAGTTGCCGTAGGAATAATGCCAACCGGCCGCCACGACCTTGCCGGAGTCCGACGCCAGGACCGGCACGCCGTACGGCGCGCAGATGTCCGCACCGCGGTGGCCGCTGCCCATCCAGCGGCTGACATATTTGTACTGCGGCACCGGCCAGATAAAGCTGCCGGAACCGACCTGCGCCACCATGCCGCTCTTGAGGCGGGTGCCGGTGACCGTGATCTCCGGTACCGGCTGCTGGATCACATTGTAGGCGACCGCCTGGCGGTCGGTCACGGTGCCGTCGATCATCGTGATCTCATAGGTCACATCCTCGACGCCGTCCTGGCCTTCCTGCAGCACAACGACCTCGCCAAAGTCATACTCGTCCGACTCGGAGTTCTGCGTCTCGAACGGAATCGCCACGGTCTCGGTCTCGCGCCGCACGACTTCCACCTTCAAAAGTTCCGCCGACGCCGCGCCGGTAAACAGTTCGGTGCCGGCCGGCACTTCCTGGTCCAGCGTCAACAGCTCGGGGTTCATCTGCGCCAGAGAGTCGAACGTTACGCCGGTGGTGTCCACAATGCTCTGGACGGTATCCCCTTCGACCGCGGTGTAGGTATGTACCCCGGCGCCGGCGTTCAGCTCGCTGATGATGTCGCTGTACGAGCTGACCGACTCGCTGAGATAAACGCCGTCCACCAGGCGGATCTCATGTGCAAACGCCGTATAGACCGAGGGGTCCAGCGCGTCCTCGAACGGTTCCTTGACGCTTTCCAGGTAGGTGCGCAGGTGGTCGCCCTCGGTGGTGACGAAGCGCAATTCCCCGTCGATATACACAGCCGTTGCGTCCACGATCTCGTCGCTGGCCGTGCGCAGGATCGCGTTGGCGATCTCGCTTTCCGTCATGGTCTGGCCGGAGATCGCCAGCGTAAAGGTGGGTGAAACGTTCCACTGGGTGTCGGGGACGTCGGTGCCGCTTTCCTGCAGCATGGCGCGCGCCGTGTAGATGCGCGACTGCACATCATCGCGCGCATTTTCAAACACCTGCTCGTTGGCCACATAGCCCACCGTCTCGCCATTGACCTGCACGTTCAGCACGAACTGCAGCCCCAGGCCGTTGCGCACGACAACGATCAAGACCGCTGCAGCCAGCGCCGGCAGAAAGTAGGTCATCGCGTTCCACACGATGGGGAGATATTTTTTGACGCCGCGGCGGAAATATGCCGCTTTGGCCTTGCGGATCTGGCTCGCATCCTCTACATCGAGCTGCTGCGGCAGCTGGCGGATATGGCGCAGGCCGGAGACCATGTGCACAAACGGGCTGGCAATATCCTCAAGAAGGGTCAAGACGCCCAATACCAGGGGACGCACCGCCAGCAGCACCAGGTTGCCCAGCGCCGCGCCGATGCTTTGCAAGGCCTCGCGCAGGCGGCGCCAGGTGCGCACCAGGGTATACTCGACCCAAAAGCCGACCATGTACAAAAAATCGCCCAGCACATAGTGGTACGGGATCTTATGGTACAGCGCCGTCAACGTGTTGCCATGCCGCGTGCGCTGCTCTTTACGGCGGCTGTTTTCGCGGCGTTTCGGCGTTTGGGGCGCGCTTTGTTTCTTTGTTTTTTGCTCCGTCTGGGTAGAATTCAAAACAGGGGTCTCCTTTCCGCGCAGAAACGTGGCAAAGACAAATCGAGATCGCAACCGTGCCGCACCGCGGCCGGTTTGGTTTTACAACTGCCGCCAGGACCAGCCTTGCAGCAAGCCGGCTTTTACCGCCAGTGCCTGCATATCTGCCGGCAGCGGGCTTTCCAGCCGCTGCACGGCCCCGGTCATGGGGTGTGGGAAGCGCAGCACCGCACAGTGCAGCGCATGGCGGGCGATCTGCTGTAAATCGCCGCCGTACAGGGTGTCCCCGGCCAAAGGGTGGCCGATGTACGCTGTATGCACCCGGATCTGATGCGTGCGCCCGGTGCGCGGCGTGCAGGCCAGCAGGCTGTACCCACCCCCGGCAGCCAGCACCGTATATTCGGTCAGGCTGTACTTGCCCTGCGGGGTGACGCACCGCCCAATGATGGAATCGCCGCGGCGGCCGATGGGCGCTTCCACCCGGCCCGGCCCCAGCGGCATTTCGCCCTGCGCGATGGCAAGGTAACATTTTTGGGCGCCGGCTGCCAGCAGCGGCGCCGCATAAGCATTTTGTGCGCACAGCACCAGACCGCTGGTGTTTTTATCCAGCCGGTTCACCGGGCGGAACACGCCGGGCGTGCCCTGCCGCTGCAGGTGGAAGACCCAGCCGTTGGCCAGCGTTTTGTCCGGATGGTTGAGCGTTGGGTGCACAGCCAGCCCGGCCGGCTTGTCCAGCACCGCGGCAAAATCGTCCTCATAGACGATCTTTAGCGGCACAGGCTGCGGCACGACGCTGGTAGGCGGGTCCGGCGGCAGCACAAACGTGATGCGCTGCCCGGTGCAAACCGGCCGGTCGGTGTGCAGCGGAACGCCGTCCGCAAAAAAGCCGCGGCCGGCATGCTTGACCGAGCGGATCAGGCCCGCG
This sequence comes from Candidatus Gemmiger excrementipullorum, assembly GCA_019115045.1. Classification (GTDB taxonomy): domain Bacteria; phylum Bacillota; class Clostridia; order Oscillospirales; family Ruminococcaceae; genus Gemmiger; species Gemmiger excrementipullorum. Next base: position 6,088 of record DXEI01000046.1, on the reverse strand, counting down.
GTGACCCCCTGCGTGCGCAGGAACGTCCCCAGGCGCGCGCCGTCAAAAGCAGGCGGCACGACAAATTCCAGCTGCATCGCGCGCACCTCTTTCCCCTGCACCTAAGCTGTATTATTATAGCACAAAGCCCGTCGGGATGCAAACCCAAACTCTGCCAGCTGCAAAGGGCGCTTGCCCCCCCTGACGCGCAGCAAATAAAAAAGCACACCCGCAGCAGAGCGCGGATGTGCCTGGGAAACCAAAAAACGACTGGACCGTAAGCCGGGTTCTGTATCAAACGACGATCTATCTTGGCCTTGCGTCGCCGCAAGGCTCACGCCATCACCGGGACGCGCGAGGCTCCGCATCATGTCCCATACGGATGTTGCTTCAAGCAGGGTTTACATAGCCGCAAAGTCGCCAGTGCGCTGGTGAGCTCTTACCTCGCCTTTCCATCCTTACCGCGCCAGGGCGCGGCGGTTTCTTTCTGTTGCACTATCCCTGGGGTCACCCCCGGCTGCCGTTAGCAGTTGCCATGCCTCTGTGAAGCCCGGACTTTCCTCAGGCAGTTCTTGCGAACTGTCCCGCCGCCGTATGTTCCACTCGTTTTCGGCTCAGTATAGCACAAAAAAAGCAGCTTGGCAAGTTTTACAAAAGCAGCTGCAGCAGCAAAAGCGTCACCACGCCGGGCAGGCCCAGCACAGCCGCCACAAAGGCTGTAAAACGGTTGAGCGGCAGCTCCACCCCGGTGGCCGGCGCCAACAGCGCCACCAGCGCCAGTGCGCCCAGCCCGCAAAGCGCCCCTGCCAGCAGCGTGCGCAGCGGCCGGCGCTGGTGCAATGCACACCAGAAGATCATCGCCGCGCAGCCGCCCGCCGCAGCCCACACCCAGGGCCCCGTCACGGGTCCGCCCCTGCCGCCCGCAATGCGCGCAGCAGCGCGCGGCAGCGGCACATCAGCGCGGCGTGCTGGTAGGTAAGCTGCTCTATGCAAACCGGGTCCTGCACTTCTTCAAAGGCGGCCTCGTTGGCGCGCATTGCTTGCAGGGCGGCCTGCAGCTCGCTTTGCATGGCGCGCTGCTCTTTTTCGGTGCGGCTCATTCGTTTCAGCACTGGCAGTTCCCCCATCTCACAGCAAGATACAGATCAGCCCGTCGCAGCCCTCGTTGATGATGCGTTCCAGCGTCTGCTGCAGGCGGTTGCGGGCCTCCTGCGGCATGTGCAGCAGTTTGGCCTGCACCCCCTCGCTGACGAGCTCGTTCAGGCTCTTGCCAAAAATGTTGGTGCCCCACAGTTTGGCGGGGTCGGTCTCGAAATCCGCCAGCAGGCTTTTGATGAGTTCTTCCCCCTGCTGTTCGCTGCCCACCGTCGGGGAAAGTTCGGTATGGATGTTGGCGCGCAGGATGTGCAGGCTGGGCGCACTGGCGGAAAGCCGCACCCCGTACTGCCCGCCCTGGCGCACGATCTCGGGTTCCTCCAGCGTCAGTTCGTCGATACCCGGCATCACGATGCCGTACCCCGTCGCCTCGACCTGTTCCAGCGCCGACTTGATCTTGTCGTAGGCGCGCTTGGCGCGGGCCAGGCTGACCACACAGGGTAGCAGGCTGGCTTCGTCGACGATCTCCAGCCCTGTCTGTTCGCCCAGGATACGGTAAAAAATGTCCGGGGCGATGTTGACCGTGATGTGCACGGTGCCGGTGCCCAGATCCATGCCGTCCAGCGACGCCGACGACACATGCTCGCAGTCCAGCTGCGGGTCTTTGCCGGCGACGTCCGCCATGATGCGGATACCGTCCGCATAGCCCGAAAGTGCGGCGTACACTGCGCTTTGCAGCCAATGCCCGGGTGCCAGCATCGTCACCCAGCCGGGCATGTGGACGGCGATTTCCTGCACCGGGAAGGCGTACAGCAGCGCCTGCAGCAGCGCGTCGGCGGTCTCGGCCGTCATGGCCGTGCAGTTGATCGGAAACACCACGTGGCGGTATTGCTGCTGCAATTCGGCCGCCAGCTGCCGCGCCGCGTCTGAAGTTGGCTCGGCACAGTTGAGCAGGATGATATACGGCTTGCCGATGGCGTCGAGTTCTTCGGCCACGCGGCGTTCCGCTTCGCAGTAGTTTTCCCGCGGGAGGTCTGCGACCGAGCCGTCTGTCGTCACCAGCACGCCCACGGTGGCGTGTTCACGGATCACGCGCTGGGTGCCGGTCTCGGCCGCCAGGTCAAACGGCACCGCATGGTCGAACCAGGGGCTTTTGACCATGCGCGGGGCGTCGTTCTCCTCATGGCCGAGCGCGCCCTCCACCATATACCCGACGCAGTCGATGAGCCGCGCGCGGAAGCTGCCGCCGCCGGACAGTTCCACCGTGACGGCCTTTTCCGGGATAAACTTGGGCTCCGTCGTCATGATGGTGCGCCCGGCCGCCGACTGCGGCAATTCGTCGGCTGCACGGGCGCGCAGCGCCTCGTTTTGGATATGCGGCAGCAGCATCAACTCCGAAAACCGCTTGATAAAGGTACTTTTGCCGCTGCGCACCGGCCCCACGACGCCGAGATAGATATCGCCCCCCGTGCGCCGGGCGATGGTCTGATAGATCTGTTGCTGGGTCACGATCATCCCCTCCTTTACTGGGCCGCCGGGATCAACAGGCAGGCCGCCTGCGCGATGCAGTCCTGCGCGGCGCCGCCGTCACAGGGCAGGCGGTTGGCCGCCGCCAGGTCTTTGGCGCGCGCATGGTAGCGCTTGGCGATGTCAAAAACGCGCTCCCCGGCCGCCGCATAGTACAGGTACAGTGCCGGGGCGTCGGCCGGGCGCTCATACGCCTCGCCCAGCTCCACCTCACATAAGGCCTCGCCGGTGTGCGCCTGCAGCAGCAGGCCGCTGACGCCGATCTCCAGCTCGACTTGCAGCTGCGCGCCGTTTTTGCTGCTGCTGACACGGGTGACGGCGGCGCTCACACAGGCGCAGGCGTCCGGCGCCGCGCCCTGCCACACGCCTTCCGGCCGCCAGGTAAAGTTCTTGTCAAAGCAGGTCACCTCGCCGCGGGCGTCGGCACAAAGCACATGCGCTGTGCCCTTGCCGCACAAGCAGAACTGCGCGGCCGCCCCGGCGTCCTGCACCGCCATCGGGACCGCCTTGCCCAGCGTGACAAAGCAGCCCGTTACGGTCAGTTCGGGGTCCGGCAGTTCGTCCTGCAGCACCACGCTCACGCGCTCGGCCAGGTCCGCCGTTTTGTTCAGCAGCTTGCAGGCCGTCTGCACCGTCTGGGTCTGGTACAGGGTGGAGTACGCATCCGCGACCACCGTGCACGCCGTCTCGCGCCAGACTTCCACATGCAGCTTCCAGCCGAGGCTCAGCGCGCCTTCTTCGCCGGCGTCCGGCGCGGCCAGCGTGCAGGCCTGGATCTCGCCCCAGGCAACGCAGGTATCCTCCGCCGTCACGCCGGGCAAGTCCACAGTCTGCTGCACGGGGATCTCTTTTGTGCGCACCGTCAGCTGTTCCTCGCCCGCCGGCTGGCAGCACACCTGCACCTGCAAAACGCCCTGCACGCTGGCCTGCCCGGTTTGCAGCGATGCCTCCCCCAGCGCAAAATGCCCGCCGATCTCCAGCACCGTGGCGCCGGCCTCCGGCATCGGCAGCACGGCGGAAGCTGTCAGCGTTTTTTCTTCGGCTGCAACGCGCTGCATCCCGCGCAAGGTGCGGGCGCGCTGCTCGATGCCGCAGTCGGCCAGCGAGGTCAGCAGCTCGCACTCCCGCCTGGCCAGGACCGCGCCGCACAAAATGTACGCGCCGCGCAGGTCGATGCGGTGCTCGCTGACTGCCCGGCAGTTGCAGTATTCCAGCTCGCCCCAGGTCTGCGCGGGCCCTTCGGCGTAGCTGCCGGCCGGGAGCTCGACCGATTTTTCAAAGGCAAATTTTTGTTCGACGCGGTACAGCCGGCACCCCGGCTCGTCGCTTTGGTAGTATACGGTACAGCGCAGGAAGCCCTCGCACTGCCAGCGGGCGCCGGCCACGCGGTTTTGCAGCAGGATGGGCTCCACCCTGCACTTGACGATCTTGAACACGGCCGGCAGATAATCCGGGATCAGGATCTCGGTCTCGACCGGGAGCTCCTGCCGGCCTTCCCACCGGCCGCCGTAGGCCGCAAGGGTGTCCTTAAACACCTTGAGTTCCATTGTGATTGCCCCTTTCCATCTAGCGCTTGGTTGGCTTTCTGGTGCATGTATATGCGCAGCGGCAAAAAAATAACCCCTGCCTTGCGGCAGAGGTTTGCAGGAAGGTTTATACTTTGAAAGCTGCGCGAAGCAGCCAGCGCAGCGCGCGCGGGCAGCGGACCACGACCACATGCATCGGCGTACACCTCACTTTCCGTCGTTCGTGTACGCCATACTATGCGCAGGCGGGGTCTGTGTGTCAACCGTCGGCGCGCGTCAGCACCACCAGGCCATGGCCCGCCGTGCATTGCAGGCAGGCCTCGGGGGCTGTGAACTCATTGCTGGTGCCCAGCGGGTAGTCAAGCTCCGTCAGGGTGGCGTCCTGCAGCGGGTAATACACCCCCTGCAGCGTCACGCCGCAAAGCGGCGCCCCCAAGGCAAACACAGACAAATACATCCAGTCCCGCCGCGCAAGGCGCAGCGGCTGGCCGGGCAGCAGGTAATGCATCTCGCTGCGCGCGTCGGCCAAAATGGTCTTGACGCCGTGCAGCGAAAGATACAGCCCCGTAGAAATGTTGGCAAACGTATGCTCTATGCGCGCGCCGCCCAACGCGCCCAGCAGCACGGCCTCGGTACAGCCGTGTTCCACCAGCCAGCGGGCGGCAAACTGCGTGTCGGTATCGTCCTTGACATGCGGCAGCACGATGGTCTCGCGGTCGGTCTGCGGCTGCGGGGCGGAATCAAAATCCCCCACGATCAGGTCCGGTTTTACCCCCAGGCGGGCAGCGTTGCGGTACCCAGCGTCGCAGGCCACGATAAAATCCCCCGGCTGCAGGTAACCGGCCATCTCCGGCCCGACCTCCACAGCCGAAAACACCACCGCGCGCCCCGTCATGGTTCCCACGCTTTCCGGGCGTTCGCTTCCTCATACAAAGCGAGGTAGCTGGCATAGCGCGACGGGCTGATCTTGCCCGCTTCCACAGCCGCGCGCACGGCGCAGCCAGTCTCGGCACGGTGGGAGCAGCCGGTAAACCGGCACTGCCCAAAATAGGGTTCAAATTCCGGGAAGGTATGCTGCAATTCCTCTTTGGGGATACGGGCCAGTTTTTGGGCTTCGAGGCTGGCAAAGCCCGGCGTGTCGGCCAGGCGGCCGCCGCAAACTTCAAAGATCTCGACCTCGCGGGTGGTATGGCGGCCGCGGCCGAGTTTTTGGCTGATCTGCCCGGTCTCGCGCTGCAGTTCCGGCGCGAGCGCGTTGAGCAGCGTGGATTTCCCGACGCCGGAGTTGCCGCAAAAAGCGCACAGATGCCCCTGGATATACCCGCGCACGGCATCCAGCCCTTCGCCGCTTTCGTAGTGCAGTAAGATGAGCGGGATGCCGCTGCCCGCATAGGCCTCGGCCAGGGTGTCGGCCGCTTTCAGGTCCGCCTTGGTCACCACCAGCACCGGCTGTACGCCCTTGTACAGGGCGGCCGACGTCAGCGCGTCCAGCACCAGCGTGCTGGGCACCGGCTGCGTTGTGCTGGCCACGATGAACAGCACATCCAAATTGGCCACCGGCGGGCGCACAAACACATTTTTGCGAGGCAGGATCTCCTCGATCAAGCTGCCGTCGACAGAGAGCACGACGTTGTCCCCCGCCACCGGCGCGATGCCGCGCTTGCGGAAAACGCCGCGCGCCTTACACTCGACGATGCCCTGCGCCGTGCGGACGTAGTAAAACCCGCCGATGCCTTTTGTGATATACGCCATAGACTGCGCGCCCGTCAAATGGGGTTGCCTTCGGCGTCGCAGCGCTGGCCGCTTTCGTTCCACATCGAGCCGTCGGAACGCTGGTGGATCTGATGCGAACCGTCGCTGCTCCACCAGGAACTTTCCGGCACGACGATCTGGCCGGTGGACGGGTCGACCGACGCTTCCGGCGCCGGCGTCGCCACAGGCTCCGGCGGCACGCCGGTGGA
>DXEI01000005.1 GCA_019115045.1 Candidatus Gemmiger excrementipullorum | reverse complement strand
GCCGTCATCGACTACACCAAGTGCAATGGCTGCGGTACCTGTGTGGCCAAGTGTCCCAAAAAGGCCATCCAGTGGGTCGAGGGCGCGCCGCGCCCCGTCGACGCGCCGGTGCCTGAGCACGAAGTGCGCTGAATCTTTACGTCCTTGTCCGGCTGTTCTGCGTGATTTGGCAGAGCAGCCGGACTTTTTTGCAACTTTTTTGTAAAAAGGCGCGACAGCGCGCCGCCGTTGTGCTATACTGGGGGACGGAAACAACTCGACCATACCAGGAGGGGATATAGATGAACATCACCAACGATATTTTGTATGTGGGCGTCAATGACCACGACATCGACCTGTTTGAGGGGCAGTACAAGGTGCCCAACGGCATGGCGTACAATTCCTACCTGATCTGCGACGAAAAGGTCGCGGTCATGGACAGCGTCGACGCGCACTTCACCGACGCCTGGCTCACCAACATCGCCGCCGAACTCGGCGGCCGCGCGCCCGACTACCTCGTCGTGCAGCACATGGAGCCCGACCATTCCGGCTCGGTGGCGGCGTTCGCGCAGGCCTACCCCGGCGCGCAGATCGTCGCCTCGGCTAAGGCCATCGCCATGATGCAGCAGTTCTTCGGCGTTGATTATACGGCCCGCAGCCTGCCCGTCAAAGAGGGCGACACGCTGCCGCTGGGCCGCCATACGCTGCACTTCGTCACCGCGCCGATGGTCCACTGGCCGGAAGTCATCCTGAGCTATGACGACGCCGACAAGGTGCTGTTCAGCGCCGATGCGTTCGGCAAGTTCGGCGCGCTGGACGTCGAGGAAGAATGGCTGCCCGAAGCCCGCCGCTACTACATCGGCATCGTGGGCAAGTACGGCGCGCAGGTGCAGGCGGTGCTCAAAAAGGCCGCCGGGCTGGACATCGAGACCGTCTGCTCGCTGCACGGCCCCGTGCTGCACAAAGAGCAGCTGCCCGACGTGCTGGCTGCCTACGACGCCTGGAGCGCCTACCGCCCCGAGACCGAGGGCGTGCTGGTGGCCTACAGCTCCATCTACGGCCATACCAAAGCGGCGGCCGAGCAGCTGGGCGAGGCCCTGCGCGCCGCCGGCACCGACGTGACGGTGCTGGACCTGGCCCGCTGCGACCTGCCCGAAGCCGTAGCCCAGGCATTCCGCTACAGCAAGCTGGTGCTGGCCACGCCGACCTACAACGGCGATGTGTTCCCGTTCACCCGCGCCTTTATCGAGCACCTGACCGAGCGTAACTACCAGAACCGCACCGTTGCCCTGATCGAAAACGGCACCTGGGCCCCCACGGCTGCCCGCGTCATGACCAAGATGCTGGAAGGCTGCAAGAACCTGACCTTTGCCGCGCCCACCGTGACGATCAAGAGCGCGCTGGACGCCGCCAGCGAGGCGCAGCTCAAAGCGCTGGCCGCCGCCCTGCAGGGCTAAGGCGCGCCGCATAAAAACTCCCAAAATGGGGTTGACAAAGCGATACAAATGCCGTATAATATCTGTTGTTGACCCCATTATGGATGATTAGCTCAGCTGGTTAGAGCGCTGCGTTCACATCGCAGAGGTCGAGGGTTCGAGTCCCCCATCCTCCACCAAAAATGACCCCCACCGTACCCCGGTGGGGGTCATTTTTTGGCGGCGAAGGATGGGCGGACGAGAACAGGGCGGCGCGCCGCAGCGCGCAAGCAACAGCCCTGCGGGCTGTTGCTTAGCCCGCGGGAGAGTCCCCCATCTACAGCAGACCGCCGCCCCACCGTATCCCGACGAGGCCGATTATGGATGCCTATTTACACCTGCAACAGGTGCAAGCACAGGCTCCCCTGTGCGCACCAAAGAAGCGACCAATGATCCCTGCGGTTCTTTGTGCAATTTGGCGCTTGCAACCGGCAAGGACAAGCGTGTAGACTATATGTTATAAAGTTTCGGATAAATCATAGCCTGGATCGATGCCCAACGGTTCGCCGGTACCAAAGTTATAGGCGCGCGTGCAAGAAGGAGCGAGGAATTTGGGCGACTGGAGAATTACAAATCAACACGGATATTTACATGACATTGATTTGGTGTGGGATGCGTTTCCAAGACCGGAGAGGGAATCGATGCACATGTTCAAAAAAGGAAAACAGAAACGATTTTCGCCAGGTGAGCACAGCAGGCTTTTGGGAAAAAGTGCCGACAAGAAGGAGTCTTGCCTTTCCCCGATCACGATGCATTTCCTCAGTATCCTGATTTTGGTGGTAAGTATCGCAATAGGCTTGACTATCTTTTTCACGCTGACTGCGGTGTTTTCCATCGACGGTGCGCTGGCGGTCAATGTTGTTTTTGGTTTTACAAGTCTGGGCTTCTTAGCAGATGCAATCTTTTTTATCGTATTTCATCGAAAAGTTGATCAAAGTAATAAGCAGGGGAAAGCATATGTAACAATAATGCTTCTTGTGGGTGTGCCGGCTGAGATCATTATGGCGATCTGGGGGTTCCATCTGACGATCCGTTGAGCCATGGGGGCGGAAACAAGAGAAAAGGAAATAGAGCGCGGGCAACAGCAACAGCCTGGTGCCGCCTGGCCAGACCAGGCTTGAACCGCAAAAAAGAGAGCCGGGCGGTTCCGTTTAAGGAACGCCCGGCCCCTTCTTTGGCGCTTGCAGAAAGCGGCGCGCGATCTGCGCCGCGCACAAACCCCCACCCGGCAGGCGTATGCCTGCCGGGCGGGGGTGCGTTGTTTATAAGGGGCTCACTGCGTCACATACTGGGTGGCGCAGTAGACGGTCTCGCCGTTGTACAGCACAATGGACCAGCCGTCGGCCGTGTAGGCGACGCGGTGCAGCGCGGTGCCAGCGGGTACCACGGCCACCACGGGCGAGTCGACGTCCGTCGTCTCGTGCAGGCGCAGCTTTGCGGTGGTGGTCACCGTCTCGTTGGTCTCCTGCTCTTCGGTCGCGCCCAGGCCGGGACGTACGTTCGTCAGGTACTGGCTGGCGGCGTAGCCCGTAACGCCGTTGAACTCTACGCGGCTCCACTGGCCGTCGGCCGAGATGCCGGTGCGGCGCCACCCGGTGTTGGCGTCCGGCGTGGACAGCACCTTGCCGCCCAGGCTCGGCGTCTCGCGGATATGCAGCGCAGCGATGGGGTAGACCACATCGTCCACATCGGTGAACGCCGTCTCGACCGGGGCGTTCTGGGTGGCGGCGGGCTGCTCGGTCACCAGGAACTGCGATACACAGTACGCCGTCTGGCCGCCGTACTCTACCTGCGCCCAGTGGTTGTCCAGCAGGTACTGCACATGCAGCGCGGTACCCATGGGCGCCACGGCCACTACCGAGGAATCCTGCGCGTAGGTCACATGCAGTTTCAGCGCCACAGACGTGTAGTAGGTCGCATCCACCTCTCTGCGGGCCACTTCGCCCGCGGGCGTCTCGTCGTGGTTCACGGCCTCGGCGGGTTTCGTCGTCGTCAGATACTCCGAGTCACAGTACGCGGCAGTGTTGTTGTAGATCACTTTGGACCAGCCGTTGTTCAGTACGCCGGTGCGCGTCAGCTGGGTGCCGGGGGTGGCTACGCCCAGCACCGCGCCGTCCAGGCTGGCGCTGGCGCGCATGCGCAGGCGCACCGTCGCGTACACGGTCTCGTTGACGTCCTGCACCGTCACGCTGGCGTCCGTCGTGGCGGCGGGCTGGCTCTGCGGGGCGGTGGTGGTCAGGTAATCGCCAAACACATAGCCCACCTGGCCGTTGTATTCCACACGGCTCCAGCCATGGGGGCCTTTGCCCGTGCGGTGCAGCTGCGTGCCCTTGGCAAGGTCGGCCAGCTTTTCGGCCGAGGTGCTGTTGGCGGCAAACAGGCCGGCCGGGCCGGTGGTGTAGACGGTCTCGTCCACGTCGGCCATCTCAATGTCGGGCGTATGGTCGGCCAGGTCTACCACGCGGTCCACCTGCACGCCGGTCGTGTCGGTGCCGTTCAGGGCGCCGCGGTAGGTCACCTGCACCCAGTCGCCCTCCAGCAGGCCGTCGGCGGCTTCCACCGTGGCGTCCACCGTCGGGAAATTCAGCTCGCGGCCGTCGGTCGTCAGGATGGTGATCGTATTCATCGACGTGGCCACGACGCTGCCTTCTTCGATCTGCTCCTCGGCGGGCGCTTCACTCTCGGTGCTTTCCGCGCTCGCGGCCGGGGCGCTCGAGGCGCTCTGCGTGTCCGGGGCCGCGCTCTGCGTGCCGCCGGAGCAGGCGGTCAGGGCGGCCAGTGCCAGCGCCAGCAGCGCGGCGGTCAGTTTGGGTTTGCGTTTCATGGGTCCCTCTTTTCTTCTTTTTTGGGTGCGCGGCATACCGCGCACGGCTGGTTTTGCGCCGGGCGGGCCCGGCGTATCCTTTTGCATCCACAAAAAAACGGCCTGTCGCTTTTTGTGAGCGACGGGCCGCATGCCAAAAAACTATAGCACAGCGAACAGCGTTTGTAAAGATATTTTTTCGTAACAGGGATGTATTTTCTACACAAGGGGGCGTTTTGTCCAGCATCTGCGCCCCCGGCGGCAAAAACAGAACGGGCAGGCGCGGGGCCGCCGTTTGCCGCCAAGGCCGGGGCGGGGCATGCGGGGTAATAAAAACCGCCTGCCCGTACAAAAACAGGCAGACGGTTTTGCGGTAAGCGTCCCCAAAGCAAGCGTCAGCAGATGCGCGGCAGCTGCGCGCCGGTCAGCTTGCCCAAAATGCGGCTGCCGCCAAAGCTGTTGCGAAGCACGACCTGCCCGGGGCGGGCGGCCGTTACCTGGCCGATCTGCACCGTGCCCTCGCCGCCGGGGACGGCACGCAGCGCGGCCAGCACGGCGGGGACGGCCTGCGGCGCGCAGACGACCAGCATCCGCCCCTCACAGGCGGCGTACAGCGGGTCCAGCCCCAGCAGGTCGCAGGCGGCCGCCACCGGCGCGTCCACCGGGATGGCGTCCTCCGTGAGTTCGATGCACAGCGGCCCGCCCTCGACAAATTCATTCAGCGTGGTGGCCACGCCGCCGCGCGTGGGGTCGCGCAGCATGCGCACCTGCCCGCCGCCGGCGTCCAGCGCCGCGGCGCTCAAAGCGTGCAGCGGCTGGCAGTCGCTGCACAGCGCCCCCTCGCAGGGCAGGTCGCCGCGGGCCATCAGCACGGCCGCGCCGTGGCAGCCCACGCTGCCGCTGACGAGCACCGCGTCGCCCTCGCGCAGCGCCGCGCGCCCCAGGCCGGGCGCGCGCAGCACGCCGATGCCCGACGTATTGATGTAGACGCCGTCGCCCTTGCCGCGCTCGACCACCTTGGTGTCGCCGGTGACGATCTGCACGCCGGCCCCGCGCGCCGTCTCGGCCGCCGAAGTCACGATGGCGCGCAGGTCGTCGAGGAGGAAGCCCTCTTCCAGAATGAGCGAAAAGCTCAGATAGCGCGGCACGCCGCCGGCCATGCACACGTCGTTGACGGTGCCGCACACCGCCAGCTTGCCGATGTCCCCGCCAGGGAACTTCCAGGGGCTGACGACGAAACTGTCGGTAGAAAATACCGGCGGCCCGTCCAGGGCGGGCAGCACCGCGCCGTCGCCCAGGTCGTTCAGCGCCGTGTTGGCAAAAGCCGGCAGCAAAATCTCCTCGATCAGCTGTGCGGTCTTCAACCCGCCGCTGCCGTAGTCCAGTGTGATGATGTCCTGCATGGTGCAGCCCTCCTTCAGTCGCCGCCGTATTTCCACGCCGCCGCACAGGCCCCCTCGCCCGAGACCATGCAGGGGCCCACCGGGTCGGCGGGGGTGCAAACCTTGCCAAACAGCGGGCAGTCGCGCGGGGCGCACACGCCGCGCAGCACCGCCCCGCAGCGGCAGCCGGGCGTTTCATGCTCCGGCCCCGGCGCGATGCCGAACTTTTTGGCCGCGTCCCAGGCGGCAAATTCTTCCCGGATGGCGTACCCGCTGGCCGGGATATCGCCCAGCCCGCGCCAGACGCTGGCCGCCGGCGTGAACACGCGCGCGATGGCCGCCTGCGCCGCCGGGTTGCCCTGCGCGCGCACGACGCGGGTGTACTCGTTTTCCAGCGCCGGGCGGCCTTCAGCCAGCATACCGGCCAGCCGCCAGACGGCGTACAAAATATCCCCGGCCTCAAACCCGCTGACGACGGCGGGCAGGCCAAACTCGGCAGGTAAAAAGCGGAAGGCTTCCGCCCCGGTGACGGCCGCCACATGCCCCGGGCAGAGGAAGCCGTCCACCGCAAAGTCCGGCGCGGCGATCAGCGCGCGCAGCGCGGGCTCGGTGCGCTTTAGCAGGCACAGCACCGAGAAATTGCGCACCCCGCGCGCGGCGGCCTCCAAAATGCAGGCGGCGGTGCCGGGGGCGGTCGTCTCAAAGCCGACGCCCAAAAACACGACCTCCCGCGCCGGGTCGGCCGCAGCGGCTTCCACGGCTTCCAGCGGCGAGTAGACGGTCAGCACCGGCGCGCCCAGCGCCCGGCGGCGCAAAAGGGTATCGCCGCGCACGCTGCCCGGCACCCGCAGCAGGTCGCCGTAGCTGGCCACCGTCACGCCGGGCTGCTCGCTTAAACGCAGCACCGCGTCGATGGCCCCGGCCGGCGTCACGCACACCGGGCACCCCGGGCCGGACAGCAATTTCACCCCCGGGGCCAGCGCGCTGCGCAGCCCCGCCTTGGCAATGGCCATGGTATGGGTGCCGCAAATTTCCATCAGGCGCACCGGGCGCTGCGGGTCGGTCCGGCTGCGGATGGCCGCTGCCAGCGCGGCGGCGTTTTGGGGGCGGCGGAAATCCGCCTCGCGCACCTCACCGCGCATCGAGGGCCTCCTCAATGCAGGCCAGGTTTTCCCGCGCCTGCTGTTCGCTCAGCCGCTCAATGGCAAACCCGGCGTGCACCATCACATAGTCGCCGGGTTGAATATCGGGCAAAAAGTCGACGCGCAGCGTCTGGGTCAGGCCGCCGGCCTCGCCCACGGCGCGCTTGCCGTCGACCGATACGATTTTTAAAGGGACTGCCAGGCACATGGCCAAAACCTCCTTGCTACATTATAAGGTTCCGTTTTGCCGCGCCCGCGCCGCGATGACCAGCTGGCCCAGGGCCAGCCCCTCGTCGCTGGGCGAGACACGGTGGTGGGTATACACGGCAAAGCCGTCGGCCTGCAGCAGGCCGGTGACCCCGCGCAGCAGGTACTGGTTCAAAAATACCCCGCCCGAAAGCACCACCGGCAGCCGCTCGGGGTTCAGCGCCCGGCACTGTTCCAGCGCCATGCGGCACAGCGCGTCCATAAACCCGCGCGCGATGGCCGCCGCCGGCACGCCCGCCGCCGCGTCGGCGCAGAGGGCCGCGACGAGCGGCCGGGTGTCGAACCGGCGCACGCCGCCGTCATCGTAGTAGGCGGTGGGGTAGCAGCGGCCGGGGGTATTCGGGTCGGCCCGCGCTTCCAGCAGCGCGGGGGCCTGGCCGTCGTAGCCGGCCGTCACCCGGCCGGAGACCAGCGCATACGCACCGTCGAACAACCGCCCGATGCTGCTGGCCCCCGGGCAGGCGATCTTTTTTTCCAGCATGGCCAGCAGCGTCTGCCGCCCCGGCAACGCCTGCCACAGCGGCAGCGCGGCCAGCGTGGCTTCCGGCACGGCGGCGTCGCGCGCCAGGCTCAGCCCGGTGCGCCCGATCTGCCGGACGGCTGCGTCGCCGCCCGGCAGCGGGATGGGCCGAATGGACCCCACCCGCACAAAACCGTCGTACCCGCCGCGCAAGCACTCGCCGCCCCAGATGGCGCCGTCGCTGCCCAGGCCGGTGCCGTCCCACACAAGGCCGAACACCGGCCCATCCAGGCGGTTGTCCGCCATGCAGGCCGCCATGTGCGCCCAGTGGTGCTGCACCGGCAAAAGCGGCAGCCCGCGCTGCGCGGCCATCGCCTGCGCTTCGCGCGTCGGCCAGTAGTCGGGGTGCAGATCGCAGGCAAGTACCTGCGGCGCAAGGCCGAACAGCCGCAGCTGCGTTTGCAGCGCGGCGCGGTAATGGTCCAGCGTCTCGGCGTTTTTTACGTCGCCGATGTGCTGGCTCAAAAAAGCGTGGCGGCCCTTGCCGGCGGCAAACCCGGCCTTCTGCTCGGCCCCGAAGGCCAGCACGCCGTCAGCGGCATCGTCGGGCAGCGTCAGCGGCTGGGGGGCGTAGCCGCGGCTGCGGCGGAAAAAATACGCCTGCCCCCGCCACACCGCCGCCACCGTGTCGTCGCAGCGGTTGGCGATGGGCCGGTCGTGCAACAGGTAACCGTCGGCGATGCCGCGCAGCCCGGCCAGCGCCTCGGCATTATCGGTCATCACCGGGCAGCCGGGCAGGTTGGCGCTCGTCAGCACCAGCGCCGCCGGCCCGCCAAACCGGCCGTCCGCCAGCAGCAGGTGCAGCGGCGTGTAGGGCAGCAGCAGCCCCAGGCGGCGGTTCCCGCTCAAAAAAGGCAGGCTGCCCGGCCCGGCGGGGCGGCGTTTTTCCAGCAACACAATGGGCCGCCGCGGGCTTTGCAGCAGCGCGGCTTCTTCTTCTGTGATACAGCACAGCCGCCGCGCAGTCTCCAAATCGCGGCACAGTACGGCCAGCGGTTTTTCCTCGCGGTGTTTGCGGCGGCGCAGCCGGCGCACGGCGGCTGCGTTTTGCGCGTCGCAGGCCAGGTGGATACCGCCCGTGCCCTTCACAGCCACGATGCCCCCAGCCTCCAGCGCCCGCTGCGCCAGGGCCACGGCGTCGCCGGGCAGCTCCCGCCCGCGGTCGTCCAGGTAAAACGCCCGCGGCCCGCACACCGGGCAGCAGTTGGGCTGGGCGTGGTAGCGGCGGGTGGCGATGTCGGCATACTCGGCCGCGCAGGCCGGGCACATGGCAAAGCCCGCCATCGTCGTGTTGGGGCGGTCGTAGGGCAGCGCCCGCAAAATCGAAAACCGCGGCCCGCAGTCGGTACAGTTGGTAAAAGGGTAGCGGTAACGGCGGCCGGCCGGGTCGGCCAGTTCTTTTTCGCAGGCGGGGCAGGGGGCCAGGTCGGGCGCGGCCAGCGTGGCGGCGGCCCCGGCGGTGCTGGGCAAAATGGCAAAGCCGTCGTAGTGGGCGGGGCCTGCCAGCGGCTGCGCCGTCACATCCTCCACCACGGCCAGCGGCGGCGGGGCGGTGCGCACCGTGTGCAGAAAGGCCTCGACGCTTTCCGGGGTGCCGGCCAGCGCCAGCTCCACCCCGGCAGGGGTGTTGCGCGCCCAGCCGGTCAGGTGCAAACGCTGCGCCAGCCGGTGCAAAAACGGCCGGAACCCCACCCCCTGCACGATGCCGGAAACCTCCACCCGCACATGGCGGGGCGGCGCTTGCTCGCTCATGCCAGCGCGGCGCGGATGCGCCCGGCCAGGTGCGCGCTGAGCTCGTCCACCCCCGCGCTGGTGCGCGCGGCGGTCTCAAACAGCGGCGCGCCCGGGTTGACGCCGCGGTAATCGGCCGCCACGCGGTCGAGATCAAAGTCAAAGTAGGGCAGCGTATCGCACTTGGTCAGCGCCAGGCAGTCGGTGTCGGTGAACATCAGCGGGTATTTGGCGACCTTGTCGTCGCCTTCCGGGATGCTCAGCACCGTTAAGCGGAAATTCTCGCCGATGTCGAACTCGGCCGGGCAGACAAGGTTGCCGATGTTTTCCACAAACAGCACGTCCAGCGCGTCGAGGTCAAACTGCGGCAGAATGTGCTGGATGCTCATCGCCTCGATATGGCACGCGCCGTCGGTGTTCAGTTGTACGGCAGGGATGCCCAGCGCCGCGATCTTTTCGGCGTCGATCTGCCCGGTGATGTCGCCCTCAATGACGCCGATGGCAAACTCTTGGCGCAGCCGCTCGATCAGCGCCGTCAGCAGGGTGGTCTTGCCCGCGCCGGGGCTGCCCATGACGTTGACCAGGCAGACTTTGTGCTGGCGCAGCGTCTGGCGCACCTCGGCGCTGACGTCGTCGTTCCATGCCATGACCTGGTGCAAAACCTTGATCTCCATTTATACATCCACCTCGATACTGTCCACATAAAATTCCCGGCCCGAAAGCCGGTGCAGGTCCACGCTGCCGCACACCGGGCAGGCGATGTGCCGCCGGTCGATCTCGCCCGTTGCGCCGCAGGCGCGGCACTGCACCCGCAGCGGCACCGTCTCGGCCTCGATCTTGGCGCCCTCGGCAGGCGTGCCCTTGGCCAGCACGTCCAGGTACATCTGCACGCACTCGGGCACTACGCCGGAAAACGCGCCGATCTTGAGCCGGATGGCGCGGATGCGGGCGGCGTGCTGCTCGCTTGCGGCGTGCAGCGCAATGTCCAAAATGCTTTGGGTGATGGCCAGTTCGTGCATAGGGGCCTCCTTGGTCGGCGCGCCGCCGGGGATGCGGGCCTGTTCTGTATGCCATTATAGCACCCCGCCCCGCAAAATGCCATAGACGCTGCGCGGCGCAGGCGCGCCTTGTACACGTCGTTTGTGCGTTTTGCTGCAAAGGGGCAGCGCGCGGCTGTAAGCCCTGCACAAAGTTCGCCGGGGCGCTTGACAGCTGTGTGTATTACGGATATAATACACACAAACACCAAAACTGGCAGCCACCCGGCGCACAGAGAAAGGCAGGCGATCCGATGGT
>DXEI01000045.1 GCA_019115045.1 Candidatus Gemmiger excrementipullorum | reverse complement strand
CTCAGGCGGGAATGCATCTCCTCCTGCTGGAACTGCTTGGAATAAAGATCGTGATAGTAACCGCCCTTTTGGAGCAGCTCCTCGTGCTTGCCCTGCTCCACAATCTTGCCGTCCTTGACCACCAGAATCAGGTCGGCCTGCCGGATGGTGGAAAGCCGGTGCGCAATCAGGAAAGATGTGCGGCCCTTGAGCAGCCGCAGCGTCGCGCTCTGAATCAGCTGCTCGGTCTGGGTGTCGATCGAGCTGGTCGCCTCGTCCAGCACAAAGATGGCCGGGTCGGCCAGCACCGCGCGCGCAAAGGAGATCAGCTGCTTCTCGCCGGTGGAGAGCTTGTCGCCGCCCTCGCCGACGTCGCTGTTGTAGCCGTCCTCCAGGTGCTCCACCACCGTGTCCGCCGAGACGGCCTTGGCCGCCGCGCGAACCTCCTCGTCGGTGGCGTCCAGCCGGCCATAGCGGATGTTGTCCATCACCGTGCCGGAAAACAGGTGCGGGTTCTGCAGCACATACCCCAGCCGGCTGTGCAGCCAGAGCTGGCTGCGCTCGCGGTAGTCCTTGCCGTCGATCAGGATGCGGCCGGCGGTCGGCTCAAAGAAGCGGCAGGCCAGGTTGACCAGGGTGGACTTGCCCGCGCCGGTCTCGCCGACGATGGCCACGGTGGTGCCCGCCGGAATTTTCAGGCTGAAGTGGCTGAGCACCTCCTCCTCGCCGTCCGGGTACTGGAAGGAGACGTCGTCGAACTCGATGTCTCCCTTAATCGGCTCCCAGTTTTCCTTCTTGGGATGGAAGGTGTCGCCGTACTTTGCGATGACCTCGGGGCTGTCGACGATGTTCGGCTTCTGGTCCAGCAGCCCCATGACCCGCTCGATGTTCGGCTGCACCGCGATGATGTTGGCCAGCACCCTCGCCATCTGCTGAATCGGCTCAAAGATGGACACCGCATAGGTGGTGAAGGCCGAGAGGGTGCCCACCAGCATGGCGTTTTCCAGCACCAGGTTGCCGCCCCGCACCAGCACGATGGCGGTGGCGGCGGAGCTGGCCAGCATGACCAGCGGGATGTACACCGCGTTCAGTCCCGCCGCGCGCACCGAAGCGGAACGCATCTCCTCGGTGATGCCGGCAAACTCGTGGGTGTTTTTGTCCTCGATGACCAGCGTCTTGGAGGTTTTTGCGCCCATGATGCCCTCGTTGAAGGCGCCGGTGATGCGGGAGTTGATGGCGCGCACCTTGCGGTTCCAGAACAGAATCTTCTTCTGGAAGTAGGCGGTCAGCACCGCGATGACCGGCACGATCACCATGACCATCAGCGCCAGACGCAAATCCAGCATCGCCATCGAGATGAAGGCGCACACCACATAGGTCAGCGCCCAGAGGATGTCGATCAGGTCCCAGGCGGTGATCGAGGCGATCTTGTTGGTATCGCTCATCACCCTGGCCAGGATGTAGCCGACCGGCGTGACGTTATAGTAGGAGAAGGAGAGGGTCTGCAGGTGGACAAAGCAGGCGCGCTTGAGGTCGCGCCCCATGCGCATCTCCATCTTCATGGCGCTCAACGTATAAAAGACAAAGCTGAGCACCTGCAGCACAATCACCGCCAGATACCCGATAATGAAGGTCTGGAAGCCCTGCAGCGATTTTTGTTCGATAAAGTTGTCCACCGCGTACCGCTGGAACAGCGGCAGCAGCACATCGACAATCGAGATGATGATGTTGGTGACGATAATCAGCAGCAGCAGCCAGCGGTAGGGCTTGATGAACGGCCCCAGCCGCTTCCAGATGGAAAACTGAAAGGACTTGTTGCTCTGCGGCGCGTCGTCACGGTTGATATTTGCCATGTTGCTCACCTGCTTTCTGTCACAGCGTCTTGCGGAGCGCCCGCTGCGGCCTTCTGCAGCAGCTCCCGGTCGGCG
Source organism: Candidatus Gemmiger excrementipullorum (assembly GCA_019115045.1). Taxonomy (GTDB): domain Bacteria; phylum Bacillota; class Clostridia; order Oscillospirales; family Ruminococcaceae; genus Gemmiger; species Gemmiger excrementipullorum. Next base: position 736 of record DXEI01000045.1, on the reverse strand, counting down.
TTGTTCATCTGAATCTCATAGATATCCCGGTAGATGCCCGGCCGCGCAATCAGCTCCTCGTGGGTGCCAAGGTCCGCTACCCGGCCGTTGTCCAGCACCAAAATCCTGTCCGCCTGCACCGAGGAGATGCGCTGCGCGATGATGATGCGGGTGGTGCCGGGCAGCTTTTCGCGGAAGGCCGCCCGGATCCTGGCGTCGGTGGCGGTGTCCACCGCGCTGGTCGAGTCGTCCAGGATCAGGATCTTGGGCTTGCGCAGCAGGGCGCGGGCAATGGTCAGGCGCTGTTTCTGGCCGCCCGATACGTTGGAGCCGCCCTGCTCGATCCATGTATGGTACTTGTCGGGGAAGCGCTCGATGAACTCGTCGGCGCAGGCCAGCTGGCAGGCCTCGACGCACTGGGCGTCGGTGGCTTTTTCATCGCCCCAGCGCAGGTTGTCCAGGATGGTGCCCGAGAACAGGACGTTCTTCTGCAGCACCATCGAGACGTCGTGGCGCAGCACGTCGAGGTTGTAGTCCCGCACGTCCACGCCGCCCACCTTGACGCAGCCTTCGGCCACGTCGTACAGGCGGGGGATCAGCTGCACCAGGCTGGATTTGGCCGAGCCGGTGCCGCCGATGATGCCCAGCGTCTCGCCCGGTTTGAGGCTGAAGGTGATGTCGCTGAGCACCGGGCTGCCGGTGCCGTGCTTATACTTGAAGGTGACGTGGTCGAACTCGACGCTGCCGTCCTTGACCT
>DXEI01000044.1 GCA_019115045.1 Candidatus Gemmiger excrementipullorum | reverse complement strand
GACCACAGGAGGGACCTTGCATGATACGAACGCTTCTGGCGCAGGTGCGCCAATACAAAAAAGACTGCCTGCTGGCGCCGCTGTGCACGGCGGGGGAAGTGCTGATGGAGGTGCTGATCCCCTTCGTCACCGCGGCCATCATCGACAGGGGCATCGAGGCCGGCGACATGGGCCAGGTCTACCGCTACGGCGCGCTGATGCTGGCGCTGGCTTTGTGCAGCCTCTGCTTCGGCGTGGCGGCGGGGCGCTTTTCGGCTCGGGCGTCCACCGGCTTTGCCTGCAACCTGCGGGACGCCATGTACTGCAACGTGCAGACCTTCTCCTTTTCCAACATCGACAAGTTCTCGACGGCGGGCCTCGTCACACGGATGACCACCGACGTGACCAACATCCAGAACGCCTTCCAGATGATGCTGCGCATCGCGGTGCGCGCCCCGCTGATGCTGCTGTGCTCGATGTTCATGTGCTTTTTCATCAGCGTGCGGCTCAGCCTGATCTTCCTGGCGGGCATCGTGGTGCTTGGCGTCGCCCTTGCCGCCATCATGCTGCGCACCACCGGCATTTTCAACCAGGTGTTCCGCAAATACGACGACCTTAACGCCTCGGTGCAGGAGAACATCTCGGCCATCTGTGTGGTCAAGGCCTTCGTGCGGGAAGGGTATGAAAACGAAAAGTTCAAAAAGGCCGTGGACGAACTCTACCGGCTCTTCGTCAAGGCCGAGAGCCTGCTGGCCCTGAATAACCCCATCATGATGCTGGTGGTCTACGGGTCGATTCTGGCGCTGTCCTGGTTCGGCGCACATTTCATCGGCGGTGGTGCTGCAAAAGAACGTATTGTTCTCGGGCACCATCCTCGATAATCTCCGCTGGGGCAAAAAGGACGCCACCGAGGAGGAGTGCCGCGCCGTCTGCGAGGCGGCCTGCGCCGACGAGTTCATCAGCCGCTTCCCAGACGGGTACGATACCTGGATCGAGCAGGGCGGCACCAACGTCTCGGGCGGGCAGAAGCAGCGGCTGTGCATCGCCCGCGCCCTGCTGAAAAAGCCCAAGATCCTGATTCTGGACGACTCGACCTCGGCGGTGGACACCGCCACCGACGCGAAGATACGCGCAGCCTTTACGAAATACATCCCCGGAACCACCAAGATCATCATCGCGCAGCGGGTATCCAGCGTGCAGGACGCCGACCGCATCCTGGTGCTGGACGGCGGCGGGGTGAACGGCTTCGACACCCACGAGAACCTCTTGAAAAACAACCGGATCTACCGCGAAATTTACGAAGCCCAGACCCAGGGCGGCGGCGACTTCGACCAGCCCGCCCCTGAGGCATCCAACGGAAAGGACGGTGCGCAGGCATGACACAGACAAAACAGACAGCAAAGCCCGGCCGGATGCTCCCCACCCTGGGGCGGGTGCTGGGCTATATGCTCCAAAATTACAAGTTTTCCTGCTTCATGGTGGTGGTGTGCGTCATCGGGTCGGCGCTGGCGTCGGTGCAGGGCATCCTGTTCACCCAGACCCTGATCGACGGCTACATCGCCCCCATGCTGCAAAGCGGCGCGGCCGACTATGGCCCCCTGGCCGCGGCCCTGCTGCGGGTGGCGGCCCTCTATGCGGCGGGCATCCTCTGCGCCTATGGCTACAACCGCATCATGGTCAACGTCAGCCAGGGCACCATGCGCAGCATCCGCACCGAACTGTTCACCCACATGGAGTCGCTGCCCATCCGCTACTTTGACACCCACGCCCACGGCGACATCATGTCGGTCTACACCAACGACGTGGACACCCTGCGCCAGCTCATCAGCCAGAGCATCCCCCAGCTCATCAATTCCCTGGTCACCATCGTCACCAGCCTTGCCAGCATGATCCTGCTGGACCTGCCCCTGACCGTCATCACGGTGGCCATGATCTGCGTCATGCTGGCCGTCAGCAGCAGGGTGGCGGGGCGGTCGTCCCGCTACTTCACCCGGCAGCAGAGCGACCTCGGCAAAGTGAACGGCTACATCGAGGAAATGATGGACGGCCAGAAGGTGGTCAAGGTCTTCTGCCACGAGGAGGAGAGCATCGCCGGCTTCCGCGCCCTGAACGAGCAGCTCCGGGACAGCGCCGACAAAGCCAACACCTACGCCAGCATCACCATGCCCCTGAACGCCAATCTCGGCAACATCAGCTATGTGCTGTGCGCGATGGTGGGCGCGCTGCTGGCCCTGCACGGCTACGGCGGGCTGACGCTGGGCGCACTGGTCTCCTTCCTGACCCTCAATAAGAGCGGCACCCAGCCGGTCAGCCAGGTCAGTATGCAGACCAACAGCATCGTCATGGCGGCGGCCGGCGCGGAGCGCATCCTCGCCCTGATGGACGAGACGCCCGAGACCGACGACGGCTACGTCACCCTCGTCAACGCCCGCGAGAAGGCCGACGGCTCCCTCGAGGAATGCGCCGAGCGCACCGGCACCTGGGCCTGGAAGCACCCCCACCACGACGGCACCCTGACCTATACCAAGCTCGAGGGCGACATCACCTTCCACGACGTGGACTTCGGCTACGACCCCGGCAAGATCGTGCTGCACAACATCGAGCTGTTCGCCACGCCGGGCCAGAAGATCGCCTTCGTCGGCTCGACCGGCGCGGGCAAGACCACCATCACCAACCTCATCAACCGCTTTTACGACATCGCCGACGGCAAAATCCGCTACGACGGCATCAACATCAACAAGATCAAAAAGGCCGACCTCCGGCGCAGTTTGGGCATGGTGCTGCAGGACACCAACCTGTTCACCGGCACCGTCATGGAAAACATCCGCTACGGCAATCTGGACGCCCCTGACGCGGACTGTATCGGCGCCGCAAGGCTTGCGGGCGCGGACGACTTCATCCGCCGCCTGCCGGACGGCTACAACACCAT
>DXEI01000004.1 GCA_019115045.1 Candidatus Gemmiger excrementipullorum | reverse complement strand
GCGCGGTTCCATAAGAAAACAAAGCCGCAAAACTCTGCCTGCAAAGCGGCATCTGCTGCGTTATCGGGTCTTGCATTCCACCAAGGAGTGCTGCGACCCTCTGCCTTGCAGCTGTCGCTTTGCAGCGATTTTGCGGTGCTATGCAGTTCTTGCAGAACCTTTGTTTTCTTATGTCACTCGCGCTTTTGTGCGGGATCTTTTATTTTCCCTATTGACAAACGGGGAAAATCGTGTATTATTGTATTAAGCTCTTAATACAATAATACAGAGAGGGGAGCCGCCATGGAATGGAACATCACGGGCGGGCGTCCGGTCTATATACAGCTGGTCGAACAGCTGGAGCTGGCCCTCGTCAACGGGACCTTCCCGCCCGGAAGCCGCATCCCCGCCGTGCGCGAACTGGCCGCGCAGGCGGGGGTCAACCCCAACACGATGCAGCGCGCATTGCAGGAGCTGGAAAGCCGTGGCCTGCTGCAAGCCCAGCGCACGGCGGGGCGCACCGTCACCGCCGAGCCCGAACGCCTGCAGACGCTGCGGCGCAAACGAGCCGCTGCGCTGGCCGCCGAATTTTTACGCCAGATGAACGCCCTGGGCCTGACCCGGGACGAGACCGAGCAGCTGCTGCACCAGGCAGCGCAGGGAGGAGAAAGCAATGATGGAAACTGTGATCTATGAGGCGCGCGGCCTGCACAAACACTACGGCCGCAAAGCCGCGCTGCGCGGCGTCAGCTTTGCCGTGACGCCGGGCAAACTGGTGGGCCTGCTGGGCCCCAACGGCAGCGGCAAAACGACGTTGCTGAAAATCTCGGCCGGGCTGCTGACGCCCAGCGGCGGCGAGGTGCTCATCGACGGGCAGCGGCCCGGCACCCATACCAAGAGCGTGACGAGCTACCTGCCCGACCGTATGGCCTTGCCGGTGGAGATGAAAGCCGCCGACGCCGTGAGCCTGTACGCCGATTTCTTTACCGACTTCGACGCCGCCAAGGCCCACGCCATGCTGGCGGACCTGCACATCGAAGCGCAGGACCGCATCGGCGCCATGAGCAAGGGCACGCAGGAAAAAATGCAGCTGTGCCTGACGATGAGCCGCGCCGCCAAGCTCTACCTGCTGGACGAACCGCTGGGCGGCGTCGACCCCGCCGCGCGGGAGTATATCCTGCAAACGATCCTGCGCAACTACAGCGAGGACGCGGCCCTGGTGCTCTCGACGCATCTGATCGGCGATATCGAGAAAGCCCTCGACGAAGTGATCTTCTTAAAAGAGGGCGAAGTCTACCGCCAGGCTTCCGTCGACGCATTGCGCGAGGAGACCGGCCAGAGTGTGGATGAATATTTCCGGGAGGTATACAAATGCTGACAAAACTGCTACAATATGAAGCAAAGGCGACGGCCCGCGTGCTGCTGCCCGTCTACGGCGGGGTGCTGGCGCTCTGCCTGCTTACCGGCATCTGCGACCGGCTGAACGTGCCGCTGACCGACCTGCCCGGCGTGCTGGGCTGGCTGGGGGCCCTGCTGGCGCTGCTCACGGTGCTGGCGCTGGTCTTTGTGCTGGGGGCGTGTGTGTTCGTCAACGTGCAGCGCTTTTATAAGCTGCTGGGCGAGCAGGGCTACCTGCTGCTCTCGCTGCCGGTGCCGGCCTGGAAGCATATCGCCGCCAAACTGCTGTGCGCCTGCGCCTGGCTGATCGTCACGTTCCCGTTCCTGTTTTTGTGCGGCGACGTGATGTCGGGCCGTTTCGGCGAACTCTCCATCATCTGGCCGGAGGCCACGCCGGTGGTCGTCGCGCAGACGCTGCTGGGCTTGCTTCTGCTGGTGTTGGCGGCGGCTGTTGCGTACCTGCAATTTTACCTCAGCTGCGCCATCGGCGCGCAGTTCGGCCAGCAGCGGCTGCTGGCGTCCATCGTCAGCTACTTTGTGCTGGGCTTTATCGAGCAGATGCTGTTCTTGATTTTGATGACCTCCCTTGCTTTTGCCGCCTACCAAAACCAAACCTTCTGGGTCGAGCGGCTGGCCAACAGCATTGCGGCGCCGGAGACCGCGTCGATCGTCCTGCTGGGCGTGGCGGATCTCTTTCTGCTGCTGGTGGCTGCCATCCATTGGGCGGTCACCCAATGGCTCATCACCCGCCGCCTGAACCTGGCCTGAGCAGCGCCGGGCCAGACCTTTTAAGAGAAAGGAGCCTATACGATGGAAAAACGTCAATATGTCTGCCCCAAGTGCGGCTGTACCGAGTATGAGGCCGACCGCCTGCAGGCGACCGGCGGCAACTTTGCCAAGATCTTCGATGTGCAGAACAAAAAGTTCGTCACCGTCAGCTGCTGCCAGTGCGGTTACACCGAACTGTACAAAGAACAGGGCGGCGAAGGCTGGGACGTGCTGGACTTCCTGCTGGGCAACTGACGCCGGGAGGGACACGACGATGAACGACAAACGATCCGGCCCCAAACGCCGCGCCCTGGACGCCCTGCTGGCGGGGGCGCTGGCCCTGGCCCTGTGCGCCTGCAGCCAGTTCGACGGCAGATACGACGATGAGGACTTTCTG
>DXEI01000043.1 GCA_019115045.1 Candidatus Gemmiger excrementipullorum | reverse complement strand
TGCGTCATGCGCGAAAGCTCGCCGAACTGGGCGTTGCAGGCCAGCACCCAGGAAAGCTCGCAGTGCGCCGGCACATGGCTTTGCACAAACAGCACGTGGTTTTGCGGGTCGATGCCCACGGCCAGCAGCAGCGCGGCGAGTTCCCGCGTGCGGCGGCGCAGCTCGGCCGGGACCTGGCGCACCGTCAGCGCGTGAAGGTCCGCGATCATATACAGGCAGTCGTACTCCGACTGCAGCAGGGCCCAGTTGCGCACCGCGCCGATGTAGTTGCCCAGGGTGGGCGTGCCGGTGGGCTGGATGCCCGAAAGGATGCGTTTGCGTTTTTCTTCTGCCATAATATTTCCACCTTCTAAAAATAGCAGGCGCTTCCGCCTGTTCGTATCGGTACTACTATTCAATCACAGCCCGCGCCCTTTGTCAACCGCCCCGGCCGCTGCGCGCAAAAGGCCCGCAGCCGTGCAGGCTGCGGGCAAAGGGCGTGGCCGGTTCAGGCCAGGGGCACCGTAAATTCGGCCAGTATTTCGTAACCGTCCGGGGCGTCGTAGTCGGTGACGTCGTATACCGTCACCGTGACCGTGCGGCAGTCCTCCGGCACCGTGTCGAAGTAGTGGGTCCAGCGGACATCGCTGGTGGGGTCATTCTCATCCACATATACCCCCTCTCCCCGTTCCTGTTTGAGCAGGGTACCGTCCTCGGTGGTCAGCTTGAGTTGGATGCTGCCGTCCGCGGGCACCTGGATGTCCAGCTTGGCGGCGGCGGGGGTGGCGGTCAGGCTGTGCAGCGTGACGCCGTTTTGCTCTTGGGGCCCCGTATAGCTGCGCACGCCCTCGGTGGACGGCGCGGGCATCGTGAAGGTCAGGGTATAGTCCCCTTCCAGCGGCGTTTCGTCATGGTATTCCATCTGGGTCAGGCCGCCGCCCCATTCGTGGGTGGTCTGGGCCACGATCTCGGTATTGCAGGCGACCAGTCCATGCAGCCCCAGCGTTACGGTCTGGCCGGTCAGTTCTTCGGGCGTCCATTCATCCAGGAACAGCGGATAGTTCAGCCCCATCACAAAACTGCCGTCCGGCCGCCGGGTGAACCAGCCCTGGCCTTCCTGCATGATGGCGCCGCCGTTCCCCAGCACCAGCGTGCCGGAAGCGTCGCGGGTGTCGGCAGGCATCGAGCCGTCCGCATCGGCGCGGATGGTATCGAACCCGTCCAGGCTGTCGTCCCCGGCTGTGAGCACCAGGCTCAGCCGCAGCCAGTCCTCGTCGCGGTAGACCTGCCCCAGCGTCACGGTATAGGCGGCGTCGGCGCTCTCGGCGGTCTGGCCCACAGTGTCGGCATACTGGTTGAGCTGCTCGCTGCGCAGGCGGGCATCCTCACTGCGGTTGAGCCAGCTGAACACGCTGCCCACCAGCGGCAGGCTTTCGGCAAACGCCGGGTCCACAAAATTGACGCTGCCCAGCACCAGCACACAGGCCGCGGCCGCCGCAGCGCCCCCGCGCACCCAGCGCCACACGCGGCGCGGCGCGCGCTTTGCCGGGCCGTTTGCTGCGTGCACCCGGCCGCCGGCCAGGGCCAGCACACGGTCTGCCTCGCCGGCTTCCAGCGGCGCAGCGGGCAGGTCCAAGGCGTCCAGTTCCCGCAGCAGGGACGGGTCGTAGTGGTTTTTACGCATGGCTGTACACTCCTTTCTGTTGCAGTTGGCGGCGCAGCCGTTCGCGGCCGCGGCTCAGGCGTGTATTCACCGCGCTTTCGCCCATACCCAGGGCGGCGGCGATCTCTTTGCTGGTTTGCAGCAGGTAATATTTGCGCAGAAAGATCTCCCGGTCCGGCGGGTCCATGGCGGCCACCAGCGCGCCCACGAGGTCGGCGGCGTCGCCGGCCGTCTGGTCAAAGGCCGCCAGTTCGCCCAGCGTCCGCCCCAGTTCGTCGTCCAGCGAAAGCGCTGCATGCCGGCGCAGCGTGCGGTAGCGGTCGATCCCCCGGTTGCGCGCCGTCACGATGAGCCAGGGCCGCAGCGGCGTGCCCTGCTGTTCCAGCCGGGCGGCGTTTTGCCACAAAGCAACGAGGGTGTCGGCCATACACTCCTCAACGTCGCGCGCATCGCGCGGCAAAATGCGCAGCAGGACCGCCTTGATCATTGGCCCGTAGCCCCGCAGCGCGGCGCGCAGGCCGGCGTCGGGGTCCGTCTGCAGCAGGCGGGTCAGTTCCCGGTCTTTCACTCCCGATTCCTCCTTGTTCTCTACTGTTTGGGAAGCGCTTCTACCCATCCAGACGGTCCGGCGGGGCAAAATCTTACACCGGGTCCGAAATTTTGGCAAAAAAATCCGCCTGGCGTACAAAGCGTACAGCCAGGCAGCACAGACTGTTGATCCTTTTGACCGTCGCCATCGGCGGACACTGCGCCCGCAGGCGTGCGCGTCATCCCGCTTGCAGCAGGCTCACCGGCGCTTGCCCAGCAGGTTTTGGCGGATATGCGCAAAGCAGGCGTCCTCGCCTTGATCGCGCAAAATCAGCAGGCATTCTTCAAGCTCGCAGCGGGTCTCGGGGTGCAGCAGGTAGTGGTCCTTGCTGCGGTCGTAGTATTCCCAGGCCGAGGCGTCGGTGTAGCTGGCCCCTTTGTAGTTTTTGCTGGCGGCGATGCGGTCGCAGACCATCTCGGCCACATAGCGCGCCGGCATGCGCATGCCGGCCATGGCGTGGTCGCCGCCGGGCGCGTAGTCGACCCAATATTCCAGGTGGTGTTTGTTGCGCCCTTTGTGGTGCAGCCAGGCCGCGCTGCAGCCTTCGGCCTGGCGCTGGGCGTTGTTGGGGCTGCAGGTGCCCTGCCAGTACTTGGCCCCGGCCAGAAATTCCACCGGCGCCAGTTTGCTGAGGTCGTGCACAAGGCCCTGCCAGTACAGCCCGCAGCGGAAGCAATACCGCCGCACCAGCACTTTGTGGTGGTGGATGGTCTTATAATGTTTGATGGGGTGCCACAAAGCGGCGTTCCCTCCTTTTGCGTAGATCAGCGGTCCCACTTGTCGCACAGGCTGGCGATCTGGCTGGCAAACTTGGCAAGGTCCTTGTTGGCCCCGCCCTGGTTGTGCTGGATGACCGCCATAAGCCGCTTGCCCATGCTGACCAGGCGGTCGTAGGCGGCGCTGCGGCGCACCCCGGCCACGCCCGGTGTCTTGACGATCTTGTGGGTGTTGCCGGTCTCGGCGCAGGTGACATGGCCGCCGGCGGCAAACCAGACCGAGGCGTTGTACGGCGCGTCGGCCTCGTACCCTTCGGCGCGCAGGCGCTCGGCCCAGTGGGCGGCGACGGCGTCCTCGCCATGGTTGACAAAGACGAACTTGGGCCGCTGGGGGAAGGCGTGCAGCCAGTTGGCCAGGCCGTCCTGGTCGGCGTGGCCCGAAAGCCCGCTGAGGCGGTGGATGTTGGCTTTGACCTGGATCTCATCGCCAAAAAGTTTGACCTCTTTAGCACCGCCCAGCAGCGCCGCGCCCAGCGTGCCGGCGCTTTGGAAACCGACGAAGAGGATCGTGCACTCCGGCCGCCAGAGGTTGTATTTGAGGTGGTGGCGGATGCGGCCCGCGTCGCACATGCCGGACGCCGAGATGATGACCTTGGGCGTGGGGTCGCTGTTGATGGCGATGGATTCCTCTTTGGTCTCGCTGATATACAGCCCCGGGAACTGCAGCGGGTTCTGGCCGCTTTGCACCAGGGCCATGGCCTCGGCGTCGTAGCACTCGATATAATTCTCGCGGAAGATCGTGGTGGATTTGCTGGCCAGCGGGCTGTCGACGTAGACGGGGAAGCCGTCGTGGCCGTGGATGCGGCCCTCGGCCTTGATCTGGCGGATGAAATAGAGCAGCTCCTGCGTGCGGCCGACGGCAAAGCTGGGGATGACGACGTTGCCGCCGCGGTCCAGCGTCGTTTGCAGCACCTCGGTCAGCTCACCGATATAATCGGGGCGGTCGCCGTGGCTGCGGTCGCCGTAGGTGGACTCCATGACCAGGTAGTCGGCATGGTCGGGCACGGCCGGGTCCTTGATGAGCGGCTGGTGCGTGTTGCCGATGTCGCCGGAAAAGACGATGGTCTCGGGCTCGGCGCCCGGCTCGGTAACGCGGATGGCGATGGACGCGCTGCCCAGCAGGTGGCCGACGTCGGTAAAGCGGGCTTCGATCTTGCCGCCCGCGTCGTCAAACAGCGTCTGCCACGCGCCGTAGGGGCAGGGCACGAACTGTTTCATGACCTTTTCGGCGTCCTCGACGGTATAGTCGGGCTCGGTCATCTCGGCGCCGCTGCGCTGGGCCTTGCGGTTTTTCCACTCGGCTTCCTGCTCCTGGATATGGGCGGAGTCGCGCAGCATGATGTCGCACAGGTCCATCGTGGCGTCGGTGGCGTAGATCGGCCCGCGGTAGCCTGTCTTGTACAGGTAGGGGATGCGGCCCGAGTGGTCGATGTGCGCATGCGTGAGCAGCAGCGCCTCATAGGTGCCGGGGGCGTAGGGCAGGTCGGCGTTTTCGTAGACGTCGCGCCCCTGCTCCATACCGCAGTCGACGAGCAGGCGGTGGCCCGCCGCTTCCAGCTGGGTACAGCTGCCGGTCACTTCGCGCGCCGCGCCCAAAAAAGTCAGTTTCATACAGGTTCCCTCCGTGTCAGCTCCGAAAATGTCAGGGGTTGCGGCCCACGCCGTAGGTGGGCGCTGCGGGCAGGATGAAATAGTCGGTAAAATTGTTCGTCAGGTCGTTGATGTTCATGCGCACGTCCCAGAACAGGTCGCCGTAGTCGCGCAGGACGGTGTAGTTGCCCTCGCCCAGGGCCTGCAGCGTGACGCTGTCGCCCGCCAGCAACACGGTCTCGCCGTCCGGCTCGTAACCGGTCAGGCCGGCCTCGTAGGTGCGGGTCACGCTGCCGCTGTCGATCAGCGTCTGCGCCGCCTCCGCTGTCGTCGAGACCAGCACCAGCCGCGCCGTAGCCGGCAGCGAATCCAGCAGGTGCTGCCGCGTGACGTCGCCGTATTCCAGCTCATAGTTGCAGGCGGCCACCGCCGTGACCTGCGCGTCGGCCCAGCCTTCCGGCCAGTGGTCGCGGTCGTTTTCGGCGATCTCCTCATACAGCATGGCCAGGTAGTTGGCGTAGCTGATGGTGCGCTCGGCCTCGGGGTTGCGCGCATAGACGAACAGCGGCGTGTTGAGGATGCTGCTGTCGTCGGCATCCAGCTGCTGCAGCGCCTGCGCGGCATTCAGGTAGGCCTGCGCGCCCTGGGCCTCGGCTTCCTCGGCGCGCTCGGTCGGCGCGCTGGGGTCGGCGGCGTCGGCCGCCACGTCCTTTTCGGGGTCTGCGGTATCGGCGGCGGGGCGCATCGTCAGGCTGCCGTCCTCAGCCGTAGTCAGGTAGGCGTTCCAGCGGTCGCGGTCGGCGACCAGCGTCGCTTCGGGGATGGCGTCGGCCAGCTGCACGCGGCAGCCGCCGCCCTGGGTGAACACCAGGTCCAGCCGGCCCACGCTGCCCATGCGCGCCCCGGCGGCCAGCACCGGCAGCGCGCCGTCGCGGTTTTCGTCCGCGCCGCCGTCGATGACGGCCGCCACGCCAAGGCCGGCGAGCGTATCTTCGAGCGCGGCGACGTCGACACCCGGCGCAGCCACACACAGGATGACGTCCGCCCCCTCGGCCTGCAGGGCCGCCACCTGTTCGCTGGCGGTCTGGGCCGGGTCGTTGGCGATGGGCGTCGCCTCGTTGACGAGGGAGACGGTCTGCGTCACGGCGTCGGCGCCGGCCAGGGCAAAGAAACCGATCTTGTACCCGGCGCGCTCCAGGATGCAGTTCATGCCGTTGGAGATGCGGTTGCGGTTCCAGCTGGTGGAGCGGTAGAAGATGGCCGCGCCGTCGGCGTCGCGCAGGTTGGCGGCCAGCGCGTAGCCCGCGCCCATGTTGGCGTCGCTGCGCAGGCGCTCAATACCGTAGGCGAGGTCCTGCGCGCCGAAGGCGTAGAGGTCGTACCCGGCGGCCGAGAAGGCGCTGAGCATATCCATGCCGCCGGTCAGGCTGGCGCTGCGCGAACCGTGCAGGCTGCCGCCGGCATCCAGCAGGATGGAATCCGGCGTGGAACCTTTGCGCGCCGCCACATCGGCCAGGCTGACGCTGCCGGTGTCGCGCAGGCCTTCCAGCCGGCTGGTGGCGAACACCGGCACCGTGATATTGCCCACGCGCACCAGGCAGGAAACACTCTCGGTGCCGTCGGCCAGCGTGGCGGTGACGGTGCACTCGCCCTGGTCGGCGCGGGCGCGCACGACGCCGTCGCGGTCGACGGTGGCGACGTCCTCATTGCTGGAGCGCCAGTAGACGGTCTGGCCGCCCGCTTCCTCCGCCGGCTGGTTGGTCAGCAGCGTCGCGCGGGAGTCTTTGGCGTCCAGGTGCAGCTCCAGCTGGCGGGTATCGTTGACGAGGGCCGGGTCGGCCGCTTTGCCCTGGCCGCCGGCCAGGCCGGTGATGGCGAAGGGCCGCATGATGAAGTCGATGTCCACCGTCTCGCTCTGCACGCCGTAGTCGGCGCCGGGGGCGGTGTAGCTGCACTGCCACATATCGTAGGTGCCGGTGTAGCCCAGTTCGTCGGCGAACCGCGCGATCCAGAGGTTGTCGCGCCAGGGGTCGAACGCCGGGTCGCTGAAACGGGCGCGCACCCAGTTCAGCGAGGCGTAGATGCCCTGTTCGCCGGTGTAGCCGTGCTCGGCCAGGCGGTCAAAGAACGCCTGGGTAATGGTGGCCATCTCCTCGGGGAAGATATCGCTGATGCTCGCGTCCTCGAGGTCGTAGTAGACCGGGTAAGAAAGTTGGTAGGGCGTGGCGGTATAGTCCTCGAGCCCTTCCTGCGGGGGCGCGACGAGGCCCAGCAGGCGGGCGACGTGGTCGGCCTCGGAGCGGGCTTCCTCCTCATTGGTGGCGTAGGAGTACAGGTACACCCCGAACGGGATGCCCAGCCGCGTGCATTCGTCGGCGTTGCGCCGCCACTGGTCGTCGTCCTGGGCCCAGCCTTCCTCCTGGCCGTCCCACTCGCCGCCGAAACCGCAGCGGATGATGGCAAAGTCGATGCCGGCGGCCTTGGCTTTCTCCCAGTCGACTTCGCCCTGGTATTTGGACACGTCGATGCCCTTAAG
>DXEI01000042.1 GCA_019115045.1 Candidatus Gemmiger excrementipullorum | reverse complement strand
TCCCAGCTGGACAAAAGACCCCAGCCGCTCTGGCTGACGATGCGCCAGTCCGCCCCCAGCGCGTCGGCCGTCATACGGGCATAGTGGTCGACCGCGCTGAAAAACGGGCTGACCCAGTCCTCCTCACATTGTGCGCCCAGCGCGCCTTCGCCGCTGGTGATGCTGTCGCCGATAAATTCCAGCCGGCAGGCCGGGGCCGGCAGCGGCAAAAACTCGCCGTCCGGCGCGGACAGGCCGGTGATCTGCACAAAGTGCGCGGGGTCGTCGTGCATGGCCTGCACGTCCTTGAGCACCCGCACCGTTTTGGGCACGCCCGGCGTCATACCGCGGAACAGGCAGATCTCGCTTTCGCCTGCCGCCACCGGGAACCGGGCGATCCACGCGCCGTTGAGCTCGACGCTGAGCCAGGGTTCGTACATCGTAAAGCCTGCGTTCAGGTGCAGGTGCAGTTCGCTGCCGGTGAACCGGCACACAAACCCGGCGGCCGTGTAAAACAGCGGCGCCGGGCCGCCTTGCGGATGCCGCCCCAGCATGCGGACGCGGGGCAGCGCGGAAAGTGGGGAAATGGTCATGGGATGCCTCCTGCATTTTTGGGGAACGAGTAAAGGGAAGTTTGCCTTACGGGCACAGCCTGCCACATCCGGCAGGTCGTTGCAAGGCGGGCGCGGCGGCATGGGCGGCGTTCCGCCGGCAAAAAGGGGGAAAGCCCTCCTGTTCAGCCGTTCACCAGCGCCACGGCCACGTCGTTGACGTTGGTGCCGGTGGGGCCGGTGACGAGCAACCCGTCTACGGCCTGCAACGCGTGGTAGGCGTCGTTGTCCGCCAGCACGGCGGGCACCGACAAGCCTTTTTCGTCCAGCGCGGCCAGCGTTTCGCCGTCCACATAGCCGCCCGCGGCGTCGGTGGGGCCGTCGGTGCCGTCCGACCCGACGCTGAACACCGCGGCGCGCAGCCCTGCAATGCCCGGCGCGGCGGCCAGCGCCAGCTCCTGGTTGCGGCCGCCGAGGCCGCGCCCCGTCAGGTGCACAACGGTCTCGCCGCCGGCCAAAAACGCCAGCCGCCGCCCACCGCCCGCATGGCTGCGCGCGATGTCGGCCAAAAACCGCCCGGCCTCGCGCGCTTCGCAATCGAGATGGTCGGTCAGCAAAACCGGCTCGTAGCCCCGGGCGCGGCAGGCCCTGGCCGCGGCGGCGCACAGCGCCCGCACGCTGCCGGTGATGCGCGTCTCGACGTTAGAAAGCGTTTTGGGCGTCTCCTGCGCCAGGCAGGCTTTGGCGTCTTTGCTCAACGTCAGACCGTATTTTCTCGCCACCGCCTGCGCGTCGGCGCAGGTCGTCGTATCGGGGCAGGCGGGGCCGGAGGCGATCATATCGAGCGGGTCGCCCAGAATGTCCGACAGCACGACCTGGAACACCTTGGCCGGGGCGCAGTGCTGCGCAAACCGTCCGCCCTTGACGGCCGAAAGCCGCTTGCGCACGGTGTTCATCTCGACGATATCCGCCCCGCACCCCAGCAGCTGGCCCGTGATGTCTTGCAGCTCTTCGCCGGGGACGAGCGGCTGCTCAAACAGCGCGCTGCCCCCGCCCGAGAGCAAAAACAGCACGGTGTCCCCGGCGCGCAGGCCGGCGGTCAGTTCCAGCGCCGCGCGGGTGGCGGCAAAGCTGTTTTCGTCGGGCACCGGGTGGCCGGCCTCATAGCAGGCGACGCCGGGCAGCGCGCCTTTGACATGGTCGTATTTGGTCACCACCACGCCGCCGTCCACGCGGGGCAGCGCGTCCAGTGCGGCGCGGGCCATCTGCCAGGCAGCCTTGCCGGCGGCCACCAGCAGCAGGCGGCCGGGGCCGGGGGTAAAATCCGCCAGCGCGCGGCGCACGGCTTCGTCCGGCAGCACGGCGGCGATGGCGTCGCGCACGATGGCTTCGGCGTCGGCGCGTAAAGTTTGGTCCATCAGGCATCCCTCCCGGGGCGGTCTCTGCTTCTATTGTACCCGTCCGCGCGGGGCAGGGCAATAGGTTTGTTGTCCTACACAGGGGGCGTTTTGCCTATTGCCCGTTTTTACTGGTTCGGTTCACAGGGCGGAACAGGGCTTCGCCTAAATTGCTTTTCGGTGCCTGCTTTTGCCTGGCAAGTGCAACAGCGGCGATCCCCTGAAAACGGGCGTAAAAAAAGCACGGTGCAGCTGCATCGTGCTTGCGGGCTGCCGCGCCCTTACTGCCCGCTGGCGCCGTAGTTGGCCAGCACGCGGGCGCTGGGGTCGCTGACGCGGCAGCCGGGCCAGGCGGGGTTGGGCATCCAGTAGCCGGGGATCATCTGCGCCTGGCCGGGGTAGAACCGCTCAAACAGTTCGCGGTAGAGCAGGCTCTCCTTGGTAAAGGGGCGAGGTTCGGCGTACTGCGCGCACTTTTGCGCAAATTCTGCGTCGGTGTACTGCTGTTCGGCGTAGGCCTTGAGGTCGTCGACCATGCTGTGGCCGACGGCGTCGCTGAAAGCCGCTTTCTCGCGCCAGAGGATGGGATCCGGCAGCAGGCCGGTGCCGGCGAACGCCTGGCGCAGCAGGTACTTGCCCTTGCCGGTGGTGTTGAGCTTGCGGCGCGGGTCGATGGCCATGACGTAGCGCACAAAGTCCAGATCGCCGAACGGCACCCGCGCTTCGAGGCTGTGGGCGGCCAGGCAGCGGTCGGCGCGCAGCACGTCGTAGGCGTACAG
>DXEI01000041.1 GCA_019115045.1 Candidatus Gemmiger excrementipullorum | reverse complement strand
TTGTAGGGCGGGCGTTCACGCCCGCCGCACATTGGAATATTTTTAAAAATTTTATTGGTTCGGCGGGGTCAAGATCTCCGCGCTAAGAGCCGGGCCTTGCGGCCCGGTTGCGCATCTCCGCGCTAAGAGCCGCCTTCGGCGGTTGCGCTCCGAAACGGCGCTGCGGCGCCAGTCCGAGACGCGCCTGCGGGCGCAGCACCTTAATTTTTCATTTTTATTTTTTAATTTTTAATTTTTTTCGGGTTTTTCCACGCCGTATTCTTCCCGCACAAAGCGTTCCAGCGCGGCAAAGCTGCGGCGGACCTTCTCGGTCTCGATGCAGTAGGCCATGCGGAAATACCCCGGGCATCCGAAGGTATCGCCGGGCACCAGCGCCAGGTCGTAGCGCATCGCCTTGCGGCAGAAGGCGTTGGCGTCGGCTTCCAGCGCTTTGGGGAAGATATAGAACGTGCCGTCGGGCTTTTGCACGGTAAAGCCCAGGCGTTTGAGCTCGGCGTAGAGCAGTTCCATGTTGGTCTCGTACACCGAAAGGTCGCTGGTATCGTCGAGGCAGCGGGCCACGGCGCGCTGGAACAGCCCCGACGGGCAGTTGTGGCCGGTCCCGCGCGAGATCTGCCCGCACATCGGCACGATGAGGTCAGCGTCCTCGCACCGGGGGTTGGCGGCCAGGTAACCGATGCGCTCGCCAGGGACGCTCAAACTTTTCGAGAAGGAATAGCAGGTCAGCGTGTCGTCATAAAATTGGGCGGGGTAGGGCACCGCCGCGCCGCCGAACGCGATCTCGCGGTAAGGCTCGTCCGAGATCAGGAAGATATGGTGGCCGTACGCCCGGCTGGCGTCCGTCAGCTTTTGGGCCAGGCGGGCCAGCGTCTCGGCGCTGTAGGCCACGCCGCTGGGGTTGTTGGGCGAGTTGATGAGCACGGCGGCGGTGTCTTCGTCCAGCAGCGCGTCCAGCGCGTCGAGGTCGGGCTGGAAATCCGCCGTGCGCGGCGGCGCAACGCGCAGGGAAAGGCCCGCGCCCTCGGCATAGGGCTTATACTCGGGGAAAAACGGCGCAAAGGTCACGACGTTCTGCCCCGGCACGCCGACGCAGCGCAGCGCATGGGCCAGCGCCCCCGCCGCGCCCGACGTCATAAAGATGTGCGCAGCGGTGTAGTCCATGCCAAAGCGGCGGTTGAGGCTTTCGGCCACGGCGGCGCGCACCTCGGGCAGCGTCAGCGTGGGGGTGTAGCCGTGCAGCGCTACGGGGTCGGTATGTTCCAGCAGGTCGCGGCAGGCCGCCGTAAAGGACGCCGGGCAGGCCACCGACGGGTTGCCCAGCGAGTAGTCGAACACGTTGTCGTAGCCGATCTCGGCCCCGCGGGCGGTGCTCCACTCGGATATTTCGCGGATGACCGATTTGGCGCCCAGCATCTCTTTGTAAGCCTGTGCGATCATAGTACCAACACTCCTTTGCAAATTTTGGCGGAAACGGCGGGGAGCAAAATGGAATGAAAAATGAAAAATGAAAAAATAAAAATTATGGTGCTGCGCCCGCAGGCGCGTCTCGGACTGGCGCCGCAGCGCCGTTTCGGAGCGCAACCGCCGAAGGCGCCTCTTAGCGCGGAGATGCGCAACCGCCGAAGGCGGCTCTTAGCGCGGAGATGCGCAACCGCCGAAGGCGGCTCTTAGCGCGGAGAGGAAGCGCGGCTGCGCCGCGCAAAAAATAGATGGCCTGGCGTTTTTTTGGGGTGCAGGGGCGGCATACATGCCGCCCGGCAGGGGTACGCGGTCACGTGGGGTTCGCGGAAAAACCGACCGTTCCCGCCGGTTTGTAGGGCGGGGCTGCGCCCGCAGGCGCGTTTCGGAGCGCAACCGGGCCGCAAGGCCCGGCTCTTAGCGCGGAGATCTTGACCCCGCCGCACATTATAAAATTTTAAAAAGTCATCGGTTCGGCGGGCGAAATCGCCCGCCCTACAAGGCAAGGCAAACGCCATACAAACCGTGAACAGGTAATCCCGCAATGTTTGCGGGCCGCATACATGCGGCCCCTACAGACCGAGATTCTCAACAAACGCCCCATGCAGGGTCAACGCCGCACAGCCGGGGTCGTGTGATGTTTATTTTGCATGGTAGGGCGGGCGTTCACGCCCGCCGAACCCGTTTGCCTTATAATAACGTTTTTTGGTTTGTGTACGCGATGCCGGGTGTTTGTAGGGGAGGCATATATGCCTCCCGGCAGGGGTGCGGCCCACGCGGGGTTTGCGGGAAAATTGCCTGTTTCCGCTGCTCTGTAGGGCGGGCGTTCACGCCCGCCGCGAACATTGCATTTTTTAAAATCATCGGTGCGGCGGGGTCTGCGCCCGCAGGCGCGTCTCGGACTGGCGCCGCAGCGCCGTTTCGGAGCGCAACCGCCGAAGGCGGCTCTTAGGCCGGAGATCAAAACCCCGCCCTACAAGGCAACGACTATGCGGCCCCAATTTTTTGAGCGGCCGCAGGCCGCGGAACACCACAATTTTTCATTTTTCATTCTTAATTTTTAATTTTCTCAGGTTTTTCATTTTCCCAAGATCACCCGCTCCAGCGCGGCGGCGTCGGCGGCCAGGTACTCGGCCCCGGCGTCCTGCAACTCCTGCTTTGTGCGGAACCCCCACAGCACGCCGCAGCAGGGCAGCCCGGCGTTGTGGGCGGTGGCGACATCAACGTTGCTGTCGCCCACATACAGCACGTCCCCCGCCGCCGGGTCGGCGCCCAGGGCCGCCAGCAGCGCGCGGGTGCCCTCGGGCGCGGGCTTGGTGGGCACGCCGGGGCGCGCGCCGCGTACAAGGGCAAACAGCGCGGGGTCAAAATACCGCGCGACGACCTCGCCGGCAAACTCGTCCGCTTTGTTGGAGTAGACGGCCATGCGCACGCCGCGCGCGTGCAGCCGCGCCAGCAGCTGCGGCATGCCGGGGTAGGGCGCGGTCTTGTCAAACATATGCGCGCCGTACTGCGCGTCAAACTCGCGCAGGGTGGCCGCCAGCTGGGCAGGGGTGCGCGCGGCCTCGGGGCTGAACCGCTCGACCAGTTTGGGGATGCCGTTGCCCACAAAATAGCAGTACTGCGCCGGCGTGAACTGCGGCCACCCGTGCGCTGCGCAGACGCGGTTGGCCGAGTCGGCCAGGTCGTCGATGGTGTTCAGCAGCGTGCCGTCCAAATCAAACAATACCGTTTTGTACATCCCGGCGCCTCTCTTTCGCTGTTTGTTTGTGCCTTTTTATTATAGTGTGTGCGCCGCAAAACGGCAAGGGCTTTTTGCCGCCGCGCGCACCGCGCAAAAAAACAGTTGTAAATTCTTGAAAACCCCTACCCCGCCGCGCCGGTTTTGTGGTATGATAGAAAAATGGAATAAGGAGGCTT
>DXEI01000040.1 GCA_019115045.1 Candidatus Gemmiger excrementipullorum | reverse complement strand
ACAGTGACGTCGCCTGCGCCCGCCCCGACGCCGCCGCCCGCGCCGTCCCCCACCGCCCCGCCGCCCACGCCCACACCCACGCCGGAGCCCACCCCCGAACCGACGCCGTCGACCGTCACGCTGGACGCCTACCCGCACAACGACGACTATGTGGGCCGCCTGACGATCGAGGGCACCGCCGTGGACTGCGAGGTCTATTACGGCGACAGCGAGACGCAGTTCTCCAAAGGGGCCGGCGTCAGCCTGGGCAGCTGCATCCCCGGCGAGGGCAGCACCGTCATGATCGGCGCGCACACCGGCACCTATTTCCGCGACCTTGAAAGCGTTGTGGAGGGGGCTGACATCACGATCACGACCGACTACGGCGAGTACCACTATACCGTCGCGCGCTGCGCCGTCGTCGAGGAGACCGACACCACGGCCTACGACCTCGACGCAGAAGAAGAAAACATCATCCTGTTCACCTGCTACCCGTTCGGCATCCTGACGCGCACGACCCAGCGCTACCTGGTATACGGCGACTTCGTCAGCGGGCCGTCCGTCGTGTGGCAGCAGCCCTGACGCGGAAAGGAGTTCCCCATGACCAAACACATCATCCTGTGGACGCTGAAAGAGGACCTCAGCGACGCCGAAAAGGCCGCCGTCAAGGCCGGCATCAAAGCAGGGCTCGAAGGCCTGGCCGGCCAGATCCCCGGCCTGGTGGACATCCATGTGCAGACCGACTGCCTGGCGACCTCCACGGCCGATTTGATGCTGGACTCCACCTTTACCGACGCCGCCGCTTTGCAGGAGTATGCGCTGCACCCGGCGCATGTGGCCGTGGCCGACGGCAAGGTGCGCCCCTACGTCAAACTGCGCAGCTGCCTGGACTTTACGGTGTAAAGCGCGCCGGCGCCCCCTGGATAGGGCGGCGTGCCGCTTTGCCAATTTCTGCACATTTGTTTAAAAACTTGCCCAGCCCTGCGCCGGACCCGGCGCGGGGCGTTGCTTTTTGTGCGGCGATGGGGTATACTGTATTCTGTATGAATGTGTAGAAATGGGGCGAACGATCTTGTACCATGACCTTCTTGTCGGGTCCACCGGCTTTGTGGGCGGCAACCTGCTGGCCAGCCACCGTTTTGCGGCGGCGTGCCACAGCAGCGACATCGCGGCGCAGTACGGCACGCACCCCGACCTGTGCGTCTACGCCGGGGTGCCGGCCGCGATGTTTTTGGCCAACGCCGACCCTGCGGCCGACCTGGCCGTCATGCGCGCCGCGCGCGAAAACCTGCAAAAGATCGACCCGCGCGCCGTGGTGCTCGTCTCCACCATCGCCGTCTATGCCGACAGCCGCGGCAAGGACGAGGCCGACGAACCGGACGAGGCCGGCCTTTCGGCCTACGGCCGCAACCGCCTGCAGCTCGAGCGCTGGGTGCGGCAGGACTTCCCCGACGCGCTCATCGTACGGCTGCCGGCGCTGTACGGCAAAGGCCTCAAGAAAAACTTCCTGTACGATCTGCGCACGATCACGCCGGCCATGCTCAAGGCGGAAAAATACGCTGAACTTGCCCGGCGCTCGCCGCTGGTGCGCGACGGCTATGCCCTGGCCGAAAACGGCTTTTATAAGCAAAACGGCGCGGTGGACGCCGCCGCGCTGCGGGCGTTTTTTGCAGGCAATGACTTTAACGCCCTGTCTTTTACCGATTCCCGCAGCCGCTACCAGTTTTACGACCTCGGCCGTTTGTGGCAGGACATCGCCGCGGCGCGCGCCGCCGGGCTGCGGCTTTTGCACCTGTGCACGCCGCCTGTCACGGCGGCGCAGGTCTACACGGCGGTGACCGGCAAGACCGGCTGGTGCAATGCGCTGCCCGGCACGCCCTATGACTACGACCTGCACAGCCGCCACGCCGCGCTGTTGGGCGGGCAGGGGCCGTACCTTTGCACCGTGCAGCAGGAACTGGACGCCGTGCGGCGTTTTGTATGCGAAGGGGAGGGGTGAACACCATGCCGGTATGCAAGTTGGCGATCTCCAACATCGCCTGGCACAAACAGGATGACGAGGCGGTCTACGCCGCCATGCAGCAAAACGGCTTTACCGGGCTGGAGATCGCGCCTACGCGCGTTTTCCCCGCGCAGCCGTATGAAAACCTGACCGCCGCCGCGCTGTTTGGCGGTTACCTTAAAAACCGCTGGGGCTTTGCCGTGCCCAGTTTGCAAAGCATCTGGTACGGGCAGACGGGCAGCATTTTTGACCGCGCGCAAAGCGAGGCGCTGCTGGACTACACAGCTGCGGCGTTCCAGTTCGCGCACAACCTCAACTGCCCGTCGCTGGTGTTCGGCTGCCCCAAAAACCGCATGCGGCCGCTGGGTGCGGACGAAACGGCGGCCGAGGCGTTTTTCCGCCAGGCCGGCAGCCTGGCGGCGCGCTACGGCGTGCGCCTGGCCATCGAGGCCAACGCCCCGGTGTACACCAACTACTTAAACGGCACGGCCGAGGCGTTCGACCTCGTCAAGCGGCTGGACAACCCCGGCCTGGCCGTCAACCTGGATCTTTCCACCATCCTGGCGCAGGGCGAGCACCTGCAAAGCTTTGTGGAGGATCTGCGCTATGTCAGCCATGTGCATATCAGTGAGCCGGGCCTCGCACCCATCCAGCCGCGGCCCGAACACAAAGAGCTGGCGCTGATGCTGGGGGCGGTCGGCTACCAGGGCTACGTCTCGGTCGAGATGGCCGCCACCGACCTCGAGACCATCCGCCGCACGCTGGCGTATATTGCGGAGGTGTTTGCATGAAAGAATATGAACGCAGCGGCCTGGCCGGCGTGCCGGACTACCGCGCCGCCGAGTTTGCGCCGCGCCAGAGCGCGTACTGCCTGCTGATCCCCGTCATCAACGAGGGCGCACGCATTTTGACCGAGCTGGGCCGCGCCCAAAAGGCCGGCATCGACAAGCTGTGCGACATCGTGCTGTGCGACGGCGGTTCCACCGACGGCAGCATGAACCCCGAGACGCTGCAGCTCTACGGCGTCAACACGCTGCTGACCAAGACCGGCCCCGGCAAACAGGGCGCGCAGCTGCGCATGGGGCTGTACTTTGCGCTGGAGCGCGGCTACCAGGGTGTTTTGACCATCGACGGCAACAACAAAGATTCTATTGAGGACGTGCCCCGCTTTATCGAAAAACTGCGCGAGGGCTACGACCTTGTGCAGGGCAGCCGCTTTGTGCGCGGCGGTCACGCCGTCAACACGCCGCCGGTGCGCTATGCGGCGGTGCGGCTCATCCACGCGCCGCTCATCAGCCTGGCGGCGCATCAGTGGTTCACCGATACCACCAACGCCTACCGCGCCTACAGCCGCGAATACCTGACCCATCCCGGCGTGCGCCCGCTGCGCGACGTGTTTATGGGGTATGAGCTGTTGGCATATTTGAGCATCCGCGCCACGCAGCTGGGCCTTAAAGCGTGCGAGGTGCCGGTCACCCGCGCCTACCCGGCCACCGGCAAGACCCCCACCAAGATCAGCGGCTTTAAAGGCAACAGCGACCTGCTCAAGGTGCTGCTGGCCGCCATGGCTGGTAAGTATGACCCGTAACAGCACCAGGATGCGTTCCGATAAAGGAGAATAACATGGAGAATAAAGCACTTTGGCACAGCGGTGCCGGTATCCGTGCGTTGCTGCGCAGGCATTGGCTTTGGTGTGCCGTTATCCCGTTGGTCGTGCTTTCGCGCATCTGCTGGTACGGCATGCTGCTGCCCTACAAGGATACCTTCATCGACTGCGGCGATTACATCGCGTTTGACACGCTTGCCATGCTGCAGGGCAACCCGGTCAACGGCCGTGCGCCCATCTACGGTATGTTCCTGGACTTTTTGGAGCTTCTGTTCCCGGCGCAGTATCTGTCGGTCGCAGCGTTTATACAGGCGGCGGTCTCCACGGTCTCACTGTTTGTGTTGGCCAAGCTGCTGTACCGCATCGGCGTTTCGTCTCCATGGTGCGAGCTGTGCGTGTTTTTCTACAGCACGACCTCGGCTGTGCTGGGCTGGGATGCCTGCATTTTAACAGAATCCTTTTCACTCTCTTGGGGGATCTTCTTTTTCTATTGCACGGTCCTGTATATCCAGCAGCACCGCCTGCGTGATGGGGTGCTCTCTATCCTGTGGGCAATGGCGCTGATTTTCTTGCGGCCGCAGTTTTTGGTGTATTTGGCGCTGCTGCTCGTCTTCTTTGTGCTGAAACTGATTTTTCCCTATGATAAAGCCGAGCGCAAGACGCTGGGCAGGCTGTTGCTGCTGCAACTGGTTTGCTGGGCCGGTATCTTTGCGTACTGCCTGGTGTTTCAAACGCATTTTGGTGTGTTCTCTATGAGCAATGCCATGCCGCGGCAGAACCTGATGGTCTGCATCGACCGGGGGTACTATACCGACCTGGAAGACGGCGAACTGGCATCCTTTGTGCTGGAACAGCTGGACCAGGGGGGAGAACCGGCAATCGTCTGTACAGAGGCCGTCGAGCGTTTTGGCAACGGCCGTGTCGACAAAGCGGCCCGTCAATACTTCGCGGACCATTTTGACCGGTATTTTTGGGATACCATCGACGTTATGTGGCAAAACAGCAGCGAGCCTTTTTATGGCTATGCCTACAACGATGCGTTGAGCTATAACTCCGATGCGTGGGGCGGATTCTTTGATTTGTACCCGTACCAAAAAATTCTGTTTGATAACCTTACGATCCTGCACGTACTGTTGGCCAGCGCGCTGGAAGGCATCGCCATGGTGGTGGTGTGGATCAAGCGCCGCACGATGCCGTGGCTGCACATGGCGCTGTTCTCCATCTCGGTCTGTACGACCTATCTGACATTTTTTATCACAAATTCACAGTATATGCGCACGATGATCAGCATCCTGCCGTATTTCTTCTGCATGGCCGGTCTGTTTTTGCAGATGTGCTCCGACTATGCGGCCCGCGTGCGCGCGGCGCAGCCCGCCAACACGCAGTAAAAGCGCGCGAAACTTCCCTGTCCGGTAGAGGAAAGAGCGTATGAAACAAACCCGCCTGCAACTGAGCCCCCGCGCGTTCTGGCTGTGCTTTGCACTGCTGGTGTGTTTGCGCTGCGCGCTTTCCGGGTTCCAGCAGGTCTATACCTGGGTGGGCGGCGCGCCGCTGGACGACGAACTGATGTTCCGCGCGGCCAACGCCATCACGGCGGGGCAGTGGCTGGGCGCGTACGACTACCTGACGCTGTCCAAGGCGATGTTCTTCCCCGTATGGCTGGCGCTGCTGCACGCGCTGCACCTGCCGTACCTGGTTTCCGGCGCGGCGCTGTGGTGCGCGGCGTCGGCGCTGGCGGCGTTTGCGTTTGCGCCGCTGTGGCGGCAAAAGCCCGCCGGCACGGCGCGCGCGTACGCGCTGGCGCTGTTTGCGGCGCTGGCGTTTCTGCCGTCCAGCTGGGCGGCCTACACGCTGCGCGTCTACCGCGACAATATCTTCCCCGCGCTGTGCCTGGTCTTTTTTGCCGGTATGGCAGGCGCGGCGCTGCGCGCCGTGCTGGCCCCGGCGCGGCGGCTGTGGCCGTGGCTGCTGGCGGCCGGTGCGGGGCTTGCCTGCGCCTACCTCGACCGTGAGGACGCCGGCCTGTTCCTGCTGCCGTTTGCCGCCGCGGCGACCGTCATCTTGCTCACCGTGCTGGCGCGCGCGCGCCGCTGGGGCGCCTGCGCCGCGCAGGCGCTGCCTTACGCGCTGCTGGCCGCCGCCGTGCTGGCGTTTTGCGGGCTCAACCAGCAGCACTACGGCGTGTTCGCACTGTCTGATTTTTCCGAGGGCCCGTTCGCCGCGGCGATGGGCGCGATGATGCGCGTCGATACCGAGAGCGAGGAACCCCTGCTCTCGGTGCCGGCCGATGCGCGCGCACAGATCTACGCGGCTGCGCCGCAGCTGGAACCGCTGGCCTGCTGGCTGGAGGAGGACCCCCAGATGCAAAACGATTTCCGCGACCCGGAACTTGACGATTACCGCGCCGGCAGCTTTTACTGGGCCATCCGCCGCGCCGCCCAGTATGAGGGCGTCTACGCCGACGCCGGGACGGCGGCCGCCTACTGGCAGGACGTGGCCGATACCCTCAACGCCGCCTGCGACGACGGCACGCTGCCCAGCCGCACCGGCGAACGCGCGGCCACCAGCCAGCCCATCCGGGCGGCCTATGTGGCCCCCACGCTGGCCGAGACGGCGCGCAGCGTTGTGCATGTGCTGTTTTTTGCCGACTGCGCGCCCTATGAGACGCTGCGCTCCATCGGGACGGAGGAGAACATCGCCCGGTGGACGGCCTACCTTGGCTGCGGCGTCAACAGCGCGGCCGAGGCCGGCCGGGACACCCCCTACTACAGCCCGTACCAGAAACTGGCGTTTGGGGTCATGGAAGCCATCGCCTGGGTCTACCGCGCGCTGCTGTGGGCGGGGGTGCTGGCGGCGCTCGTCTGCCATTTCGGCGCGCTGCCCGGCGTGCTGCGCCGCCGCACGGCGGCGGACACCGTGCCCTGGCTGCTGCTGTTGGGGCTGCTGGGCATGGCGCTGCTGCGCTGCGCGATGATCGCCTTTGTCGAGGTCTCCAGCTTCGGCATCGGCACCAGCACGATGTACCTGGCCACCGTCCACCCGCTGCTGCTGCTCTATGCCTTTGCCGCGCTGGCGGCGTACGGCGGGCGGCTGCGCCGCAAAGGAGGCACCGCATGACCGATTTGTTGATCGTGGGCGGCGGCGCCGCCGGCCTGATGGCCGCCGGGGCGGCCTGTGCGCGCGGGCTGCGCGTGACGGTGCTGGAACACAACCCCAAAGGCCCGGGGCAGAAACTGCTCATCACCGGCAAGGGGCGCTGCAACGTCACCAGCGACAGCGACGTGCGCGAGTTTTTGCCCTATGTGCGGCACAACGGGCGGTTTTTGTATTCCAGCCTCTACGCGTTCCCGCCGTCGGCGGCCATGGAGCTGTTCGAAAGCCTCGGCGTGCCGCTCAAGACCGAGCGCGGCCGCCGCGTGTTCCCCCAAAGCGACCGCGCGGCCGACATCCTCGACGCGCTGCGCCGCTACGCGCGGGACGCGCAGTTCGTGCGCGGTTCCGCCCGGGAACTGCTGCTGCAAGACGGCGTCTGCCAGGGCGTTGTCACTGCCCGCGGCCAGACGCTGCGGGCGGCCGCCACGCTCGTCGCCACCGGCGGCATCAGCTACCCGGCCACCGGCAGCGACGGCAGCGGCTACAAGCTGGCCCGCCAGGCCGGGCATGCCATCGTGCCGCCGCAGCCCAGTCTGTGCAGCCTCATAAGCCCCGACCCGGCCTGCCGCCGCATGATGGGCCTCTCGCTGCGCAACGTGCGCCTGACGCTGCTGTGCGACGGCAAGCCGCTGTTCAGCGAGCTGGGCGAGGCGCTGTTCACCCATTTTGGGCTTTCGGGGCCGCTGGTGCTCTCGGCCAGTACCTACATCGAGGACCTGCCCCGGCACCATTACGTCTGCGAGTTTGACCTCAAACCCGCGCTGGACGAAAAAACGCTCTACGACCGCCTGACCCGCGACTTTGCGGTGCTGGGCGGCCACAGCGCCCAGGGCGCGCT
Organism: Candidatus Gemmiger excrementipullorum; assembly: GCA_019115045.1. GTDB lineage: Bacteria > Bacillota > Clostridia > Oscillospirales > Ruminococcaceae > Gemmiger > Gemmiger excrementipullorum. The sequence goes on along the minus strand of DXEI01000040.1, from coordinate 30,302 downwards.
GGAAAAGCTGCTGCCCCATTCGATGCGGCCGGTGGCCGTCGAAAAATGGGGCGTCGACCCCGCCGCCCGCGCGGCGCAGATCACGCGCGAACAAAAGCAGGCGCTGGTGCAGCTGTGCAAGCACTGGCAGGTGCCGGTCACGGCGCTGGGCGACCGCGAACACGCCGTCGTCACGGCCGGCGGCGTCGATGTGCGCGAGGTGGACCCCAAAACGATGGCCAGCAAATGCTGCGCCGGGCTGTATTTTGCCGGCGAGGTGCTGGACGTCGACGCCCGCACCGGCGGCTACAACCTGCAGATCGCCTGGAGCACGGCGCAGGCCGCCGCCCGCGCCGCGGCTGCCTGCCGCAAGGCTGTATAAAACTGCGCGCGAACCAAGGATATAAAAAAGAGGAGTTTGCACTATGATCTCAGTAGCGATCGACGGCCCCTCCGGGGCAGGGAAGTCCAGCCTGGCCAAACGCCTGGCCGCGGACCTGGGCTTTGTCTATGTGGATACCGGCGCGATGTACCGCGCCATCGGCCTGTACGCCGTGCGCCAGGGGGCGGACCTGCACGACGCCGCCGCGGTGGCGGCGCTGCTGCCGCAGATCCGCCTCGACATCCGGCTCGAGGGGGGCGCCCAGCACGTCTACCTCAACGGCGAGGACGTCAGCACCGCCATCCGTGCCGAGCAGATCGGCATGGCCGCTTCGGCGGTGTCGGCTCACGGCCCGGTGCGGGACTTCCTGCTCGAGACGCAGCGCAGCCTGGCTGCCGGGCAGAACGTCCTGATGGACGGGCGCGACATCGGCACCGTCGTGCTGCCCAACGCCACCGTCAAGATCTTTCTGACCGCCAGCGCCGAGGCCCGCGCCCGGCGCCGCTGCAAGGAACTGCAGGAAAAAGGCCAGCCGGCCGACTACGCGACGGTGCTGGCCGACATCCGCCAGCGCGACGAGCAGGACACCCACCGCGCCATCGCCCCGCTGCGCCAGGCCGCCGACGCCATCCGCATCGACACCAGCGAGATCGACTTTGAGCAGAGCGTCGCGCTGCTCAAGCGCACGATCCAGGAACATAGCTGAAACGGAGGCCGCCATGCTGCTGTATTGGATCATTCTGCCCATCGTGTGGGTGCTGGCGCACCTGATCTGGCGCATCGAGGTCGTCGGGCGCGAGCACTACGACGCCGTGCACGACGGCCGCGCGCTGGTCATTGCCAGCAACCATATCTGCAACCTGGACCCCGTCTATATCGCCATTGCCCTCATGGACTGGCGTCGCATGTGCATCCTGGCCAAGGAGGAACTGTTCCAAAACCCCTTCATCGGCTGGTTTCTGCGCTGCATGGGCGCGGTGTCCATCGACCGCGGCAAGGGCGACACCGCCACGGTCGACCGGGTCACCAACGCCTGCCGCCGCGGTACGGCGGTGCTGATCTTCCCCGAGGGCACGCGCACCAAGACGGGCAAACTGGGCATCCTCAAAAGCGGGGCCTTTGTCATAGCCGCCTCGGCCGGGGCGGATATGCTGCCCTGCCGCATCCTGTACGATACCAAGGACGGCAAAATGCACCTGTTCTGCCGCATCCGCATCGCGTTTGGGCCGGCCATCCCCGCCGACGAACTGCAGATCACCGACGCGGCGCACAAAGTCACGATGCTGCGCCACATGAAAGCCCGCCTGCGCACCGCGCTGGAGGACCTGCTCAAAGCCAACGCTTTTGCCGTGCAGACGGCGGAGCTTGCGCCGCCTGCGCCCGCTGTGCCCGCCCCGGCGCCGCAGACGCCGCCGGAACCTGCCGCGCCGCCGGCGCCGCCCGCCGAACCCTGACCCGCAAAGGAGCCTGACCATGAATGTCCTGTTAGCCAAGACCGCCGGTTTCTGCTTTGGGGTGGACCGCGCCGTCAAACTCACCTACGACCTGCTGGCCCAGGGGCGCAAAGTCGCCACGCTGGGGCCGCTGATCCATAACCCCCAGGTCGTGGCCGACCTCGAGGCCAAAGGCGCGCTGACCTGCGCCGATGTGGACGCCGTGCCCGACGGGTACGAGGTCGTCATCCGCAGCCACGGCGTGCCGCGCAGCGTCTACGAAAAAATAAGCACACGCGGCCTGGCGTATCATGATGCCACCTGCCCGTTTGTTGCAAAAATCCATAAACTGGCCGCTGAAGCGGGCAGAAAAGGCGCGCTTTTGCTGGTGGCGGGCGACGAAAACCACCCCGAAGTACAGGGTATTGTAGGCCATGCGACGGGCCCGGTGCGGGTTTTTGCCGGCTTGGAGGCGCTGGAGGCGCTGCAGCCGGAGCTTGTGCAACAACAATCCATCCACGTGGTGGCGCAGACGACCTTCCGCGTGGAAAGTTGGGAAAGCTGCAAAGCTTTTTTAAAAAAAGAGTGTACAAAAGCAGAAATTTTTGATACAATATGTAATGCAACGTGGGCGAGGCAACAGGAAGCGGAAGACCTCAGCCAAAAATGCGACTGTATGGTCGTCATTGGTGGTCATCATTCTTCCAATACCCAAAAGCTGTTACAGGTCGCTGCGCGGCATACCCGGGCCATCAACGTCGAGACTGCTGATGAACTCGACCCTGCATGGCTCGCCGGTGCCGCCACCGTGGGCGTGACAGCCGGGGCTTCAACGCCTTCGTCTATAATTGAGGAGGTACTTAACAGTATGAGTGAAGAGATCCGTGACGACATGAGTTTTGCCGAGATGCTGGAAGCGTCCGAAGCGAAACCCCTGTATGCAGGCAAGATCGTTAAAGCCAAGGTCATCAGCGTTTCCCCGACGGAATGTGTCGTCGGCATCGATGGCTCCAAGCACACCGGCGTTGTGACGCTGCGCGAGATGAGCCATGACCCCAACGCCAAGATGGAAGACCTTGTTAAGGTAGATGACGAGCTGGATCTGGTCGTGGTCAAGACCAACGACCAGGAAGGCGTGGATACCCTTTCCCGTGTGCGTTTTGAGGCCCAAAAGGGCATGAAGGACGTCAGCGAGGCGTGCGAGAACGGCACCGTCATGGAAGGCGACGTCATGGAAGCCAACAAGGGCGGCGTCGTCGTCAACGTCAAGGGCGTGCGTGTCTTCGTGCCGCGCTCCCAGGCTACCATGCGCCGTGACGAGGACTACACCAAGCTGGTGGGCCAGCACGTGCAGCTGGTCATTACCGAGTGCGCCGGCCGCAAGATCGTCGGCAGCATCAACAAGGTCACGGCCGAGGCCAACAAGGCCAAGCGTGAGGAGTTCTGGGCCAACGTCGAGGTCGGCAAAAAGTACACCGGCGTCGTCAAGAGCCTGACTTCCTACGGCGCCTTCGTCGACATCGGCGGCGTGGACGGCCTGTGCCATATCAGCGAGCTGAGCTGGTCCAACATCAAGCATCCGTCCGAGGTCGTCAGCGTTGGCGACGAGATCGAGGTCTATGTCAAGAGCTACGACCCCGAGAACCAGAAGGTCTCCCTCGGCTACAAGAAGGAAGAGGACAACCCCTGGGTCAAGCTGGAGAATGAAGTGCCCATCGGCACCGAGTTCACCGCCCCCGTGGTCTCCATCACCAAGTTTGGCGCCTTTGTCCGCATCATGCCGGGCATCGACGGTCTGGTGCATATCAGCGAGATCAGCAACGAGCGCGTCAACAAAGTCTCCGATGTGCTCAAAGTCGGCGACGAGGTGCGCGTCAAGCTCATCAACGTCGACTTCGACCGCAAGCGCATCAGCCTGTCCATGAAGGCTTGCCTGGACGAGGGCGAAGCCGCCCCCGAGGCTGAGGACGCCGAATAATTTTACGATCACTGCAACCGCAGGGGGCCTGCCTGGCACAACAGGCAGGCCCCTTTTGGGTTACAGCCAAAGGCTTATAATGCAAAAGATCAAAGACTTCATCCAAAAATATTACGAGGGGCTGGCCTACCTGTTCTTCGGCGGGTTGGCCACGCTGCTCAACCTGGTCCTCTTTGCGGTGTTCCAGGCGGCGTTCGGCACGGCGTTTGCCAGCGGCGCGGGCAATATCATCGACAACGTTATCTGCATCCTGTTCGCCTACTGGACCAACCGCACCTTCGTGTTCCGCAGCCAGAACCACGGCAAAGCTGCCTGGAAAGAGTTCGGCCAGTTCCTCTTTTTCCGCCTGGTGACGCTGGTCCTGGACCAGGTCATCATCATGGCGGGCGTGCGGCTGGTCGGCCCGTGGCTGGGCTTTGCGGTCGAGGATGCCGGTGCCGGCGGTGCCCTGACGCCGTCCGCCCTGTGGGCCATGGGCGTCAAGCTGTTCAGCCAGGTGGTGGTCATCCTCTCCAACTACGTGTTCTCCAAGCTGTTCACGTTTAAAAAGAAGTGAACCGCCGCGGCCGCGCGGCCGCGGGCAGGTCCCGGGTTTCCCCCTGCGAACGGCAGGGGTCCAACGATCATAAGGAGGCGACTGTTATGAAAAACAAGGTACGCGGCCGGGCCTTCCGGCTCGTCGGGCTCATCCTGGGCATCGTCGGCGCCAGCGTCAGCGTCACGGCCATCGTGTTTGCCGCGCTGGGCATGCACCAGGCACGCCTGTGCAAACACTGCACGAAAGGAGAAACCTTCCGTTGAAATACAGTAAGGCGTATATCCTGGGCAAAGTAGACCACACGCTGCTCAAGCCGGAGGCCACCTGGCCGCAGATCCAGGCGCTGTGCGACGAGGCCGCCGCCAACCACTGCGCGTCTGTGTGCATCAACACCTGCTACGTCAAACAGGCGGCCGACTATCTGGCGGGCCGCGTGCCGGTGTGCTGCGTCGTGGGCTTCCCCCTCGGCGCTATGGACACCGCCAGCAAGGCGTTTGAGGCCAAAACGGCGGTGGAAAACGGCGCGTCGGAAGTCGACATGGTCATCAACATCGGCTGGCTGAAAAACAAGCAGTACGACGATGTGCGCGCCGACATCGCGGCCGTCAAGGCGGCGGTGGGGGACAAGATCCTCAAAGTCATCATCGAGACCTGCCTGCTGACCGACGAAGAAAAGATCAAGATGTGCGACATCGTGCCCGAAGCGGGGGCGGATTTCATCAAGACCTCCACCGGTTTCTCTACCGGCGGCGCGACAGCGCACGACATCGCCCTGTTTGCCGCGCATGTCAAGGGCCGCTGCCGCATCAAGGCGGCCGGCGGCATCTCGACGGTCGAGGATATCGAGACCTTCCTCGACCTCGGGGCTGACCGCCTGGGCACCTCCCGCGCGGTCAAGCTGCTGACCACCGGCGAAACCGGCGCCGGCTACTGAGCGCCTGCCACACCAACCCCCCAGCCCCTGCGCCCGCCGCCGTGCGGGCGCAGGGGCTTTGCGCGCCCCGGGGCATTGCGGGCACGGGCGGTTTGTGGTATACTATACACTGTATGAATGTTTCAAACCGCGGGGGAAAGGGGGATGCCGTATGCGCCGTACCCTGGCCGCGCTGCCGCTGGCGGCGTTGCTGCTGACGGGCTGCGCGTTTGGCGGCGACGTCGAAACGCTGCTGCGCGCGCCGCAGCTTTCGGGCCAAAGCGCCGCGCTGCAGCGGGCGCTCAACAGCTACCTGGGCGGCAGTGCAACGCTCAAATACCCGGCCAGTGGTGATTTCCTTTCCCCGTTTGCCTTCGGCGACTGGGACGGCGACGGTACCAACGAGGCGGCCGTGCTGTACACCACCGGCACGGCGGGCTCCAACGTGTTCCTGGCCGTGCTGGAACCGGAAGGCGAGGACGGCTGGCGCGTCAGCCAGACGGTGGAGGGCCTTTCCAGCGAGGTGGAGACCTTCTCGGCCGCGCACCTGCGCGACGCCACCAGCCAGCAGATCTTGGCCGGCTACGGCAGCGCCCAGGGCGACCGCTACCTCGTCGTGTACGAGTATGACGGCGCGGCGCTCACCACCATCATCAGCAACCGCTACAGCGAGATGGTGCTGGGCGACTTTACCGGCAAGGGCGACACCCAGGACCTGGTGGTGGCCCTGCCCACCGATACCGAGTACGGCGGCGTGACCCTGCAGCTGCTGACGAATGTCGAGGGGGAGTTCCGCTCCTACCAGACGCTGAACCTCGGCGAGGGCACCTACACCGGCTGCGCGGCGCTGCACGCCGGGCAGGGCCGCGACGACGCGATGTACCTGGTCATGGACGTCTGGACCGGCGCCAACACCCTGGCGTCCGACATCGTCCTGTACGACGGCGAGACCGGCTTTTTGCAGCCCTACCACCCGCCGGGCGTGGCCAATTTGCAGCGCAGCACCCAGCGCTACCATACCGAGCTGCTCAGCCGCGACATCGACGGCAACGGCACCATCGACATCCCGGTGGAGGTCGACGACGGCGGCACGCTGCAGCCCCCCATGGACAAAAGCCTGCTCTTTCTTGTGTGGGAGGATTACGCCACCGTCGACGGCGCCAACAGCAAGTTCGGCGTCTACGACAGCCAGAACAACTTCTACCTGCCTCTGCCGGAGTCGATGCACGGCAGCGTGCTCATCCGCACCAACCAGGGCGGCAGCGGCTGGCTGGTCTGTGACAGCGAAAACAGCAAGATCTACTGCGAGATCCGCGTCGTCGACCCCACCGGAGAAGACCCCGCCGGCAGCACGCTGGTCTACCAGCGCATCGCCAACATCGGCAGCCAGCAGCTGCAGGCCCGCATCGTCACGCCGTATTACGGCTTGAGCATCGAGTCCATCACCAGCGGCACCGTGCTGCTGGGGCAGGAATGACCCGGCGCCCACCGCGCCGGCATAAGGGAAGGTGTACCCATGAAACGAGTTTTGGTCGTAGAAGACGAGACCAGCATCCGCGAGATGGTGGCCCTCAACCTGAAAATGGCGGGCTGGGAGGTGCTGGAGGCCCCCAGCGCCGAGCGCGCGCTGGAACTGATGCACCAGGGCGCACCCTGTGATGCCGCCCTGCTGGACATCATGCTGCCCGGCATGGACGGGCTGAGCCTGTGCGAGACCATCCGCCGCAGCGATGCCGACATCGGCATCATCATCGTGTCGGCCAAAGGGCAGGAGAGCGATAAGATCCGCGGGCTGTCCATCGGCGCCGACGATTACATCACCAAGCCGTTCTCGGTGTCGGAGCTCATCGCCCGGCTCGAAGCCCTGACCCGCCGCGTCCGCCGCGGCGAGGGCGCCAAGCCGGCCGACGGCCCCGAGCAGCTCGTCAGCGGGCCGTTTGTGCTGGACGAAAAAAGCCGCGCGCTGTACAAAGCCGGCCAGCCCATCGCGTTGACGCAGGTCGAGTTCCAGATCATGGAGCTGTTTTTCCGCAACCCGGGCACCGCGCTGGTGCGCGAAAAGATCCTGGAAGGCGTCTGGGGCGAGAACTATTACGGCGACGTCAAGATCGTCGACGTCAACATCCGCCGCCTGCGCATGAAGATCGAGGACGAGCCCAGCAACCCGCAGCATATCCTGACGGTGTGGGGCTACGGCTACCGCTGGAACGCCTGAGCGCGCCGCGGCAACACAAGAGGGGAGGGAACGCCGCATGGCCAAGACCAGCATCACCCACCGCTGGGTGCGGGGCAGCTTGCTCATCATGGTGCTGGTGCTGCTGGCTGCCGAGGCGATCTTCCTCTACACCAGCTACCGCGAACTGTACGGCGGCGTCCAGCGCGCCATCGAAAGCCGGTTTTCCACCATCGCCGGGCGGCTGCAGGCCACCGGCTCGGCCGGCGACAGCATCGAGACCGCCGAAAGCCGCGGCCAGGCGCTGCGCCGCACCGTAGAGCAGTTTGACGAAAAAGACAAGTTCGAGTTCATGCTGCTGGACGCCAGCGGCGTCATCCTGGCCACCAGCAGCGGCACCATGTCGCAGGACCTGGCCGAAGGCGCCGACTTTGCCCAGGCCCTGGCCGAGCCCGGCGGCGTCGGGCAGGCCATCTTCACCACCCGCCAGGGCGAGCGCGTCATGGCTGTCACCTCGCTGGTGCCGTATGCGGCGGGCAACATCACGGCCATGCGCATGGTCACCAGCCTGACCCAGGTGGACCGCCAGTGGGGCAACACCCTCGCCGCCTCGGCCGGCATCGGCCTACTGGCGTTTTTGCTCATGCTGTGGAGCGGGCTGTTCTTTGTGCGCTCCATCGTGCGCCCGCTGGGCGAGGTGGAGGCCACCGCCACCCGCATCGCCCGCGGCGACCTGGACACCCGCCTGCCGGACGCCAAGTACAACGACGAGATCGGCCGTTTGTGCCGCACCATCAACCAGATGGCCGAGGATCTGGCCGAGAACGACCGCCTTAAAAACGAGTTCATCTCCTCCGTCAGCCATGAGCTGCGCACGCCGCTGACCTCCATCAAAGGCTGGGTCGAGACCATCAAGACCATCGACGACCCCGGCGACGAAAACTACCGCCGCGGCCTGGCGATCATCGGCACCGAGACCGACCGCCTGTACACGATGGTGGAGGAACTGCTGGACTTTTCGCGCCTGCAAAACGGCCTCAAACTCAACTGCGAAGTGCTGGACCTTGTGGCCGAAGCCACCGACGCCGCCCTGTTTGTGGAGGCGCGCATCCAACGCGAGGGGCTGCACTTCGCCTATGAGGAACCGCCCGAACCCTACCCGGTCTGGGCCGACGCCGCCCGCCTGCGGCAGGTGTTCATCAACGTGCTGGACAACGCCATCAAATATTCCGAGCCCGGCGGCACCATCTTTCTGACACTGCGCCGCACCGGCGACACCGTCACCGCGACGGTGCGCGACCAGGGCCGCGGCATCGCGCCCGACGACCTGGGCAAAGTCAAGCAGAAATTTTTCAAGGCGCGCAACGCCGTGCGCGGGTCCGGCATCGGGCTGGCCCTCGTCGACGAGATCGTGCGCGCGCTGGGCGGCGTGGTGGAGATCACCTCGGCGCTGGGGCAGGGCACGTCGGTCAGCATCACGCTGCCGGTCTACCGCCCCGGCCAGGAACACCTGCACGAGACGATCTGACCCGTGCCGCCGCATTTTGTACCGGATAAGAAAAGGAGACCCCATGCCCAATGAATTCCGCACCTCCATCGGCGGCCAGGCCCTGATGGAGGGCATCATGATGCGCGGCCCGCACACCATCTGCTGCGCGGTGCGCCGCCCCGACGGCGAGATCGACCTGACCTACGACACCGTGCGCACCCACTGGTACAACAAAGTGCCGCTGGTGCGCGGCGTCTGCAACATGGCCGAAAACCTCTACAAAGGCTACCACTACCTCATGCACGCGGCCGACATCGCCCTGCAGGGCGAGGACGAAGAGCCCCAGAGCAAGTTCGACCAATGGCTCGAGGCGCACACCGGCCCGGCGTTCCAGAACGCGCTCATGGCCTGCGCGGCGTTTGCCGGCGTCGTGCTGGCGCTGTTTCTGTTCACGTTTTTGCCCACCTTCCTCACCGGGCTGGCGGGGCAGGTCCTGCCGCTGGGGCGCTGGCCGCGCGTCATCCTCGAGGGCGTGCTCAAAATGGCGATCTTTTTGGGGTATATGTTCCTGTGCACGCGCTACCGCGAGCTGCACCGCGTGTTTGAGTACCACGGCGCCGAGCACAAGACCATCGCCTGCTATGAGGCCGGCCTGCCCCTCACGGTGGAAAACGTCCGCAAACAAAGCCGGTTCCACCCGCGCTGCGGCACCAGCTTTATGATTTTGGTCATCATCCTCAGCATCTTCCTCTACGCCGTGCTGCCCTGGACCAGCACCGGGCTGCGCGTCGTGTATAAACTGTGCATGTTCCCGCTGCTCGTCGGTTTGTCGTACGAGGTGCTCAAGTGGGCCGGGCGCTCCCACAGCGCGCTGTCGCGCATCATCTCGCAGCCGGGGCTGTGGATGCAGCGCCTGACGACGTTTGAACCCGACGATTCCATGATCGAGGTCGCCATCGCCGCCGTCACGCCGGTGCTGCCCCAGGACCGGGAGGAGGGCCGCTGGTGAACGCCGCCTACCGCGCGCTGTGCGCCCGGCTGCAGGCGGCCGGCGTGCCCGACGCGCACTTTGACGCCGCGCAGCTCTACCGCTTTGTCACCGGGCGGGACCCCCGCCTCGACGACGGGCCCACACCGGCGGAAGCCGAACGCCTGGACGCACTGGCCGCGCGCCGCGCCGCGCGCGAACCGCTGCAATACCTGCTGGGCACGTGGGATTTTTTGGACTTTACGCTCCAGGTCGGGCCCGGCGTGCTCTGCCCGCGTGCCGACAGCGAAGTCGTCTGCGAGGCCGCCGTCGAATGCCTGCGCGGCATCGCCGCGCCCGTCGTGCTGGACCTCTGCGCCGGCACCGGCTGCCTGGGCCTGGGCGTGGCGCGCAGCTGCCCCGGCGCGCAGGTGACCTGTGTCGAAAAAAGCCCCGACGCCTGGCCCTACCTGCAGGTCAACACCCACGGCACCGGCGTCAAGACCGTACAGGCCGATGTGTTCGCCTGGCACCGGACGCTGGCGCCGCAAAGCGTCGATCTGATCCTGTGCAACCCGCCCTACCTGACGGCGGCCGAGATGGCCGCCCGCATGCCCGAGACCGCGCACGAACCGGCGCTGGCGCTGGACGGCGGGCCCGACGGGCTGGCGTTTTACCGCCTGCTGACGCAGCAGTACCGCGCGCCGCTGCGCCCCGGCGGCTGGCTGGTGGTGGAGATCGGCTGCGCCCAGGCGGCGGCGGTGCTGGCGCTGGGGCGGCAGTATGGCTGGCAGAACGGCGCCTGCCGCAAGGACTACGGCGGCAACGACCGCGTCATTTTGCTGCAAAAACCGGACGCGCCGGTGTAAAAAATCCCCTTTATGGGGCCAAAAACGTACAACAAATGGTTGTAATTTGCGCTGCGTTCGTATATAATAGAGCCAAACGCAAACGATACCGGGTACAAACGCCCGCAAACGAGCAAAAGGAGTAACACAACATGGCAGCGAAAAAGGATACGACCCCCAAGAGCACCGGCCCGGCGGCCGACAAGAAAGCCGCGCTGGAGACCGCGCTGGCGCAGATCGAAAAGCAGTTCGGCAAAGGCGCCGTGATGAAACTGGGCACCAACGTCACGATGCAGGTGGACGCCATCCCCACCGGCAGCCTGGGGCTGGACCTGGCGCTGGGCATCGGCGGTATGCCGCGCGGCCGTATCATCGAGATCTATGGGCCGGAATCTTCCGGCAAGACGACGCTGGCGCTGCACGTGCTGGCCGAAGCGCAGAAGATGGGCGGCGAGGTGGCCTTCATCGACGTCGAGCATGCGCTGGACCCCGCCTACGCCAGCGCGCTGGGCGTCGATATCGACAGCCTGCTCGTCAGCCAGCCCGACACCGGCGAACAGGCGATGGAGATCTGCGAGGCGCTCGTGCGCTCGGGCGCCATCGACGCCGTCGTCGTGGACTCGGTCGCCGCCATGGTGCCCCGCGCCGAGATCGAGGGTGAGATGGGCGACAGCCACGTCGGCCTGCAGGCCCGCCTGATGAGCCAGGCGCTGCGCAAGCTCACCGGCGTCATCGGCAAGACCAACACCGTGTGCATCTTCATCAACCAGCTGCGCGAAAAAGTCGGCATCGTCTACGGCAACCCCGAGGTCACCACCGGCGGCCGCGCGCTGAAATACTATTCCAGCGTGCGCATCGACGTGCGCCGTATCGAGGGCCTCAAAGATTCCTCCGGTTCCTTCATCGGCAACCGCACCCGCGCCAAGATCGTCAAAAACAAGGTCGCCCCGCCGTTCCGTGAGGCGGAGTTTGACATCATGTTTGGCGAGGGCATCTCCAAGATCGGCGAAATTTTGGACCTGGCCGTCAAGCTGGGCGTTGTGCAAAAAAGCGGCGCGTGGTTCAACTATGGCGAGACCCGCCTGGGCCAGGGCCGCGACAACGCCAAGATCTTCCTGAAAGAACACCCCGAAGTCTCCGACGAGATCGAAAAGATCGTGCGCGCCAACGCCGACCGCCTGCTGGCCGCCGGCAAAAAGGGCACGGTCAAGCCGCTGGACCCCAGCGAGATCGTCAAGCCCGCCGCCCCCGGCGAAGCCCCGGCCCCGGCCGCCCCGGCTGCCAAAACCACCGGCAGCGAGCTGGATCTCGACATCATGGTCGATGAATGATGCCGCACCTGACCCAGATCAAAGAGACAAAAAAAGGCCGCTTGGCGCTGTTTTTGGACGGCGAGTTCGCTTTCTCGCTTGACGCAGACACCTTTGCGCGCGCCGCGCTGCATGAGGGGGACGACCTCGAGCCCTGGCAGGCCGAGGACCTGCGCAAGCAGAGCGAGACCCGCCGCGCGCTGGACAAAGCCATGGACTACCTGGCCCTGCGCGACCACGCCGCCGGTGAGCTGTACCAAAAACTCTGCCGCAAATTCGACGCGCCCAGCGCCGCCTGGGCCGTGGCGCGCGCCGGCGAACTGGGCCTTTTGGACGACGCCGGTTTTGCCCGCCGCCGCGCGGCCGAGCTGCTGCGCAAGCGCAAAAGCCGGCGGGAAATTCTGCAGGACCTCGCCGCCAAGGGCGTCGACCGCGACACCGCCGCCGATGCCGTCGAAGCGCTGTTCGCCGCGGCGGACGGCGACGCCCCCGACCCCGAGCTGGAAAACGCCTGCGCGCTGCTGACGCGGCAGTACGCCGCCAGGCTGGCCGCCGGCAAGCGCGACCAGGTAGCGGCGGCGCTGGCCCGGCGCGGGTTTTCCCACGCGGTCATCCGCGCGGCACTGGCCGCCTGCGCGCAAGAACCCGACCCTGACACCGACACATAAAGGAACCGTATGAACATTGCCATCATCTCGCTCGGCTGCCCCAAAAACCAGGTCGACGCCGACGTGTTCTGCCACGCGCTGCTCAAAGCCGGGCACACCACCGTCGCCGACCCGGCCGAAGCCGACGTCATCATCGTCAACACCTGCGGGTTTATCGAGTCCGCCAAGGCCGAAGCCATCGAGAACATCCTCATGGCCTGCCAGTACAAACAGCAGAACCCCGCGCTCAAAGTCATCGTCACCGGCTGCCTGGCCGAGCGCTACAAACAGCAGATCGTGCAGGAGATCCCCGAGGTCGACGCCGTCGTCGGCATCGGCTCCAACGCGGCGCTGCCGGCCATCGTGGCGCGCGTGTGCACGCCGGGCGCAGGCCAGGTCGAAAGCTACGGCCCCAAAAGCGCCATGCCGCTGGGCGGGGCGCGCGTCATCTCCACCCCGCGCCACTACGCCTACTTAAAAATTGCCGAGGGCTGCAACAACCGCTGCCATTACTGCGCCATCCCGCTCATCCGCGGGCCGCTGCGCAGCCGCCCGCTGGCGGACTGCGTGGCCGAGGCCCGCTGGCTGGCCGGCGAGGGCGTGCGGGAGCTGATCCTCGTCGCGCAGGACCCCACCGCCTACGGCGAGGACTGGGGCCAGCCCGGCGCCGTCTGTGACCTGCTGGACGCCCTGCAGCAGATCGACGGCATCCGCTGGGTGCGCATCCTCTACGCCTACCCCGAGCGCATCAGCGACGCCTTCATCGCCGCCATGGTGCGCAACACCAAGGTCGTGCCCTACCTGGACCTGCCGATCCAGCACTGCAACGACGCCATCCTTAGGGCGATGAACCGCCGCGGCGGCCGCGCCGAGATCGAGGGCGCCGTCGCCCGGCTGCGCGCGGCCATCCCCGGCATCACGCTGCGCACGACGCTGATCGCCGGCTTCCCCGGCGAGAGCGAGGAACAGTACGCCGAGCTGTGCGATTTCGTCAAGACGATGCGCTTTGACCGCCTGGGCTGCTTTGCCTATTCGGCCGAGGAAAACACCGTCGCCGCCCGCATGGACGGCCAGCTGGACGAAGAGACCAAGCAGCGCCGCGCCGACCATATCATGGAACTGCAGGCCGAGGTCAGCGCCGGATGCGAGCAGGCCAAGGTCGGCCAGACGCTGGAGTGCATCTGCGACGGCGTCGACGACGAGACCGGCATGTACCTGCTGCGCACCAAAGCCGACTGCCCCGAGATCGACGGCAACGTGCTGACGCCGGCCGATACCCCGCTGGAGACCGGCGCGTTTTACAACGTGACCATCACCGACGCCGACACCTACGACCTCTACGGCTACGCGGAGGAAAAACTGGAGGACTGACCCATGAACCTGCCCAACAAACTGACGATGCTGCGCGTGATCTTAGTCCCCGTCTTTATGGTGTTTGCGGCGCTGGGGCGCATCGGCACGGCGGAGTATGACCCCGTCATGCACCTGCTGGCCGGCGTCGTGTTTGCCGCAGCCAGTTTTACCGATTTCCTCGACGGCTACCTGGCCCGCAAATACCACCTCGTCACCGATTTCGGCAAGTTCATGGACCCCCTGGCCGACAAATGCCTGACGACCGCAGCCTTCATCTATATGGTCGTGGACGGTTTGTGCTCGCCCGTCGTGCTGGCGGTCGTATTGTTCCGTGAGTTTGCGGTCGCCGGCGTGCGCATGATCGCCGCCGAAAGCGGTACCGTCATCGCCGCCAACATGTGGGGCAAGGTCAAGACCGTCGTGCAGATGCTGACCGTCATCTGCTACTACCTGGTGCCGTTCTTCATGGGCCCCACCGACATGCTGGCGTTCGGGCTCATCACCCAGGCGCTGTGCTGGGTCGTGGCGGCGCTCACGCTGCTGTCGGGCGGCATCTACCTGTGGCAGAACCGCGCCTGCTTTATGCAGGCGAAATGACGCCGCACTGCCAAACCGGGGCGCGCTGCCGCCGCCCCAATCCCAAACAACGGGGGTAACCGAACCTTGCCAAATTTCATGCCCCGCGCAAAAATAAAAAGCCTTTTTGCCAGGATGACCCGCGCCGAGCGGGCCGTCCTGGTTTTGCTGTGCGTTTTTGCCGTCAAGTTCCTGTTCAGCGCGGCGGCGCAGTTGGTGCCGGCGCTGCAGGGGCTGGACGCGCTGGGCAGCGGCCGGCATCCGGTCGATGTCTGGCTGCTGCTGCTCTGTGCTGCGGCGGTGCTGGGCGTCGTCTGCCTCTACCGCCGCGCCCTGCGCGCGGTGGACGCACGGCTGACCCGCTTTGACGCCGTGCTGCTGGCGGTGTGCTGCGCGCTCAGCGCCGCATTCTACCTGCACGCCATGGTGGGCCGCCAAAGCCTCTACCTGTGGGACCACGCCACCTACTACAACCTGCAGATCCGGCTGGAAGCCAACTTCGCCGACGGCGTGTTTTACGGCGTGGGGTCCACCATCTACAAGACCTGGTTCAACGACTATGCGCCGCTGGTCATCAACACGCTGCTGGAACCGCTCTTCATGTTCACCGACCGCACGGCCAACACCTTCGCGCTGCTCAGCGCGCTGGCGTTCCCGTCGCTGGTCTACCTCGGCGCGCTGGTGCTGCTGGCTGTTTTGCGCCGCCAGCTCGCGCCGCGCGCACCGCGGCTGTTCACGGCGCTGGGCCTGGCGTTCACGCTGCTGCTGCCGCTGCTGCATGTGGCGCTCTACCGCGGCATGCCGGACGTTCTGGGCGTCGCCTTTGCGCTGATGCTGCTGGCGCTCGTCGCCGGGTATGATTTTTCGGCCCCCGCCCCGGCGCGCCTTACCTGTTTGGCGGCGTTCACCGGGCTGCTCATCGTCACGCGGCGCAGCTATATGTTCACCGTCGTCACGCTGTTTCTGTTTTACGGCGTGTGGGTGCTGGCGCGCGCGGCGCGCCGCCGCCAAACGGGGGCGGCCATCCGCTTTGGCCAATTTGCCGCGGCGTCGCTCGCCTGCGTCGGGCTGCCGCTGGCGCCGATGTTCTGGCGCATCCTGCGCGCCAACTACGCCGACCGCTACGCCACCTACCAGACCGGCGGCTTTTGGGCGGAACTGGCCAACCAGCGCGTCTACCTGGGCTGGTTTTTGCTGGGCGTGCTGGCGCTGGGCGTTTTATACGGTTTGTATAAAAACAACGAAAGATTCCTGGCTGTACTATCGGCCGGCGGCGCGGTCACGGCCGTGCTGCTGCTGACCCGTGTGCAGAACCTCGACGACCACCAGTCGCTGGCGGTGGCCCCGTTTTACCTGCTGGGCTTTTACCTGCTGGCATGGGCTGTGGCCAGCCTGCCGTGGCCGCCGCTGCGCGGCGTCGTTTCGGCGGCACTGGCGGGGGTGTGCGCGCTCAACTTCGGCGCGTGCAGCCAGCTGCTGCCGGTGCTGTTCTTCCCGCCGGAAGTATACAGCGGGCTGTACTTTTTCGTCGACCAGCAGCGCGGCGACATGGCGCAGATCGCCCAGGTCAACGACTGGCTGCGGCAGAATTGCAGCGGCGAAAATTCCGCCTACATGATCTGCCACGGCGTCGTCTACAGCGCCGATGTCTTCCGCGCCGCGGCCCTGCCGGATGAGAGCATCCGCACGCTGCTGGCTTACGGCGCGGTCAACCCCGGCAACGACGCCTTCCCGCGCGAACTCTTCACGGCGCAGGCCGTGCTGACCTGCACGCCGTTTGACCCCAGCAACCACACCGGAAAGATCAACGACGCCTTTTTGGAGAACCAGCGCCTCTACCAGCCGTTTGAGGAGGCCGCCGTCTTCGATATGGGCAACGGCTACACCATCACGGCCTACCGGCGCGTCAAAGCCCCCACCGTGGCCGAGCTGGACACCTACCGCACCTACCTGGCCGAGGAGGACGCCCAGTTCCCCTACAATTTCAGCGCCGTGTGGGACCAGCTCGAAGCCGAATTTGCCGCAAACGGGTGAAAACCTTGCAACGCCGCGGCGCGGCGCGTATAATAGGACTAGAAAATCCATGCACAACGCATGCGGAAAGGATCGTACCCCTATGCAGATCTTCAACACCATGACCCGCCAAAAAGAGGAGTTTACCCCCCAGACCCCCGGCGAGTACCGCATCTATGTCTGCGGCCCGACGGTCTATAACTATATCCACATCGGCAACGCGCGCCCCATGGTCGTCTTCGACACGCTGCGCCGCTATCTGGAGTATTGCGGCAACAAGGTGGTCTACGTCTCCAACATCACCGACATCGACGACAAGCTCATCCAAAAAGGCAGGGAAGAGGGCGTCTCGATGCAGGAGGTCGCCCGCAAGTTCGAGGCCGAGTATATCAAGGACTCCGACGGCCTCAACGTCAAAGCGCCCACCGTGCGCCCGCGCGCGACCGAGCATATCGGCGAGATCATCCGCATCGTCAAAGACCTTGTGGACAGCGGCCACGCCTATGTGGCGCGCAACGGCGATGTCTATTTCCGCGTCAAGTCCGACCCCGGCTACGGCAAGCTCAGCCACCTCAACCTTGACGACCTCGAGAGCGGCAACCGCACGCTGCGCAGCCAGATGGAGGACGACCTCAAGGAGGACCCGGCCGACTTCGCGGTCTGGAAAGCCGCCAAGCCCGGCGAACCCTACTGGGAGAGCCCCTGGGGCCACGGCCGCCCCGGCTGGCATATCGAGTGCAGCGCCATGGCCCGCAAACACCTGGGCGCCACCATCGACCTGCACGCCGGCGGGCAGGACCTGATCTTCCCCCACCATGAGAACGAGATCGCCCAGAGCGAGTGCGCCAACGGCTGCACCTTCAGCCGCTACTGGATGCACAACGGCTTTTTGAACATCAACAACGAAAAAATGTCCAAGAGCGCCGGCAACTTCTTCACTGTGCGCGAGATCGCCGAGAAATACGGCTATGAGCCCATCCGTTACTTCATGCTCACGGCCGGCTACCGCATGCCGTTGAACTATACCGTTGAACTGATCGAGAGCTGCAAAAACAGCCTCGAGCGCCTGTATACCTGCCGCGACAACCTCGACTTTGCCATCGCGCATGCCCACGGCAGCGAGACCGCCCTGGCCGAAAAGTGCGAGGACGCGCGCAAAAAGTTCAAAACCGCCATGGACGACGACCTCAACACGCCCGACGCCCTGGCCGCCGTGTTTGACTTTGTCAAAGAGATCAACACGCTGTCCGACGCCGCCGACAAGGCCACGCTGGAAAAAGCGGCCGCCGTGTTTGACGAGTTGACCGGCGTGCTGGGCCTTTTGTACAACCGCAAAAAGGCCGGCGACGTCCCGCCCGAGGTGACGGCCCTCGTCGAGGAGCGCGCCGCCGCCAAAAAGGCCAAGGACTGGCCCCGCGCCGACGCCATCCGCGCGCAGCTGACCGAGATGGGCTGGAGCGTGACCGACACCGCCCAGGGCCCTAAACTTTCCAAACTCTGATCTACCCAGGGGTCTGCCCGCAGACCCGCCCGCATCCGGCGGACGGAGACGGGCAGGCCCCGCCGTTTTTCGCCTATGGAACGAAACCGCCTGAAAACCGAACCCCGCACCCCCTGGCTGCTGCTGGACTGCGCGCTGACTTTGCGGCTGGCGCTGGCGCTGCTTACCGAGGCCTACCCCTACGACCGCAGCTGCTTTGTCGCCTGGGGCGACAAGCTGCTGGCCGAAGGCCCGGCCAACTTTTACAGCGCGGGCTATTTTGCCGACTACCCGCCCGGCTACCTGCCGGTGCTGGCGCTGGTCAGCGCCGTGCGCGCGCTGCTGGGCATCCCGGCTGCGTCGCCGCTCACCGACCTGCTGCTGGCGGTCGTGCCCGCGCTGTGCGACGTGGCGGCGGCCTGGCTGGTGTGGCGGGTCGCGCTGCGCGCCATGCCCGCGGGCAGCCGCGGGCCGCTGCTGCTGGCGGCGTTCACGGCGTTTGACCCGCTGACGCTGTTTGATACCGGCATCTGGAAGCAGATCGACGGCGCGTTCGCGCTGCCGCTGCTGCTGTGCTTTTGGCTGCTGGAACAGCGCCGCTACCTGCCGGCGGCCGTGCTGTACGGCGTGGCGCTGGCCATCAAACCGCAGGCGCTGCTGTTCGGCCCGGTGCTGGCGGCGTGCTTTTTGGCGGCCATCGTGCAGGAGCAGGACCGCCTGCGCGCGTTTGGGCGCTGCTTTGGCGGCGCGGCGCTGGCCCTGGCCCCGCCGCTGCTGGCCGGGCTGCCGTTTTACGGGCTGGCCGGGCTGGTGCCCGGGCTGCTGCAAAAGTATGCGGGCACCATGTCGGGGTACCCGTATGCCTCCATCAACGCTTTTAACTGGATGGCCGCGCTGGGCGGCAACTGGCAGGACCTGCAAAGCGCGTCGCTGTTCGGCGTCAGCTGGTACGCGCTGGGCTGGGGCATGATCTTGCTGTGCACCGGCGCCCTAGTGTTTTTTGCGGTGCGCAGCGTGCGCGGCGGGTATTTTTCGCCGCTGCTGCTGGCCGCCTACTATGGGCTGGCGGTGTTTACGCTGGGCCACTGCATGCACGAGCGGTATATGCTGCCCGGCGTGTTGCTGGCGCTGCTGGCAGCCGCCCGCTGGGACGACATCCGCCTGTATGCCGCCGGGTTTGGCCTGTCGCTGACCGGCTTCCTCAACCTGGCGGCCGTCTACTCGCTGGCCGGCACCGAGGATGAATGGCTCACCAGCGCCACCAGCGCCACCTTCGCCGCGCTCGTCGGCCTGGCCGAGACGATCTGCTTTGTAATGCTGCTGTTCGCCGTGTGGGACATTGCGCTGCACGGCCACGCGCTGCCGCTGCCGGGCCGCATGCCGCCCGCCGCCGCAGAGACTGTGCCCGCGCCCGCCGGCCAGCCCGCCTGGCGCCGGCGCGAAGTGCTGGCCCTGCTGGGCCTGACGCTGGCCACCGCGGCGCTGAGCTTTGCGTACCTGGGCGACACCGACGCCCCGCAAAACCCGCTGGACGCCACCAATACCGTGCTGCAGCAGACGGTCACCCCCGGCGGCGACGCCGTGACGCTGTGGGTCTACCCCGGCGTATCCTTCGGCGGGCGGCTGACGGTGACGGACGCCGCCGGCAATACGCTGCTGGCGCAGGAGCTCGGCTACAGCACCTGCTTCAGCTGGAGCGAGAGCCGCCTGGCCGTGCCGGCCGGCGAAGCGCTGACCGTCACGGTGGAAAATGCCCAGGTGTTTGAGCTGGCGCTGCGCGACGGCGACGGCAGCCTGCTGCCGGTCGAGGGCGGCGGCGCGCTGACCGACGAGCAGGCGGCGGTGCCGCAGGCCATCAGCCAGCTGAACAGCATGTATTTCGACGAGATCTACCACGGCCGCACCGCCTACGAGCAGCTGCACGAAATGCCGGTGTACGAGACGACGCACCCGCCCCTGGGCAAGGACCTTATCATGGCGGGCATCGCGCTGTTTGGCATGACGGGTTTCGGGTGGCGGTTTTCCGGCACGCTGTTCGGCGTGCTGCTGGTGCCGCTGGCCTGGTGCTTTGCCCGCCGGCTGACCCGCAAGCCCTGGGTCGGCGCGGCGGCCGGCGCGCTGCTGGCGCTGGACCTTATGCGCTTTGCGCAAAGCCGCATCGCCACCATCGACGTGTTCGCCACCTTCTTTATCCTGCTGGGGGCGTACTGCATGCTGTGGTACTGCCAAAGCGTGCTGCAAAAGGGCGTGCTGGCCTCGCTGTGGCCCATGGCGCTGGGCGGCGTGGCGTTCGGTTTGGGCTGCGCCGCCAAATGGACCGGTATCTACGCCGGCATGGGCCTGGCGGCGCTGTACTTTGGCGTGCTGTATGCGCGCTGGCGGCAGCGGCAGCCGGGCTTTGGGCAGGAGTTTGCCGCCGCGGCCGCCGGGGGCGTGCTGTTTTACATTGCGGTGCCGCTGTGCCTGTACATCCTTTCCTACCTGCCGTACTGGTGGCGGGACCCCGGCTTTACGCTCGGCGATTGGTGGCAGTGCCAGCTCTCGATGTTCCAGTACCACGCCGGGCTGCAAGCCACCCACCCGTTTGAAAGCCGCTGGTACACCTGGCTGCTGGGCCTGCGCCCGGTGTGGTACTACCAGAACACCCACCTGGCGGCGGGGCTCAAGGGCAGCATCGCCGGGCTGGGCGGGCCGGTCGTCTGGCTGGTGGGGCTCGCCAGCCTGCTGGCGCTGCTGTGGCACCAGGTCAGCGGGCGCGGCAGCCGCGCCGGGGCCGCAGTGCTGATCCTCTACGCCGCGCAGCTCGCGCCGTGGATGCTGGTGCCGCGCTGCACCTTTTTGTACCATTATTTCCCCAGCTCTCTGTTCTGCCTGGCGGGCATCGCGCTGGTGCTCTCCCACATTCGCAGCGCGCGCACGGCCAAGCGCGTTGCGCTGGCGCTGTGTGGGGCATCCGTAGTGGTATTTGCGCTGTACTACCCGGCGGTGTCCGGCCTGCCCATCCCCGCCGGCTGGGCCGATGCCCTGCAGGCCCTGCCCAGTTTCGGCTTCTATTAAATGGTAAACGGAAAAACAGCCCCGGGGGCCGCGCATCTGCGCGACCCCCGGGGCTGTGGCTTGGGAGGGATCACGTATTCAGGCTTCCGGCAGGTAGATATGGTGCGGCAGCCCTTCCACGTAGATCGGCGTCAGTTCGGCCTGGATCAGCGGCATCGCGTAGGCGATGAACTCCCGCGTCATGCCGGTGTGGTCTTCGTTGACCCATTCCAGCGGCACTTTCTTCTCCAGGTTGGCCACTTCGCGGATGGGGTGCAGGCTGGTGCCGCACTGGTACGGCGCGTTGGAGATGCGGTCCAGCGCCACCATCTCGCCGGTGTGGCCCTCAAAAGCGGCCTTGGCCGCCGCGCCGCCCACCTGGTAAGCCTCGGTGATGTCGGTGCGGCTGGTCAGGTGCCCGGCACAGCGCTGCAGCGTCGAAAGCTCGATGCAGCGGGTCTTGGTGTCGAGGCGGCGGGCCACCGTGTTGGCCAAAAAGCGCGCGGTGCCGGTCAGCGCCTTGTGGCCAAAGGCGTCCACGGCGTGCACATCGTCGGACAGTTCGCAGACATAGCGCCCGTCCTCGAGCTTGACGCCCTCCGACACGGCGATGACGATGGAGGGTTTCTGCGCCTGCATGCGGCGCACTTTCTCCACAAAGCGGTCGACGTTGAAGGGGATCTCGGGCAGGCAGATCATATCCACGCCCTCGCAGTCCTCAGCCTTGGCCAGGGCGGCGGCCGCCGTCAGCCAGCCGGCGTTGCGGCCCATGATCTCGACGATGGTCACATAGTGCGTGCCGTACACCGTCGCGTCGCGGATGATCTCCTTCATCACGACACCGATGTATTTTGCCGCGCTGCCGTAGCCGGGGGTGTGGTCGGTGACCATCAGGTCGTTGTCGATGGTCTTGGGCACGCCCATAAAGCGGATCTCGCTGCCGGTATGCTGGCCGTAGTCGGCCAGCTTGCCGATGGTATCCATCGAATCGTTGCCGCCGATGTAGAAAAAGTAGCCGATGTCCAGCTCTTGCAAAATCTCGAACAGCTGCCGGTAGACGGCTTCGCCCTCCGGCGTGTGCCAGTCGGGCAGTTTGTAGCGGCAGCTGCCCAGGTAGCTCGACGGCGTGCGCTTGAGCAGCTCAATGTCCAGCGCGCTTTGCAGCTTTTCGTCCAGCACGCAGGTGCGGCGCTCCAGCAGGCCGGCCACGCCGTGCAGCATGCCGTACACCTTGCCCGCGCCGCGGCGCTTGCAGCTCTCATACACGCCGGCCAGGCTGGCGTTGATGACCGACGTCGGGCCGCCGGACTGGCCGACGATCGCATTTTTTGCCATAGGTCTCCTCCTTGTTTTTGGGGTGTGTGTTGGTACCGCGCACACAAAAAAACACGGTACACCGGGTTTTGTCATACCCAGTGTACCATGTGTAAAGGCCGTTTGGCTATTGTAGAATTTGCGCGAAAACAGGAGGTCGGCCGTCAGGTTTGCGTTCCATGCAGCGGAACGCCCGGCAGCGCGTCGGCCGGCGCGATGTGGGAGGCGGTTCCGTATTACGGAACGCCGGCGGGCGCCCTGGCCGTCCGGCGCGGCTGTGCCTTGCAAAAATTGCGGCGCGCGTGGCAGCTTGCCCAAAAAAGATCAGCCCAGGTGGATGTGCCGCGGCACGCCGTTGATGTAGATCGGCGTCAGTTCGGCCTGGATCAGCGGGCGGGCGTAGCGCTCAAACTGTTCGTTGACGTGCATGCCGTCGGCGGTGATCCAAGCGTCGGGCACGGTCTTTTCGTAGTTGGCCACCTGCGCCACGTCCACCATCTCGGTCTCGATGCGGTAGGGCTGGTCGCTCAGGCGGCGGATGGCGCACATTTTGGCGGTCTCGCCGCGCACGGCGGCCTCCACGGCCGCGCCGCCCACCTGATAGGCTTCGGTCACGTCGGTGCGGCTGGCCAGGTGGCTGGCGCAGCGCTGCAGCGTCGAAAACTCGATGGCGCGGGTCTTGCAGCCCAGCCGCACGCGGATCAGGTCGGCCAGGTAGCGGCTCGTGCCGGAAAGGATCGCCTTGTGCCCAAAGGCGTCCAGCTGCCCGGCGGTCGAGACTAAGTCGCACAAAAAGACGCCCTCGGTATTTTTGACGCCCTCGCTGACGGCGATGATGACGTTGCGGCGCTCTTTTTCCAGCTCCGCCACGCGCGCCAAAAACGCGTCCTCGTCAAAGGGGCGCTCGGGCAGCAAGATCAGGTCCGGCCCGCTGCAGTCCGGCCCGGCGGCCAGGCTGGCGGCGGCGGCCAGCCAGCCGGTGTGGCGGCCCATGATCTCGGCCACCGTCACGCTGCGCAGGTCGTACACGCTGGAATCGCAGATGACCTCTTTTAAAATGGTGGCAATGTACTTGGCCGCGCTGCCGTAGCCGGGGGTGTGGTCGGTCAGCATCAGGTCGTTGTCGATGGTCTTGGGCACGCCGATAAAGCGGATGCCGCTGCCGCAGGCCTGCCCGTAGGCCGACAGCTTGGCGATGGTATCCATGCTGTCGTTGCCGCCGATGTAGAACACCGCGCCGATGTCGTATTCGGCAAACAGATCGAACAGCTGCCGGTAGGGGCGCTCGTCGACGGCGGGGTCGGGCAGCTTGTGGCGGCAGCTGCCCAAAAAGCTGGACGGCGTGCGCTTGAGCAGCTCGATGTCCAGCTTGTCGGCCAGGACGGTATCCAGGTCGACGATCTTGCCTTCCAGCACGCCCTCGATGCCGTACTGCATGCCGTACACATGCGGCGCGCCGCAGGCTTTGGCGGTCTCGTAGACGCCGGCCAGGCTGGAGTTGATGACGGCGGTCGGCCCGCCGGATTGCCCTACCAAGACATTTTTCATTGCGTATACCCCTTGTATTGTTTATTTGCCAAGATAATACAATTTGTATTTTCGGCGGCCGAGCCGTGCGGCGTTACAAAACGCCCAGCACATACCGTTCGATCGCCTGCGCCACGCCGTCGTGTTCGTTGTCGGCGGTCACGGCGTCGGCGGCCTGCTTCACTTCGTCGGTGGCGTTGCCCATGGCCACGCCCAGGCCTGCCAGCTCGATCATCGTGCGGTCATTGCCGGAGTCGCCGACCGCCATCACCTCGCGGCGGTCCAGCCCCAGCGCGTTGGCCAGCGCCATCAGCCCGGGCCCCTTGCTGACGCCGGGGGCGTTGAGCTCCATGTTGCGCTCCAGGCTGGAGGTGATCTCCACCGCGGGGCAGGCGGCGGCCACCGCCTGCCAGGCGGCGGTGCGCACCGCTTCGTCCGGGTACAGGATGCTGAATTTTTCGATCTCGTGCGCATGCTCGTGCAGGGTCTGGCGCATGTCGGCCACCTCGATGCGCGTATCGCGGAAATAGCGCCGCAGGTTGGGCGGCACCAGGGCCATGTTTTCGGCGGCGTTTTGCTGCGTGGTGTAGCTTTTGCCGCCGATAAAGATGCTCAGCGCGCCGCCAAACGGTTCGATCACGTCGTAGACGCGCAGCGCCAGCGCGGCGTCAAACGGCAGGTCCACCAGCTTTTGGCCGGTCTGCAGGTCCACGACGGCCGCCCCGTTGGAGGTCAGCGCATAGCGCACGCCGGGGATGGCGGTGATTTGTTCCGGCACGCCGCACACGGCGCGGCCGGTGGCCGGCACCACCGCCACGCCCTGCTGCAATGCGGCTTCTATGGCCGCGCGCGTGCGCGGGGTGATCTGTTTTTGGTCGTTGAACAGCGTCCCGTCCAGGTCCAGCGCGACCAGTTTGATCTGCGGCATAGCAGCCTCGCCCCTCTCTGTGTGCTTGGATAGATTGTACCGCAAAACCGCGGGGTTTGCAACCGGGGGCGCGGTGTGCTACAATAAAAACCGCGAGATCGGCAAGAAGGGGGGGATGCCTGTGGCGGCAAAACGGCTGTGGCTGCTGGATGCGCTGCGCGGGGCGGCGCTGGTCAACATGCTGGCGTACCACGCGCTGTACGACTGGGTCTATGTGTTCGGCCATACCGGCGGCTGGTATGACATCAGCGCCCCGGGGTGCCATATCTGGCAGCAGTATATCTGCTGGAGCTTTCTGCTGCTTTCGGGCTACAGCGCCACGCTGGCGCGCCGCCCGCTCAAAAACGGGCTGGTGGTGGCGGGGTGCGCGGCGGTGCTCACAGTGGCCACGGCGGTGTACATGCCGTCGCAGGCCATCTGGTTCGGCGTGCTGCACCTCAACGCCGCCGCCATGCTGCTGACCTGCCTGCTGCGCCCGCTGCTGCAGGCCTGCCCGGCGGGGCCGGGGCTGGCCGTCTGCGCGGCGCTGTTTGCGCTGACCAACCAGCTGCCCTACGGGTACCTGGGGTTTGAGGGGCTGCGCCTTGTGCGCATGCCGGCAAGTTTGTACCGCGCCAACCTGTTCTGGCTGGGCCTGCCGGACCTGACGAAGTTTTCCTCAGCCGATTATTTCCCGCTGCTGCCGTGGCTGTTTTTGTTCTGGTGCGGGTGGTTTTTGGCGCGGCTGTGGCGGCCGCGCACGGGGCGGGCCCCGGCGGCGCTGCGCCCGCTGGCGTTTGCGGGGCGGCATACGCTGGCGGTGTACATGGCGCACCAGCCGGTGCTGTACGGCGCGCTGTGGCTGTGGCATGCGCTGTGCCGGTGACAAAATGTTAAAAAAATAAAAATTTACCGGCCGGCGCCTGCTTTTTGGTTGACACGGGCGGGGGCGGTATAGTATAATCTTGTTTACTGGTTAATTGTTTTTTGACCGGCAAACTCCTGTCTCAGGTCAAGGGAGGGAAAAAGATGTCGGAGATCCGTGTCAAAGAGGGCGAGTCCCTCGAGAGCGCTCTGCGCCGTTTCAAGCGCAGCACTGCCCGCAGCGGCGTGTTGGCCGAGGTTCGCAAGCGTGAGGCTTACGAGAAGCCGTCTGTGCGCCGCAAGAAAAAGTCCGAGGCTGCCCGCAAGCGCAAGTTTAAGTAAGCTCGCTTACAAAGAACGATTGTGCAGGCCCGCGTTTTGCGCGGGCCTGCACTTTTGCTTTTCAAGGAGAATGCCATGATCCTTACCCCGGAGTATATCTTCCGCAACGTCGAGGCCATCCGCCCGGAATTTCTCGCACAGTTGGGCGTCAAGGCGCTGGTGCTCGACGTCGACAACACGCTGACCGGCGACGGCAGCCAGCAGCTGGACGCCAGCGTGCAGGCCTGGCTGGACGCCATGCGGGCGGCGGGCGTCAGCTTGACGATCGTCTCCAACAACACGGCGCGGCGCGTGCGCCCCTTTGCCGGGCGCATCGGGCTGGATTTTGTGCCGCTGGCCTGCAAGCCGCTGCCGCTGGGGCTTATGGCGGCGCGCCGCCGCCTGGGCGTGGCCCGGCGCGAGATGGCCATGGTCGGCGACCAGATCTACACCGACCGTCTGGCCGCCGGGCTGTACGGCATCCGCTGCCTGTACGTGCTGCCCCGCACCCCGCACGAGCATAACCGCGGCGTGCGCCTCAAGCGCAAGCTGGAACCCTTCTGGGTCGACCGCTATTTCCAAAAAGGGGGCAAAGTGTATGAGTGACGCGCCGCGTTTCGGCACGGCCGGCCTGTCGGACAGCTACCCCGGCAAGACGTTCGACCCCGAAAAGATCGCCGCCTACACAGCCGGGTTTGGCCTGACGGCGTTTGAGTACCAGTGCGGCCGCGGCGTGCGCCTGGCGCACGACAAAGCCGCGGCGCTGGGCGCAGCCTGTGCGGCCAAAGGCATCGCGCTCTCGGTCCACGCGCCGTACTACATCAGCATGTCCAGCCTCGAGGAGGACAAGCGCCTGCACAGCATCGACTACCTGCTGCAAAGCTGCGCGCTCGTCAAGGCGCTGGGCGGCCGGCGGGTGGTCTTCCATTCCGGGTCCTGCGGCAAGCAAAGCCGCGAAGCCGCGCTGGAAAAGGCGCTGGATACCATGCGCCGCGCCGTGGCGGCCGTGGACGCCGCCGGCTACGGCGACTGCATCCTCTGCCCCGAGACGATGGGCAAGGTCAACCAGCTCGGCACGCTGGACGAGGTGCTGGCGCTGTGCAGCGTCGACGAACGCATCACGCCCTGCATCGACTTCGGGCACCTCTACGCGCGCAGCCAGGGCATAGAATTTGCCGGCGACCATGCCGCCGCCGACTACGCCGCCCTGCTGGACAAGTTACAGGTGCTGGGGCCTGCGCGCGCCGCGCAGTTCCACGCGCATTTCTCGCGCATTGCCTACACCAAAGGCGGCGAAAAATGCCACCTGACACTGGGGGATACCGCATACGGCCCCCCGCACGCGCCGCTGCTGGCGCTGCTGAAAGCGCGCGGCCTGGCCCCCACCATCATCTGCGAGTCCGACGGCACCCAGGCCGAGGATGCGCGCACGCTGGCGCAGGCGTATGCGGCATCGTGAGGCCGCAAAGAGGGAAACAGGCCCGCACAGCAAAAAAGTGCCAAAAATAGCGTGCCGGGGCTTGCAAAAAAGCCCGGCATCCTGTAAAATAAATATAGCTATGGATTACCCTATTATTATTGGAGGAATTTTTATATGATTTCTGCAGGCGAATTCCGCAACGGCGTCACCTTCGAACAGGACGGCCAGGTCCTTCAGGTCGTTGAGTTCCAGCACGTCAAGCCCGGCAAGGGCGCCGCGTTCGTGCGCACCAAGACCAAGAACGTCATCACCGGTTCTGTGGTCGAGACCAGCTACAACCCCACCGCCAAGTTCCCGCAGGCGTATATCGAGCGCAAAGAGGTCACCTACTCCTACGAGGACGGCGGCCTGTACCACTTCATGGACATCGAGACCTATGACGACATCCCCGTCAGCGCCGCCGATGTGCCCGAGAACTTCAAGTTCTGCAAAGAGAACGACACCTGCAAGCTGCTGAGCTACAAGGGCAAGGTCTTCAGCGTCGAGATCCCCAACTTTGTCGAGCTGGAGATCACCGCCACCGAGCCCGGCATCAAGGGCAACACCGCCACCAACACCCTGAAACCCGCCACCGTCGAGACCGGCGCCGAGATCCGCGTGCCGCTGTTCATCAACGAGGGCGACAAGGTCCGCATCGATACCCGCACCGGCGAGTATATGGAGCGCGTCAACTGAGTTTTTCCCCGCCGGGCAGGCCAGCCGCCGCGCCCGGCCCTTTTTACTGCAATAGATAACGGAGGGAACGTATTATGGCTATGGACCTCAACGCAAAAGCCGCCTACATCCGCGGCCTGATGACCGGGATGGAGTTTGACCCCGCTTCCAAAAACGGCAAAGTCATCGCCGCGATGATGGACCTGCTGGAAGAGATGGCCGCCACTGTCACCGAGCATGACAACGCTTTGTCCCAGGCGTATGACGAGCTCGAGACGCTGGACCAGGACCTCGACGATCTCGTGGCCGACCTGTACGGCGACGATGAGGAGGATGAGGACGACGAGGACGCCCTGTACGAGGTGACCTGCCCCAACTGCGGCGCGGTGACCACCATCGACGAGGAAGCGCTGCTCAGCGCCGACCAGGAGCTGGTCTGCCCCAACTGCGGCGCGGCGTTTGACATCGAGCTGGAAAGCGACGAGGACGAGGAGCCCCGCCCCGAATCCGGCCCCGAGAAAGCGTAACGCATTTTGCTTTTGCAACAGCCCTTTGCCCCGGCAAAGGGCTGTTGCTGTTTTGCGAGCCCAAGCGGAAAAGGAAAGGGGGAGAGAGCGGTGCTGGAACTTTGCAGGGTCTGCCTGCCGCTGGCTGCGGCGGCGTGCTTTGCCTGGGGCGTGTGGCAGTGCGCGGTGCGCACGCTGTTCCCGGCGGGGCCTTTGCCCCGGGTGCAGCGCACGCTGCCGCCCGGGCTGTGGCGTCCGGCGCTGTTCTGCCTGGCGGCAGGGGCGCTGGTGCAGGCGGTGCTTGTGGCATACAGCTGTGCGCAAAGCGGCGGCGCGCCGCTGGGCCAGGCGCTGGAAATGCAGTTCTACGGCAACACCGACGCACGCCATTACATCGACCTGGCGCAGTACGGTTACGGCGCGGGCGAGGACTTCCCCGAACAATACCTCATGATCGTGTTTTTCCCGCTGTTTCCGTGGCTGCTGCGGCTGCTCAACCTGTTCGGCTGGTTCGACTACCGCATTCTGGCGCTGGCGGTGCAGCTGCCGTTGTTCTGCGCGGCGGGCGCCGGCCTGTATGCCCTGGTCTGCCGCCAGTACGACGCCCGCACGGCCTGGCGCGCGCTGGTGCTGCTGGCTGTCAGCCCGGCGGCGGTGTTCTACTTTGCCCCCATGACCGAAAGCCTGTTCCTGGCGTTGACGGTCTGGTATGTGTGGTGCCTGCAAAGCGGGCGCTGGGGCTGCGCGGCGCTGCTGGGCGTGCTGGCCGGGCTGACGCGCGCCCCCGGCGGGCTGTTGTGCGGGCTGGCATTTTTGTACCTGCTGCAGCAGGCGCGGGCCCAAAAGAAAGCGCCGCCCCCGGCGGCGGCTGCGGCGGTGCTGGGCCCTGCGGCCGGGCTGGGGCTGTATTTTGCGCTCAACCAGGCCGTCTATGGCCGGTGGGACCAGTACAGCGTTTACCAGTGGGAGCATTGGAACCAGAAACTGGGCCTGTTTACCGATACCATCCGCTACCACCTGGCGTATTTTGCCGGGTGGTGGCATAGCGACCGCGATACCGCGGTATGGCTCTGCCTGACGGCGGTCGTCTGCATCCTGGCGGCGTTTGCGCTGCTGGCGGCGGCGGCCCGGCGCCTGCCGCCCGCCTGGCTGGGGTACGGGCTGGCCTACCTGCTGGTCACGATGGGCGCGACCTGGCTGCTCAGCGCGCCGCGGTATGCGGTGGCGCTGTTCTGCCTGCCGGCGGCGCTGGCCGTGCTGCTGCGCAGGCACCGCGCGCTGACAGTTTGCACAGTGGCTGTGCTGCTGGCGTGCAGCGCGGCGTATACCGCCGTCTGGCTGGGCCACGGCCCGATTTATTGAGAGCGCTGCCACAAAAAATCCGCGGCAGGCCGTGCGCACAGCCGACACCGCCCGGCTTCTGATCCATCGACAAAAATTCCCCGGGCGCGGTGTGCGCCCGGGGAACTTTCGTTACAGCATGTTTACTTTTTCTGCTGCAGCGCGCCCTGCAGCATGATGTCGCCAAACGACAGGGCGTTGAACAGCCCTACGCGGTTGGCCTGGCGCACGATGCGCTCGGGCAGGGGCTTGCTCTCGTCGGTGGAAAGCAGC
>DXEI01000039.1 GCA_019115045.1 Candidatus Gemmiger excrementipullorum | reverse complement strand
TCGTAATAGGCGGCCAGGTCGGGGTTGGTGGCGGCCAGGTCCTGCCCCAGCAGCGCCAGCGATGCGCGGGACAAAATATCCATGCCGCCGGCATAGCTGTTGATGCGCTGCGTGTTAAAGAAAAACGTCTGCCCCAGCGTCACGGGGGAGACATCCCCCTCGGCAAGGGCCTGCACCCAGAACTCGACTTCGCTCTGCGCGGGGTCGCGGGTATCCTCGGCATAGTAATACAGGCGTCGCACGTAGTTTTCCAGTGTGTTTTCACCGCAGATCAGCGCCTCGTAGGCCTCGTCGGGCGCGGCGGGGCGGGTCTTGGCGCCGCGCGCAGCGTCGTCCGCCTGCACGGTGGCGGTTTGCACGGTGGCGGTTTGCACGGCGTCGGTCTGCACAGCAGCGGGGTCCTGCGCGCCCAGCCCGGCCAGCAGGCCGGTGTTCAGCGCCAGGGCCAGCGCCAGGCAGGCGGCCAGGTAGCCGAGTTTCAGCACCTTGGCGTGGCGGCCCAGCCGCACGGCGGGTACGGCCAGCACCAACGCCGCCAGCGGCAGGTAGACGAGCTTGCCGGGGGCCAGCAGCGCGCCGCACGCCAGCAGCGCCGCCAGGCGGCCCGGGCGCAGCGGGCGGGCCGGGTCGGGGCCGCACAGGGCGTCCAGCGCCAGCGCCGTAAACACAAAGCACAGCCCCAGCAGCGGCGCGTCGCGGCTGAAACTGGCCGCCAGGTGCAGCGTCATCGGCAGCAGGGCCGCCGCGGCAAAGATGCGCCGCCCCACCGGCGTGATGCGCACCGCCGCCCCCGCCAGCGCGGCAAACAGCGCAAGGTTTGCCAGCCGCCCCAGCGCCAGCGCCGGGGCAAAGCCCAGCTGCAGCACATAGGCCAAAAACACGGCCGCCGCGCTGGCGATATACAAGATCGGGTTCTGGTCGGTCTGCAGCTCGGCGTATTCCTGGTGGCTGTCAAACGGCGCGTCGGTCGTCGTCAGCAGCGTATCGGTAAACTGCTGCCAGGTAAACACCGTTGTGTCCTCGTCCTGCAGCAGCGGGTCGACGTCGGTCTCGCGCCGGAAACTCATCGTCGTCGGCACGTGGCCCATGCGCCATTCCTCGTCCGAAAATACGTTCGCCCAGCGGCAGGCCAGCGTAAAGCTCTGGTTGATGTGGTATTTTTCGTCGGGCGCGGCGTAGGGCGGCAGCACAAAGCTGTACAAAAGGCCCAGGCCCAGCGCCAGCACAAACACCAGCCGCGGCAGCGCCACCTTGCGGCTGAATACCGCCCACACCGTAAAGGCGGCCAGCAGCGCGGCAAAGCCGCAGACCAACAAAAAGAACCGCGTCAAAAAGCCGCCGATGCGCTGGCAGGTGACCTGCAAGGCCATCGTGCCGTCCACCTCGGCGCCGTCCACCGCCATGCGCTGCTGCCACAACGCCACGCCGTCGCTGTGGCCGATGGCCAGCACGGCGTCGCCGGTGTAGTGCGGCGTTACAGAGAGGGTGTAGCGTTTGCCTTCACCGCCCTCCACCGCGCGGTCCAGCCCCAGCACGGTGTACTGGTCGGGGAGGATGTATTCCATCGCGCCGGTCGAGCGTGCCAGCTCCGCGCCGGTGTCGGCGTCGGTCAGCACCAGTTCCAGCTCGCCCGCGGGCTGGTCGCCCGGCAGGTAAAACTCCACGCCGACGGCCAGCAGGTCCTCGTCAAAGGTAAAGGTCTGGCTGGCGGTCTGGCCGTTTTGCAAAATGGCCGAGGCGTTGAAATCGTCGCTGACGCTCAGCGTGCGGCCCTTGCCCAGCTGCGGGCGCACCGCCGCCAGCCACACCAGCAGCGATACCGCCAGCAGCACGGCCAGCGTGGCCAGCGCCGCCAGCAGCGGCCGCCCCGGCTTTGGGATCTTGCGCGTTTGTGCCATCGTGCGCCTCCGTCTTTCTTCAGTCGATCGTCACGCCGAACGCTTTTTGCACGGCGTCGGCCCAGCGGCCGTCGCGCTCCAAAATATACTGCACGGCCCCGCGCACAGCGCCCTCGCCCCCGCGCTGCGGGCAGATATGGTCCGCCCGCGCCAGAATGGGGCCCGTCGCGTCGGACGGGCAGGCGACGAACCCGCACAGCGCCATTGCGCCCAGGTCGTTGACGTCGTCGCCGCAGTAGGCTACTTCCTCTTTGGCGTAGCCGTTTTCCTGCATAAAGCGGGCCAGAAACTCCGCCTTGCGCCCGACGTTCTGGTACACGTCGGTGATCTTGAGGTCGGCGGCGCGGCGGCGCACGGCCTCGCACTCGCGCCCGGTGCAGATCATCACGCGGATGCCCGCCGCATGGGCGATCAGCAGCCCGGCGCCGTCCTTGGCGGCAAACTTTTTCAGCTCGTTGCCGGTGGCGTCATAGTAGATGCCGCCGTCGGTCAGCGTGCCGTCGACATCCAAAACCAGTAAACGGATCATGCGTCAAACCCTTTCGTATTCGCTCGGCGTCACAAAGGTCACCGGCACCCCGCAGGCGCGGATCGCCTCGGCCATGGCGGTATGGAACGCCGCCCCGCGCCCGGTGTGGGCGTGCAGGCTGGCGTCGGCGTAGGCCGGCTTGCCCGGCGCGTAGCCGTCGGCCCCGGCCAGCAGCACGGCCTTGGCGCCGCACAGCGCCAGCAGCCGCAGCAGCATCACAACGCTGTTGCCGCCCTGGGCAAACGCCCCGGCCACGCGGTCGTAGCCCACCACGCAGCACTGCCCCGGCTGCACCTGCGGGCGCAGGTTGCTGGTCAAGATGGCCGGGCAGGGGAAAGCCCCCATCTTGTCCAGCCGTTTGCTGTTGGTAAAAAAGGCGTAGTCCGGCGTCAAAAACTCCGGCACAAAATTGGCCGAGACCGCCACATCCGCCCCGTTTTCCGCGCCGCGCAGCGCGGCCACGCGCTCCTGCGCGGCCGGGTCGGCCAGCGTGGCGCCGGGGGCCAGCACCAGCACCCGCTTGCCGCCAAACGCGGTTTTCAGCGCGTTCAGCGCCGCGGCATCGTCCACCCGGCGGCCCTGGTACTCGGCGTACAGGCGGTCGGCGTAAGTCTTGTCAAAAACGGTCTTTTTGCCGTCGTCGATGCCGGCCAGAATGTGGTTGATGTCGCGGTTGGTCAGATCGCCCTTGGCAAGGTAATGCTCGGCATAATTGCGGTGCAGGTTGTACCGGGCCGAGAGGAAGTACGCCGGGGTATAGCCCCACTGCGTCTCGCCCTTGATGGGGGCGATGTGGTCCTGGATGGCGTCCATCAATTCGTCGATGTCGTAGTGCGCGCCCAGGGTATCGTTCATATAATCGGCCACCAGCTCAATGGGCAGGTTGCCGGGGATGCGCCCCATGCCCATCAGGCTGGCGTCGACGGTGGTGCCGCGCCGCAGGCGCTTGTCGAGGAATTCCTGCGCCAGGCAGAAACTCAGGGCCATGTTCTCGTGCAGGTGCAGCCCCACGCGGATGGAAGGGTCGAGGTTGTGGTCGACGAGGCTGACGATGCGCTCAAGGTCGTGCCGCCGCATGCTGCCGAAGGTATCGACGATGGAGAACTGGTACGGCTGGATGGCGTTGACCTGGTCCAGGATCCACAAAATGTCCTTGTCGGCGTAGCCCATGATGTTGATGGGGTTGATGGACAGCTTGTAGCCGCGGGCCTTGACTTCACGCGCAAAATCCATGCCTTCGCGGATGTCGTAGTCGTGCGCCGTGATGCGGATCATCTCGATGCCGTGGCCGTCGTATGCGCTGAGCTTGGCGATGTCGTAGTTGGAGCGCATCGCCATGCCGGAGTACATCGTCTGCCGTGTATCGTCGGGCAGCAGGCGGTTGAGCTCCTCAATGGTGTTGCACACCGTCACGTCGGGGTCGTACTCGCCCACATTGCGCAGGAACCCCACCTCCACGATGTCGGCGCCGGCGCGCGTCAGCGTGCGGATGATCTGCCGCGCCGGGGCGAACCCCCAGCGCCAGTCGTTGACATAGCCGCCGTCGCGCAGCGTGCAGTCCAGCAGTTTGATATCAGGCATGGTGTTTCTCCTTCAAAATGGCGTTGACGAGCGCCAGGTCCTTGGGCGTGTCGACGCTGACCGTCTTGTAGGGGCTGACGATGGCGTGCACGGTGTGGCCGTTCTCGATAAAGCGCATCATGTCGTTTTCCTCGGCCTTTTCCAGCAGGGATTTCGGCGTGTCGTGGTAGAACGCCAGCGCCTGCTTGCTGTACAGCTGGATGCCGGTGACTTTCTCGTACTCAAAATCCAGCGTGCCTTTGGGGTAGGGGATGGGGCTGCGCGAGATCAGCAGGATCTCCCGTTTGGCGTTGGTCACGACCTTCTGGTTGGAAAAGTCGATGACGTCGGCCGGGTGGTCCATGACGTTGGTCAGCACGGCCACATAGTAGGGGTCGCCGGGCAGCGCGTCGGGCAAAATGAGGTCGAACGCCGCCGGGTCCACCAGCGGTTCGTCGCCCATCAGCTGCAGATACAGGTCGGCGTCCACCCGGGTGCTGACCTCCCAGATGCGGCCGGTGGGGGTGTCGTGGTCGGGGCTGGTCATCAGGTACTGCATGCCGTAGCGCTCACACGCTTCGGCAATGCGCGCGTCGTCGGTGGCAATGCATACGTCGTCCAGCTTGGGGCAGGCTTTGGCAGCCTGGTACACCCACCAGATCATCGGCTTGCCCAGCACGTCGGCCAGCGGCTTGCCGGGCATGCGGGTACTGGCGTACCGCGCGGGGATCACAGCGATCGTTTTCATACAAAAACCTCCTGGGTGCAGGCGGCCCGCGGGCCGCATAAGGCAATTCAAAAGGCAAAATCCGTCGCCCTCGGCGGACATGTGCCGACGATGGCGACACATACAGGGAAATTTTGCCCAAAATTGTGTGCGAGGCCATCGGCCGAGTGCGCGGTTTTGGGTAAAATTTTGTCGAAGGGGATTCCAAAGAGGGCTGCGGAGCTGAGTGCCGCCTGCGGCGGATGCAGCGAGGCGGAGCAGGGGCCGCGGTCGCAGAGTGCAAGCGCGCCTCAAAGCACGCGCCGCACGATGCGGGCACCGCAACCCGTTAAACGCGAGCGTTAGCGTCAGCCGTGCGCGAGTGTTGCCCCTTTTGACGGCGGAAGCAGCGCCAGCGCTTCGTCCAGCGTCAGCAAAAT
Source organism: Candidatus Gemmiger excrementipullorum (assembly GCA_019115045.1). Classification (GTDB taxonomy): domain Bacteria; phylum Bacillota; class Clostridia; order Oscillospirales; family Ruminococcaceae; genus Gemmiger; species Gemmiger excrementipullorum. The sequence goes on along the minus strand of DXEI01000039.1, from coordinate 1,280 downwards.
TTTTTCGTCGGCGGCCGTAAACCCGCGCAGCACAAAACTCTGCACCGTCACCGCCCGGCGGAAGGTGAACGGCAGGCAGAAGTTCAGCACCTCGCTGGGCATCGTGCGCTGCAGCACGGTCGCGCCGGGGAACAGCGCCGCATAGTCGGTGGCGTCGCGCGGGTGGGTCTTGATGAACAGCGGCCCCACGGCGTAGCGGGCCGCCACCGCGCGGAACATCGCGTCCTGCCGTTCCTGCGTCAGCAGGCCGTCCGCCACAAAGCTGCGGGGCAGCAGCAGCGTCGCGCCGTCGGCGGTCTCGGGCAGCGGCTGGGTCAAAAAGACCGCCCGCACCAGGGCTTTCTCGGCGTCGGTCAGGCTGCGCAGCAGCGCGCCCTTGCTGTCGTGCAGCAGGCGTTCGGGGGCAAACAGCGTGCAGCGGGCGGCGTCCTCGGTCTCCACGGCTTTGCACCAGGGGCTGTCGCCCCAGTACAGGTAGCCCTTGCCGCTTTGCTGCTTTTGGGCAAAATCCGGCGCGGCGCGCTGGTCGGTGACCAGGTGCTGGTCGGGGCCCAGCGTGCTGGCAAAGGTGTCCTCGCACAAAATATACCCGGCGCGGCAGTCCTGCAGATAGCGGCCCAGCACGCTCCAGTCGTTGTGGATGTAGACGTCCTGGTATTGCGCGCGGTCCAGCTTCCAGCCGCACAGGCGCTCAAACGCGCGGCGGCTGCGCCAGGCGGCCAGCGGCCCCGTCACGGCGCCGGGCCAGCGGCTCTCGTCCACCAGCACGGTGCGCACGGCGCCGGTTTTATCCAGCCGGGCGGCCAGCGCCGGGGCGTCAGCCACTTCGGTGGAAAGCACCATCGTGTGCGGCGCGCCCGGCGTGCGGGACGCGCGCAGCAGGTCTACCAGCACCTGGTACGCCGTGTGGCAGATATAAAGGTTCGGTTTCATGCCCCGCCCTCCAGCAGTTTGACGGGCGGGAAGTGGATGCGCCCCCAGCCGGAGGCCCATTCGGGCATGGTCAGGTCGCTGTTGGTCACTTCAAAGGCAAACTCGGTCACCGGCTTGTCCAGGCAGACCGCATGGGCCAGCGCCCCGTCGAAGATGTCCAGATAGAAATAATACTGTCCCTCGCCCAGCAGGCAGGGGTCGAACTCGAACACCGTGGTGTAGAGCCGGCCGGGCGCCGCCGCGCCCAGGTCCACCGGGTGGGTGATGCCCACAGGGGTCGAGTCCCGCGCGTGCAGGTTCATCTTCATGTGGATGCCGGCAAACGGCTCCGACACGCGCCAGGTGAT
>DXEI01000038.1 GCA_019115045.1 Candidatus Gemmiger excrementipullorum | reverse complement strand
CCGCCGTCAGCTCGGCGCGCTCGCCGTCGCGGTAGGCGGTAAAATAGCGCGGCTGTACCAGCACGCCGTCCGCCAGCATCTCAAAATGCAGGTGGTTGCCGACGGAGTTGCCGGTACTGCCCACATGGCCCAGCAGGTCGCCGGTTTTGACGACCTGCCCCGGCTGCACGGCCAGGTCGTCCATGTGGCCGTACAGCGTCGTCCAGCTGTGGCCGCCGGCGTCCTGGCCGTGGTCCAGCTGCACAAAATTGCCGTACGAGTAGTGGAAGGTCGCCTCGGCCACGACGCCGTCCTGCGCGGCATATACCGGCGTGCCCTTGGGGGCGGTGAGGTCATCGCCGCGGTGGCTGCCGTCCATCGCATAGCGGCTGATGTAGGTGTAGTCGACCGGGCAGGCAAAGCGCGGGCTGGCCGCCGGGTCGTCCAGGTTGGGCAGGCCGGCGGTGTTGGGCGTAAAGGCGACGGCGGCGGTCTCGGGCGTGGCGGCGCTCTCGGGCGTCAGCTCGGTCAGGGCGGGGGTGGTCTCGGCCGTTTCCGGCGTGGCTTCGGCCACGGTGGGCTGCACCATGCAGGCCGTGACGCTGACGCCGACGCCCAGCGCGCACAGCGCCAGCGCCAGCCCGCCCAGGCGGCGGTAGCGCAGCAGGTGCACGATGCGCGTTTTGGCGCTGCCCTGCCCAAAGGCCAGGCTGCCGGGGGCCAGGCGGCCCTGCAAGGCGTAGCGCAAAATCGTCTCGCAGTAGGCGTTGCGGGCGGCCGCGTCGCAGCCGCGCACGGCGGCTTCGTCGCAGGCGGCTTCCATCTCGCGCTCCAACTGGCGGAAAGCCAGCCACGCCAGCGGGTTGAACCAGTGCAGGCAGGCCACGGCGTAAAACAGCGGTTTTATAAGGGGGTCGCCGCGGCGCAGGTGGGTGCGCTCATGCAGCAGCACGGCGGCGCGCATGGGGCCGGCCAGCCCCGCGGGCAGGTAGATGCGCGGGCGCACGATGCCCAGCGTGAACGGCGCGGGCACGCACGCCCCGCTGTAGCAGCCGTCGGGCGTTTTGCAGGCCAGCGCCACCTGGCGGCACAGCCGCCGGTAGGCCCACACGGCGCGCACGGCCAGCACCAGCACGCCCGCCGCCCACACGGCGGCCAGCAAATGCCATACCGTAAGGCCCGCATACCACGGCGCGGCGGCCGGCACAGGGGCCGGGGCGGCGGCGGGCAGCGCGGGCGCGGCGGCCGGGGTGCCGGCCAGAATGCGCACGGTATCGGCGGCCTGGGCCAGCGGCTCATTTTGGGGGCGCGGCAGTGCCAGCGGGATGCCCCACGGCAGCGCAAACCGCAGCCCCACGGCCAGCCACAGCCAGCACAGCCAGCGGCTGGGCGTGTGCAGGCGGCGCAGCAGCGCGCCGACGGCCAGCGCCCCCAGCGCGGCGGCGCCGCCCCATAGGCTGAGCAGCCCCAGTTGGATGACGAATTCCCGCATGGGTCACCCCTCCTCCCTGTGGGCGGCGTCCAGCAGGGCGCGGATTTCGGCAGCTTCGGCGTCGCTGATGGGCTTGGCGCTCAAAAACGCGGCCACAAAGCGCGGCAGGCTGCCGCCGAACGTTTTGTCGACGATGGCGGCGCTCTCGGCACATTGGACGGCGGCTTTGGCCACCCGGCTCGTCACTGTGCCGCCCTGGTTTTGCAGCACGCCGCGCTCGCACAGTTTTTTCAGCACCGTGTAGGTGGTGCTTTTTTTCCAGCCCAGGGCAGCGGCCGCCAGCTGCACCAGCTGGCCGCTGGGCAGGGGTTCGTTGTCCCACACCAGGCAGGCAAAACGGTATTCGCCTTCGGCCAGGCGCAACGGGGTCATATCAGCCATACAAACAGTCTCCTTCCGGTTCAAGTTGGTTTTAGTCTATCACAATAGACCAACTTTGTCAATACAAAACACCGGGGCTGGCGATGCCTTGCCCCGGCGCAGTTTTGTTTATTCTGCCATGACGCGCAGCAGTATGGCGGAATGGCGCATCCAAAGCCGGTTGCCGGGCTGGCGGGAAGCCAGAACGGCGAGGCGCTGCGCAAAAACAGGATAATAGCTACATTCTGCGGCTATTATACCAGCTGTGTGCGCCGCCGCCAGCAGCGCAGCAGCGCCAGCGCCGCCAGGCTGGCCGCCGCGCCAAAGCCAAAGGCCAGCGGCAGGCTGCGCTGGGCCAGCGCGCCGAACGCCAGGTTGGTGGCGATGGCGACGCCGTCCAGGATCATGGCGTGCAGGCTGAGGGCCGTGGCCCGGTTCTGGCTTTGCACCTGCTGGTTTTGCAGCCGGGCCTGGAATGGCTGGAACAGCCCGTTGCTGACGCGCAGCAGCCACACGCCGCCCACGGCCAGCGCGGCGCGGTCGGTGGCGGCCAGCAGCAGGCAGGCCAGCGCCGGCAGCGCGCAGAACAGCCGCGCGGCCCGGCGCGCGCCCACCGTGCGCGTGAACCGTGCCGAGAACGCCCCCACCAGCCCCAGCAGCGTGGCGGCGATGTACACCGCGCCGATGGCGCTGCTGGACATGCCGCAGCGCTCATATTCCAGCTGGTTCAAGAACACCGTCACGGTCTGGTGGACTTCGGTCAGCAGGCCGACGGCCACCAGGAACGCCAGCAGCCCCGGCGCGGCCAGCGTGGCGCGCAGCGTGCGGGCAAACGGTTCCCGCGGGGCGTTTTGCGCGGCGGGGGCGGGGCGCACTTCGGCCAAACCCAGCGAGAGCAGCGCCGCCGCGCCGTAGCTGAACACCGTCAGCAGCGCAGCCAGGCGGTAATCGTCCCCCACGCACAGCGTGAACACCGCGGCCGCGCCCAGCATACCGGCCTCGCCCAGGCTGTTGTAGACGCCGAACACATGTTGGCTTTGCTGCGGCCCGGCGCAGAGGTAGAGGATGCTGGTATCGACGCCCGACATGCCGGTGATGACGACGCTGAGCAGCACGCGCTCGGCCAGAAAGCCGCCAAAGCCCGACGCCTGCCAAAATACGAGTTTGGAGGCAAAGTACAGCCAGCAGCACAAAAGCATCGTGCGCTTGTAGCCGATGCGGTCGGCCACCATGCCCCAGGGCACCTCCAGCGCGATGCACAGCGCGTAGGAGATGCTTTCGATGAGCGTGATCTCAAAGATCGAGACGCCCTGCGCCTGCCGGTACAGCGTGGCGACAGGCCCGTAAAACACCATGCCCTGCAGCAGGGCGATGGCGTACATCAGGTACAGATTGCGTTTTTGCACAAAAAAAGACCGTCCTTTTTATAAAACTCGCTCAAGCCCCTGTACGGGGGCACAGCAAACCGGGCGCAGCGGGCGCTGCGCCTGGCGCAGAAAGGCAAGTTTTACACGGGACGGTTCATACGCAGGTTCCAGCTTTGTGTAAAATAGTAGTTTCAGTATAGCACGGCGCGGCAGAGGCGTCAACCAAAGCAGCGCGTTTTTGCAGGCAGGGCGCTGATTTTGCGCGCCTGCGGCGGGCCATACTGCAAGCATACCGAACCCCACCGCGCGGGCCGACGCCCGCGCCCCGCCCGGAGGTGTACGATGTGTACGAGCCTTGCCTTGCCGGAACACGCGCTGTACGGCCGCAACCTGGACCTGGACACCCATTTTGACGAGCAGGTCCTGCTGGCCCCGCGGGGGCTGGCGTTTGCCTTCCGGCACCTGCCGGTGCTGCCGCGCCACTACGCCATGGTGGGCATGGGCAATGCCGCGGGCAATACGCCGCTATTTGCCGAGGCCGCCAACGAAAAAGGCCTGTATATGGCGGGGCTGTACTTCCCCGCCAGCGCGCAGTATTTTGACGCGCCGGTGCCGGGGGCGCGCTTTGTGGCGCCGTATGAGCTGATCCCCCTGGTATTGGGGCAGTGCGCCACCGTGGCCGAGGCCCGCGCACTGCTGCAAACGGTGCGGCTGGCGGCCGAGCCGTTTGCCCCGGGCTGGCCGCTGGCCCCGCTGCACTGGCAGGTGGCCGGGCCCGACGGCGTACTGGCGGCTGAGCCGCGCGCCGACGGGCTGCGCCTGTACGGCGACGACACCGGCGTGCTGACGAACGAGCCGCCCTACCCCTTCCACCGCGCCAACCTGGCGCAGTACCGCGGCGTCGGGCCCGCCACGCCGCCCAACACCGTCACCCCCGGCATCGCGCTGGATGTGTTCGGCCAGGGGCTGGGCGGGCTGGGGCTGCCGGGCGGGGCGTCGCCCGCGGCGCGCTTTGTGCGGGCGGCCTACCTGCGCGCCCACGCGGTGTTTGACGGCGAGCGCCCGGCGCAGGTCGTGCAGTTTTTCCATATGCTGGATGCTGTGGCCATGGTGCGCGGCAGCGTGCGCACAGCCGAAGGCCGTTGGGATGAAACGGTCTACAGCTGCTGTTTTGACGCCCAAACCCGCACCTACTATTACAAGACCTACGACGGCGGCACGCTGCACGCCGT